>NZ_CP188256.1:1593156-1911787 GCF_049994875.1 Cellulomonas sp. McL0617
GCAGGCGCGGGACTACCTGCGCGTGTTCCTGTCCGGCGCCAGCGACGAGCTGCCCGACAAGCAGGGCCGCATCTCGATCCCGCCGATGCTGCGCAGGTACGCCGGGCTGGACCGGGACGTCGCCGTCATCGGCACCGGCACCCGCGTCGAGATCTGGGACCTGCAGGCGTGGGAGACGTACCTGTCCGAGCAGGAGGCCGGCTACGCCGACACCGCGGAGGAGGTCTTCCCGAACGGACCGTTCTGACGCTCCACCCCAGGCCCATGGGCCGCCCGGTGAGACCTCCCCCCGACTTTGCTGACGCACTTCCCCGGCGTCAGAGGGTCGGAGGGGGATCTGGTCGGACGGCGGAGGGCCGTCCGACCTCACTTGTTCGTCCGAGACACCAGGAGCGGGAGGCAGCGATGAGCGAGACCGACGACGCCGCCTCGCGGCACACGCCGGTGCTCCTGCAACGTTGCCTCGACCTGCTCGCACCTGCGTTCGAGGGCCACGAGACGGCAGTGCTCGTCGACTCGACGCTCGGCATGGGCGGCCACACGGAGGGCGTGCTGGCGGCGTTCCCCAACGTACGCGTGGTCGGGCTCGACAGGGACACCCAGGCGCTCGAGCTCGCCGGCCGCCGTCTGACGCCGTTCGGCGAGCGGTTCACCGGGGTGCACGCGATCTACGACGAGATCAACGAGGTGCTCGCGCGGCTCGGCATCGCGAAGGTCCAAGGCGTCCTCATGGACCTCGGGGTGTCCTCGCTGCAGCTCGACGAGCGCGAGCGCGGCTTCTCCTACTCGGCCGACGCCCCTCTCGACATGCGGATGGACGCCACGACCGGCCAGACGGCCGCCGACGTGCTGAACACGTACGACGAGCGTGAGCTCGCCCGGATCCTGCGGGAGTACGGCGAGGAGCGGTTCGCGCCGCGCATCGCCCGCGCCATCGTCGCGCAGCGCGCCCGGCGCCCGCTGGAGCGGACCGGTGAGCTGGTGAGCATCGTGCGGGCGAACATCCCGGCGGCCACGCGCAAGACCGGGGGCAACCCCGCCAAGCGCACGTTCCAGGCGCTGCGCATCGAGGTGAACGGCGAGATCGAGACGCTCGAGCGGGCGCTGCCGGAGTCGATCGAGGCGCTCGCGGTGGGCGGACGGCTCGTCGTCGAGTCGTACCACTCGCTCGAGGACCGGGCCGTCAAGCGGGCGATGGCCGCGGGAGCGACCTCGAGCGCCCCGCCGGACCTGCCCGTCGAGCCGGCCACGCACGCGCCGTACCTGCGGCTCGTCACGCGCGGTGCCGAGGAGGCCGACGAGGCCGAGCTGGCCCGCAACCCCCGCTCGCAGTCGGTGCGCCTGCGCGCCGCCGAGCGCACCCGCCCGACTCCTGACCATCTGCGTACGAAACCGACCGGAAGGAGGGCGGCATGAGCGCCCAGTCCGCAGTACGTGCCCGTACCTCCCCGGCCCGGCCCCGCACCGCGCCGCAGAATCCACCCGCACCACGTTTGAAGGTCGTCCGCGCGCCGCAGCACGCTCGGACGCGGATGCCGTTCATCCTGGCGTGCATGGCCGTCCTCGCGGGAGCGCTGCTCTCCGCCCTCCTGCTGAACACGTCGATGGCGTCGACGGCCTACGCCAAGTACGACCTGTCCAACCAGCTCGGCCAGCTCGACCAGGACGCCAAGGACAAGCAGGCCGACCTGGACGCCCAGGCGTCGCCCGCGCACCTCGCGGCGGCGGCGACCGCGCTCGGGATGATGCCGGCCAACGGCACGGGCTGGCTGAAGCTCTCCGACGGCACCGTGCAGGGCGCCCCCCAGGCCGCCGGGGCCGCGGGATGACGACCCCGGTCACCGGCCGCCCGCGGACGGGCGCGCGCCCGCCGACGAACGGCACCCGGCCCGCCGGCAACACCGTCCCCCGGCCGCGTCCGGGTGGCCCGTCGCGGACGGTCGAGGTCCCCACCCGCACCGGCGGCCGCCCGCCGCAGTCGGGCTCGCGCAACCGGATGACCTTCCTGACGATCGCCATCGTCCTGACGCTCGTCGTGTTCGCCGGTCGGCTCGTCTGGGTGCAGGGTCTGCGCGGCCCGAGCATCGCCGAGAAGGCGCGGGACTCGCGGCTCGTCTCGGTGGAGACGCTAGGCGGCCGCGGACAGATCACCGACGCCGACGGGGTCGCGCTCGCCGCCTCGGTGGAGCGGTACGACATCTCCGTCAACCAGAAGACCGTGCCCGAGTACCGGTCGACCGGCTCGGTCCCGGGTCCCGACGGTGCGGCCGGCGTCGCCGCGCACCTCGCGCCGCTGCTCGACATGAACGCGGCGGAGCTGGGCGGCAAGCTCGTCGGCGACCGCGGCTTCGTGTACATCAAGAAGGGTGTGCTGCCCGACGTCGCACGCGAGGTGCGCAAGCTCGGCCTGCCGGGCGTCAACGTGGACCGGGTGGCCGAGCGGGTCTACCCGAACGGCAACCTCGCCGGGAACGTCCTCGGCTTCGTGAACTCGAACGGCGCCGGACTCGCCGGCCTCGAGCTCTCGCTCGACAAGCGCCTGACGGGCACGGCCGGCAGCGAGACGTACGAGCGTGGCCGCATGGGTCAGGCGATCCCCGGCGGGTACGACAAGGAGACGCCGGCCCGGCAGGGCGACTCGGTCATGCTGACCCTCAAGTCCGACGTGCAGTACCGGGCCCAGGCCGCCCTGGACGCCCAGGTGGCGGCCACCGGGGCGGACTCCGGGTCGCTGGTCGCCATGGACACCAAGACCGGCGACGTCTACGCGCTGGCCGACTCGAACAGCGTCGACCCGAACCACCCCGGCGACTCGAAGAGCGGTTCGCTGTCCAGCGCGATCTCGGACGTGTTCGAGCCCGGGTCGACCGGCAAGGTCATCACGATGTCGGCGATCCTGGACAACCACGTCGCGACGCCGACGTCGCAGTTCCAGGTGCCGTACGCGTACTCGCCTGACGGCAAGGAGACGTTCCACGACTCCCACGAGCACGGCGTCGAGAACCTGACGCTGACCGGCATCCTCGCCGAGTCCTCGAACTCGGGCACGGTCATGGTCGGCCAGAACCTGCCGGTGCAGACGCGGTTCGACTACCTGCAGAAGTTCGGATTCGGCGCCAAGACGGGGATCGAGCTGCCGGGGGAGTCGGTCGGCATCCTGCACCCCGTGAGCTCGTGGGAGCGTCGCGACAAGTTCGCCGTCCTGTTCGGCCAGTCCGTCTCGGTGACCGCGATGCAGGCCGTCCAGGTGTTCGCGACGATCGCGAACGGCGGGGTCCGGGTCCAGCCGCACATCATCAAGGGCTGGACGTCGCCCGACGGCACGTTCACCCCGTCCGCGACGCCCACCACCACCCAGGTGGTCTCGCCCGAGACCGCCAAGACGGTGCTCAGCATGATGGAGAGCGTCGTCGACGACGGCACGGGCTCCAGCGCCGCGATCCCGGGCTACCGCGTGGCCGGCAAGACGGGTACGGCGCAGGCGTGGGCCTCGGACGGCACGCAGGGGATCACGGCGTCGTTCATCGGCGTGGCACCGGCGGACGACCCGCGCATCGCCGTCGCGGTGATCCTGCACAACCCGCGCAGCTCGATCTACGGCGGCACGGTCGCGGCGCCCGTGTTCAGCAACGTCGCGGGCTACCTGCTCGGCGAGCTCGGCGTAGCGCCGTCGGGCACCACGGGGACGCTGTTCCCGACGACGTGGTGAGGCGCGCTCCCCGGGACGCCGCCAGGCGTCCGGGCGACCCCGGTCGGGGTAGATTCTCCCCATGACGTCCCCGGCTCGGATGCGCCCGCTGCATCCCGCGGTCCACCGGGTCGCCGACCTCGTCGGGACGTTCGACCTGGTCACGGCGGGTCTGCCGGTGGCCGAGGGCGCTCAGCTGACGGGCGTCAGCCTGGCCAGCGCCGACGTGGTCGAGGGGGACGTGTTCGTCGCGGTCCCCGGCCTCAAGGTGCACGGGGCCGCGTACGCGGGTCAGGCGGTCGAGGCCGGTGCCGCGGCGATCCTCACGGACCGGGCCGGGCTCGACCTGCTGGGCGACCTGGCGGCCCGCCTGCCCGTCCTGCTCACGGACGACCCGCGCTCGCTGGCCGGCCCGATCGCCGCCTGGGCGCACGAAGCACCCGGGGAGCGGCTCGCCTCGGTCGGCGTGACCGGGACCAACGGCAAGACGACGACCACCTACTTCGTCGACGCCGCACTGCGCGCGGTGCACCCCCTGACGGCGCTGCTGGGCACGGTCGAGCTGCGGATCGGCGAGGACGCGATCGAGAGCCCGCGCACGACGGTCGAGGCGCCCGCGCTGCAGGCCCTGCTTGCCGCCGCGCTCGAACGGGGCGCGACCGCGGTCGCCATGGAGGTCAGCTCGCACGCCCTGGCCCTCGGCCGCGTCAACGGGCTCGTGTTCGACGTGGTCGGGTTCACCAACCTGCAGCGCGACCATCTCGACTTCCACGGCGACATGGAGGGCTACTTCCGCGACAAGTCGCGGCTGTTCGCGTCGGGGCAGGCCCGCCGCGGCGTCGTCGTCGTCGACGACGAGTGGGGTCGGCGGCTCGCGACGGACGCGCCGATCCCCGTGGAGACGGTCGCGACGCACGTCGGCTCCGGCATCGTCGCGGACTGGACCGTCACGGCCGCGGACATCGGGCTGGACGGCGTCGGCTCGACGTTCACGTTGCGCGGGCCCGACGGCACCGACCACTCGGCGGCCAGCCCCCTGCCCGGTCTGGTGAACGTCTCGAACGCCGCGCTGGCGATCGTGCTCGCGCACGCTGCAGGCGTCGAGCTGTCCGTGGCGATCGAGGCCGTGGGGCACGCGCACGAGATCCCGGGTCGCATGGAGCGCGTGATCGAGCGCGGCGACGGCTTCCCGCTGTCGCTCGTCGACTACGCGCACACGCCCGACGCCCTCGTCCTGGCGCTCGAAGCTGTCCGGCCCATCACGCCCGGTCGACTGATCCTCGTCTTCGGCTCCGACGGCGACCGGGACCAGGGCAAGCGCCCGATCATGGGCTCGATCGCCGCGGATCTCGCCGACGTGATCGTCGTCACGGACGAGAACCCGCGTTCCGAGGAGCCGTCGAGCATCCGTTCCGCCATCCTCGACGGAGTGCGGGCGCACCGCCCGGACCTGGTCGACGTGCACGAGGCGACGAGCCGCGCGCAGGCCATCCGCGACGCCCTCGCCCTCGCCGACGAGCAGGACACCGTGATCATCACGGGCAAGGGGCACGAGCCCACCCAGGAGATCGCCGGAGTGTTCCACCGGTACAACGACCGTTTCGTGCTGCTCGCAGCGCTCGAGGGCCGTCAGGAGCAGCACGCGTGATCGCCCTGACCGCGGCCGAGATCGCGGCCGCAACCGGCGGTGTGCTGCGCGGCGACGTAGAACCGTCCCTGCTGGTCGGCGGCTCGGTCGTCGTGGACTCGCGCGAGGAGGTCCTGGGGGGCCTGTTCGTCGCGCTGCCCGGGGAGCACGTCGACGGTCACGAGTACGCCGCCGCGGCCGTGCGGGCCGGTGCCGCGCTGGTGCTCGCGGCCCGCGACGTCGTCGACGACGGTGGCGTCGTCGTGCCGAGCGTCGTGGTGCCGGACGTGGAGCAGGCGCTCGGCGACCTCGCCCGGCTGGTGCTGGAACGGCTGCGGGAGGCCTCCTACGAACCGGGCGGCTCCGGGCTCAAGGTGGTGGGCATCACCGGGTCGGTCGGGAAGACGACCACCAAGGACCTGCTGGCGCAGCTCTGCGGGAGCGTCGGGCCCACGGTCGCGCCCGTGCGCTCGTTCAACAACGAGATCGGCCTGCCGCTGACCGTCCTGCGGGCCGACGAGAGCACGCGTTTCCTCATCCTCGAGATGGGGGCGAGCGGGCCGGGGCACCTCACGTACCTGACCAGGATCGCGCCGCCCGACGTCGCCGTCGTGCTCGTCGTCGGTCAGGCGCACCTCGGCGGGTTCGGCGGGATCGAGGAGGTCGCCCGGGCCAAGTCCGAGATCGTGCAGGGCCTGGTCCCCGACGGGGTCGCGGTGCTCAACGCCGACGACCCGCGGGTCTCGGCGATGGCCGCGCTGGCGCCCGGCGACGTGAGGACGTTCGGGGCCGCGCCGGAGGCGTCGGTGGGCGCGCGTGACGTCGCCGTCGACCGCGCCGGTCGGGCCCGGTTCACGCTCGTGTCGCGCTCGGACGAGGGCGAACGAACGGCGACCGTCGAGCTGCGTCTGGTCGGTGAGCACCACGTGCACAACGCGCTCGGTGCCGCCGCCGCCGCCCTGGCCGTCGGGCTCGACCTCGACGAGGTCGCCGCGGGCCTGACCGTCGCGGACGCCCTCAGCCCCCACCGCATGCACGTCGTGGACCGCGCCGACGGGGTGACCGTCGTCGACGACTCCTACAACGCCAACCCGGACTCGATGCGCGCGGCCCTGAAGGCGCTGGCCGTGCTGGCCGGGCGCGACCGGCGGTCGATCGCGGTCCTCGGCGAGATGCTCGAGCTCGGCCCGGAGACGCGCACCGCGCACGACGCGATCGGTCGGCTCTGCGTCCGGCTGAACATCGGGCTGACGATCGTCGTCGGCGAGGGCGCCCGCGCGATCCGCGACGGCGCCAACCACGAGGGTTCGTGGGGCGACGAGGTGGTGCTGGCCGACGACCTCGACGTCGCGACCCGGTTCCTGGAGTCGGAGCTGCGGCCGGGCGACGTCGTCCTGGTCAAGTCGTCGTACGGCGCCGGCCTGTGGCGGCTCGGGGACCTCCTCGTCGAGGGAGCCGTCGCATGAGGGCGCTCCTGATCTCCGGCGGGCTGTCCATGCTCATCGCCCTCCTGGGCACGCCGCTGTTCATCCGGTTCCTGGTGCGCAAGCAGTACGGCCAGTTCATCCGGCAGGACGGCCCGACCGCCCACTTCACCAAGCGTGGGACCCCGACGATGGGCGGCGTCGTCATCATCGCCGCCACGCTGCTCGGCTGGATCGGCGGCCTGGTGGCCACCCGGACGCTGCCGAGCGCCTCGGCGGTCCTGGTCCTTTTCCTGATGACCGGGCTCGGGCTCGTCGGGTTCCTCGACGACTTCATCAAGATCTCCCGCCAACGCAGCCTCGGGCTGAGCGCCCGGTGGAAGATCCTCGGCCAGGGACTCGTCGGGGTCACGTTCGCCGTCGCGGCCCTGCAGTTCCCCAACGCGAAGTTCCGGACACCGGCGTCCACGCACATCTCGTTCATCCGGGACACCAAGCTCGATCTCGCGTTCTGGGGCACGACGATCGGGGTCATCCTGTTCGTCCTGTGGGCCAACTTCCTCATCACGGCGTGGTCGAACGCGGTCAACCTCACCGACGGGCTGGACGGCTTGGCGACGGGCGTCTCACTGATCGTCTTCGGCGCCTTCGTGATCATGGGCGTCTGGCAGAACAACCAGAGCTGCCAGGTGCTCGCGACCGCCGGCCCGCGCTGCTACGAGACTCGGGACCCGCTCGACCTCGCGGTCGTCGCCGCCGCGATCGTCGGCGCGTGCTTCGGGTTCCTGTGGTGGAACGCGAGCCCGGCCAAGATCTTCATGGGCGACACCGGCTCGCTCGCCCTGGGCGGCGCGCTCGCCGGCCTGTCGATCCTCACGCGGACCGAGATCCTGGCCGCGATCATCGGTGGCCTGTTCGTGCTCGAGGTCATGTCGGACGTCATCCAGATCGGCTTCTTCAAGCTGACGCGAAGACGGGTCTTCAAGATGGCACCGCTGCACCACCACTTCGAGCTGTCGGGGTGGGGCGAGGTGACCATCGTCATCCGGTTCTGGATCATCGCCGGGCTGTTCGTCGCCGTCGGCGTCGGGATCTTCTACGCCGAGTGGGTGGCCGGGTAGGTGGCTGAGGTCCAGCTGGACGGTGCTCTGGTGATCGTCGCCGGCCTGGGGGTCTCGGGTCGCGCCGCCGCCGAGGTGCTCGCCTCGCTCGGGGCCCGCGTGGTCCCGGTCGACGACCATGCCGACGACGTCATCGGCACGCAGGAGCTGCTCGCCGGGACCGCGCTCGACCGCGCGTCCCTCGTCGTCGCCTCACCCGGCCTGGCGCCGCACCACCCCCTGCTCGCTGCTGCGCTCGCACGCAGTCTGCCCGTGTGGAGCGAGGTGGAGCTGGCTTGGCAGGTGCGCGTCGACCGCGCGTCCGGCGACGGACCGGCGCCCTGGTTGGCGGTGACCGGGACGAACGGCAAGACGACCACCGTCGGCATGCTCGAGTCGATCCTGCGGACGGCGGGCCGACGGGTCGCGGCGGTCGGCAACGTGGGTCCGCCGGTGGTGCTCGCCGCGCGGGACCCGTCGCTCGACGTGCTCGTGGTCGAGCTGTCCAGCTTCCAGCTGCACTTCACGCACTCGATGTCCGCGCAGGCGGCCGCCGTGCTGAACATCGCGGCCGACCACCTCGACTGGCACGGATCGATCGAGGCGTACGCGGCGGACAAGGGCCGGATCTTCGAGCGCGCCCAGGTCGCGTGCGTCTACAACCTGGCCGACCCGCGCACCGAGGAGCTCGTCCGGGAGGCCGACGTCACCGACGGGGCGATCGCGGTCGGCTTCACGCTCGGCACGCCGCTCGTCGGTCAGGTCGGGATGGTCGAGGACGTGCTGGTGGACCGCGGCTTCGCGCGCCTGCGGCACACGCACGCCGCCGAGCTGGGCACCCTCGACGACCTGGCGCAGCTGGCCGGGCCCGACGGCACCGTGCCCCCGCACGTCGTCGCGAACGCCCTGGCCGCCGCGGCGCTCGCTCTCGCGCACGGGGTCGAGCCGGCCGCCGTGCGCGCCGGCCTTCGCGCCTACTCCGCGGGTGCGCACCGTCTCGAGACGGTGGCCACGATCGACGCGGTCGCCTACGTCGACGACTCCAAGGCCACCAACGCCCACGCGGCCGCAGCCGCGCTGGCGGCGTTCGCACCCGGTTCCGTCGTGTGGGTCGCTGGCGGCCTGGCCAAGGGTGCCCGGTTCGACGAGCTCGTCGCCGCCCGCAGGGACCGGCTCGCGGCGGCGGTGCTGATCGGGGTCGACCGGGAACCGTTGCGCGAGGCACTCGCCCGACACGCACCCGAGGTCCCCGTGGTCGAGGTGGACGCCGGTGAGACTGAGACCGTGATGACCCGCGCCGTGCACGAGGCCCGACGGCTCGCCCTCGGGGCTGCCGGGCTTGCGGCGGATGCGCGCGTCACCGTGCTGCTCGCCCCCGCGTGCGCGTCGATGGACCAGTTCTCGTCGTACGCCGCCCGAGGTGAGGAGTTCGCCGCCGCCGCGCGTGCGCTCGGCGAGGACGTGTGAACGGGCGGACGGGGGCACGGGCGTGACCGCGACGACACCGCGACCCGCCCGCGACCGGGCGCCCGACGCACCGACCGCCACCGGCTCGATGCTCGGGCAGTGGAACAGCGCGGTGACCAGCTACTACGTGCTCGTCGGCGCGGCGGCCCTCCTGCTCGTGCTCGGGCTGGTGATGGTCCTGTCGAGCTCGAGCGTCGAGTCGCTCGACAAGAGCGGGTCGCCCTATGCCGTGTTCCTCAACCAGGCGCAGTTCGCACTCATGGGGCTGCCGCTCCTGTTCGTGCTGTCCCGGATGCCCGTGCGCTACTTCAAGCGCTTCGCGTGGCCGGCGCTGGGCGCCGCGATCCTGTTCCAGCTCCTCGTGTTCACGCCCCTGGGCTGGGGCGTGGGCGGGAACCAGAACTGGGTGCGCATCGGCGGGATCACCGCGCAGCCGTCCGAGGCGATCAAGCTCGCGCTGGCCGTGTGGCTCGGTGCCGTGCTGGCCCGCAAGCTGCCCCTGCTGCGGCAGTGGCGCCACGCTCTCGTCCCCGCGGTGCCCGTCGCCGGGGTCGCTCTCGCCGTGATCCTGGCGGGTCACGACCTCGGCACCGCGATGGTGCTCCTGCTGCTCGTGGCGGGGGCGCTGTTCGTCGCCGGTGTGCCCCTGCGGATGTTCGGCTTCGCAGCGCTCCTCGCGGCCGGGCTCACCGCGGCGCTGACGCTCTCGAGCGGGAACCGCACGGGCCGCATCTCGAGCTGGCTCTCGAGCGACTGCGACGTCACCCAGGCGTGCTACCAGACCCTGCACGGCGGATACGGCCTGGCGAGCGGCGGCTGGGGAGGTCTCGGGCTGGGGGAGAGCCGGGAGAAGTGGTCCTACCTGCCGGCCGCGCACAACGACTTCATCTTCGCCATCCTCGGCGAGGAGCTCGGCCTGATCGGCACGCTCCTGGTCCTCGCGCTGTTCGGGCTGCTCGCGTTCGCCATGATCAGGATCATCCGACGCCACCAGGACCCGTTCGTGCAGATCACCACGGGCGCGATCCTGTGCTGGATCATCGGCCAGGCGATCGTCAACATCGCGGTCGTCATCGGTCTCGCGCCCGTCATCGGGGTGCCCCTGCCGCTCGTGTCCGCGGGTGGGTCGGCCCTCATCGTGACGATGGCGGCACTTGGCGTGCTGATCGCGTTCGCGCGCTCCGAGCCCGGCGCCGCCGAGGCGCTCGCCGCCCGGCCGAGCGTCGTGCGGCGCTCGCTCGCCGTCATCGGCCGGTCTCGTGGCTGACGAGCGCCGGCCCCCGTCGGTGCTCCTCGCCGGCGGCGGGACGGCCGGGCACGTCAACCCGCTGCTCGCCGTGGCCGACGAGCTTCACCGCCGGCACCCGAACGCGCGCCTGACCGTCCTCGGCACCGCCCAGGGCCTGGAGGCGCGCCTGGTGCCGGAGCACGGGCTCGACCTCGCGCTCGTCCCGCGCGTGCCGCTGCCGCGTCGCCCGACGCTCGACTGGTTCCGCCTGCCGGGTCGGTTGCGCGCCGCCGTGCGGGCCGCCGGTACCGCGATCGACGACTCCGGCGCGCAGGTCGTCGTCGGCTTCGGCGGGTACGTGTCGACGCCCGCCTACCTGGCAGCGCGGCGACGCGGGGTGCCGGTCGTGATCCACGAGGCGAACGCCCGGCCCGGCCTCGCCAACCGGCTCGGTGCGCGCTGGGCGAGGTCCGTCGCGGTGACGTTCCCCGGGACCGCGCTGCGCGGCGCCCAGGTGACGGGCCTGCCGTTGCGCGCGCCGATCGCCCGCCTGCTCGCCGAGCGATCCGCGGATGCGCACCGCGCGCGGGTGGCGGCGGCCCAGTCCCTGGACCTCGACCCGACCCTGCCGACGCTCCTGGTCTCGGGCGGGTCGCTGGGAGCCGTCAGCGTCAACACCGCCGTCTCGGGTGCCGCGGCCGAGCTGCTCGCGCGGGGCGTCCAGGTCCTGCACCTGACCGGCGCAGGCAAGGCCGACGCGGTCCGCGCAGCGCTCGAGGGCGTGCCCGGCGCCGAGCGATACCAGGTGCGCGAGTACCTGAGCGACATGCACCTCGCGCTCGCCGTCGCCGACGTCGTCGTCGGGCGGTCCGGCGCGGGCACGGTCTGCGAGCTCGCCGCGCTCGGCATCCCGGCCGTGTACGTCCCGCTGCCCGTGGGCAACGGCGAGCAGCGGCTCAACGCGGCCGCGGTGGTCGCTGCGGGCGGGGGCCTGCTGGTCGACGACGACGACCTCGATCCGGCCTGGCTGCTCGCGCACCTGCCCGTCCTGCTCGTCGGCGACGCGGCAGCCGAGACCCGGGCGCGGATGGGCCGCGCGGCGGCGAGCGTCGGCGTGCGAGACGCGGCCGCACGCGTCGCCCGGCTCGTCGAGGCCGAGCTGCCCGCGCCGCCCAAGGCTCCCAAGCAGCTGGCCGCCGAGAAGCTCGGTCGCGTGCACCTCATCGGAATCGGGGGCGCCGGGATGTCCGCCGTCGCGGGGCTGCTGGCCGCGCGCGGGCTGACGGTGAGCGGCTCGGACGCGGCCGACGGTCCCGCCCTGCCCGCACTGCGCGAGGCGGGCGTCACGGTGCACGTCGGGCACGACGCCGCGCTCGTCGACGGCATCGACACGCTCGTCGTCTCCTCGGCCGTGCGCGAGTCGAACCCCGAGCTCGCCCGCGCGCGGGCCCTGGGCATCCGCGTCCTGCACCGGTCGGAGGCGCTCGCCGCGCTCATGGTGGGCCGGGACGCGGTCGCGGTGGCCGGGGCGCACGGCAAGACGACGACGTCGGCGATGGTCGCGACCGCGCTGCTCGACGCGGGCGCCGACCCGTCCTTCGCCATCGGCGGGTCGGTCCTCTCGGCCGGCGGCGCGCTGGGCGGCAGCCGCGACGGAACGGGTCGGGCGTTCGTCGCCGAGGCCGACGAGTCCGACGGCTCGTTCCTGGCGTACGCGCCGCTGGTCGCGGTCGTGACCAACGTCGAGCCGGACCACCTGGACCACTACGGGTCCGCGGAGGCGTTCGAGGACGCGTTCGTCGCGTTCGCCGAGCGGATCCGACCCGGCGGAGCGCTCGTGGCGTGCGCCGACGACGCCGGCGCCGTGCGGCTCGTCGACCGCGCCCGCGCCCAGCTGGCCGCCCGCGACGTCGCGGTGGTCACGTACGGCACCTCGCCGACCGCCGACGTCGTGGTGGGCGACCTGCGTCCCGACGGTTCCGCGTGGAGCGTGGACCTGACCACGCCCGACGGCGTGCTGACCGTCCGGCTCGCGGTACCGGGCGTGCACAACGCGCTGAACGCCGGGGGCGCGTGGGCGGCTGCGCGGCGCCTCGGCACCGATCCGGTCGCCGCCGCGACCGGGCTCGCGGCGTTCCGGGGGACCGGTCGCCGGTTCGAGGACCGCGGGACGGTGGACGGCGTACGCGTCGTCGACGACTACGCGCACCATCCGACCGAGGTGGCCGCCCTGCTCCGGCAGGCCCGATCGGTGGTCGGACCCGGTCGCGTGCTCGTCCTGTTCCAGCCGCACCTCTACTCGCGCACCCGGACGTTCGCCGTCGAGTTCGGGGCCGCGTTCGACCTCGCCGACCTGGTCGTCGTCACGGACGTCTACGCCGCCCGCGAGGACCCGGACCCGCAGGTGACCGGGGCGCTGATCGTGGACCGGGTGCCGACCGCCGGCAAGGCGAGCTTCGTGCCCGACCGGCTCGACGCCGCGCGCGCCGTCGCGCAGGCCGCCCGCCCCGGTGACCTGGTGCTCACGGTCGGGGCCGGCGACGTCACGCTCCTGGGCCCCATCGTGCTCGCCGAGCTCGCCGGAGGCTCCCGGTGAGCCCCTCGCGACCCACGGCCCCACGCGACCCCGCACCGAGCCGTCCCGCGCGTCCGCCCGCCCGTCCCACGCCGCCGGCCGCCCGTCGGCCCGCGCCGGCACCACGGACCGAACCCACCCGGACGGCCGAACGGACCCCCGACCCAGCGACGCCCGACACGTTCGGACGGTCCGTGACCACCTACTCGGCCGGGCGGGTGCGGGCCTACAACGGCCCGGTCGTGCCGCCGGTGGTCTCGACGAGCTCCATCGCGCGGTTCGCCGAGCGCGCCCGGGCCCGCCGCAACCTGGCGCGCCGTCAGCTGATCCTCACGACGGCCGTGGTCGTCGCGGTCGTCGGGCTCGGATGGCTGCTGTTCGCGTCCCCGGTGCTGGCGCTCGACCCGACGAAGATCGAGGTCCAGGGGGCGGGCACGGTCGTGGCCGTCGACCAGGTCCAGGCCGTGGTGGCGGCGCACGCGGGAACGCCGCTGCCGCGTCTGGACACGGTGTCGCTGCGCGACGAGCTGCTCGACGTCCCCGGCGTCCGGGAGGCCCGCGTGACGCGCGCGTGGCCGGCCGGGCTGTCGGTGACGCTCGTCGCCCGCGAGCCGGTGGCCGCCGTGCCTGACGCGTCGACCGGCAAGGGGTTCGCGCTCCTCGACCAGGACGGCGTCCAGGTCGGCCGGGTCGACGCCGCACCGGCGGGCCTTCCCGTGGTCGACGTCCCCGTGGGCGACAAGCGGACGCTGACGGCCGTGCTCGGGGTGCTCGAGCAGCTGCCTGCGGACCTGCTGGCCCAGGTCGAGGGCGTGTCCGCGCACACGCAGGACACCGTGAGCATGAAGCTGCGTGACGGCGTCCAGGTCGAATGGGGGAGCGCGCACGAGACGCCCTTGAAGATCGCGGTGCTCAAGGCCCTGCGCGCATCGCCGGCCGCGGCGGGCGCTTCGGTGATCGACGTGTCCGCACCGCGCCTGCCCATCACGAAGTAGGGCGAATTCGAGGGCAAGTCCCGACACGCGCGGCGCGGTCGTTGATAGTGCCGGACGCGCGACCTAGCGTCACGCCTGACAACAGAACCTGACATAACTATAACCCTCAAGTAGAGGGTGAAGGTTTGTACCGGCTCCGGCGTGTCGCCGGATCGGACCCGGCGGCCCAGCCGTACCGCAGTCGTCACAGCAAGCGCAGGCCCAGCACGCACGCACAGAACGAGAGGCACCCACCGTGGCAGCTCCGCAGAACTACCTGGCGGTCATCAAGGTCGTCGGCATCGGCGGCGGCGGCGTGAACGCCGTGAACCGCATGATCGAGGTCGGCCTCAAGGGTGTCGAGTTCATCGCCGTCAACACGGACGCCCAGGCGCTCCTGATGTCGGACGCGGACGTGAAGCTCGACATCGGCCGCGAGCTGACGCGGGGGCTGGGCGCAGGCGCGGACCCGGAGGTCGGCAAGAAGGCCGCCGAGGACCACAAGGACGAGATCGAGGACGTCCTGCGCGGCGCCGACATGGTGTTCGTGACCGCGGGCGAGGGCGGTGGCACCGGTACCGGTGGCGCGCCGGTCGTCGCCCGGATCGCCCGCTCGCTGGGTGCGCTGACCATCGGTGTCGTCACCCGACCGTTCACCTTCGAGGGGCGTCGCCGCTCGGTCCAGGCCGACTCGGGCATCGAGGCGCTGCGGGCCGAGGTCGACACGCTCATCGTGATCCCGAACGACCGCCTGCTGCAGATCTCGGACCGGTCCGTGTCGGTGCTCGACGCGTTCCACTCGGCCGACCAGGTGCTCCTCTCCGGCGTCCAGGGCATCACCGACCTCATCACCACGCCGGGGCTCATCAACCTCGACTTCGCCGACGTGAAGTCGGTCATGCAGGGTGCCGGCTCCGCGCTCATGGGCATCGGCTTCGCCCGCGGCGACGACCGCGCGGTCCAGGCCGCCGAGATGGCGATCTCGTCGCCCCTGCTCGAGGCGTCGATCGACGGAGCCCACGGTGTCCTGCTGTCCATCCAGGGCGGTTCCGACCTCGGCCTGTTCGAGATCAACGAGGCGGCCCGTCTGGTGCAGGAGGCCGCGCACCCCGAGGCCAACATCATCTTCGGCGCGGTCATCGACGACGCCCTCGGCGACGAGGTGCGGGTGACCGTCATCGCGGCCGGGTTCGACAGCGGGTCGCCGACGATCCGTCGCGACGCGCGCGCGCTCGGCCAGGTCTCCGGCAACTCCGCCGGCGCGCGTCCGGCTCCCGCCGCCGCCCAGGTCCCCGCGCACGTCCCCGCTCAGCGACCGGTCGTCGAGCGTGAAGAGGTCCCGGTGCCGGTCGGTGCCTACGCCGGTGGCGCGGGCCAGCCCGACGTCCCCGCGTTCCTGTCCACGGAGGCGGAGCCGACGCCGATCACCGGTGCGCTCGAGGTCCCGCGGATCTTCACCGAGGACGGCCCGCGCCGCGACCGGGAGCGTGACGAGCTCGACGTCCCGGACTTCCTGAAGTAGACGTGCTGGTCGACGGCGCGGACCTCGGGACCGGGGTCCGCGCGGGCTTCACCTCCCGGCAGGGCGGCGTCAGCGCCGCGCCGTACGACACCCTCAACCTCGGGCTCGCCGTCGGCGACGACCCCGCCCTCGTCACCCGCAACCGCGCCGTGCTCGACGACTGGGCGGGCGCGCCGGTCGCCTACGCCACCCAGGTGCACGGGACCGGGGTCGTGGTCCTGGCGGAGCCCTCGGACGACGTGGGCGAGGCCGACGCCCTGGTGTCGATCTCACCGGACGTGGCCGTGGCCGTGCTCGTCGCAGACTGCGTCCCCGTCCTGCTCGCCGACGCGTCCGCCGGAGTGGTCGCTGCCGTGCACGCGGGCCGCCGCGGGCTCGCGGCGGGTGTCCTGCAGGCGGCCGTCTCGGCCATGGTCGGCGTCGGAGCCGACGTCGGGCGCATCCGCGCGGCGGCGGGCCCGGCGATCGGCGGCCGCTCGTACGAGGTGCCCGCCGAGCTGCGTGAGGAGGTGGCCGCCGTGGTGCCCGAGACCTTCGCGACGACGTCGTGGGGCACTCCGGCGCTCGACCTGCCCGCCGGCGTGGACGCCGTGCTGCGCCGGCTCGGCGTCCGGGACGTGCTCGTGTCCGACCGTGACACGTACACCGACGGCGACCTGTTCTCGTTCCGGCGCTCGTCGCGGACCGGCCGGTTCGCAGGAGTCGTGCGACCACCGACGTGAACGGGCGTGTCGCGACGCGCCCGGCGTGCTCCCCGTTGCTAGCGTGACGGCAGAGGGAGCCCACCAGCGTCTTCGCGACCCCGCAGGGTCCGGCGCCGGGTTCTGGGGAGGTCCGCAGAGATGCGGGGAGGGAGCCAACGCGATGGCCGGAGCGCTGCGCAAGACGATGCTGTACCTCGGCCTGGCCGACGACAGGGCCGAGCACGAGGACTACCTCGAGGACTATGACGACGGGGAGGTCGCTGTGCCGACCGAGTACGAGGCCCAGGTCACGCCGCTGCACCGCCCGACCCGTTCGGCCGCGCCGACGCAGGCCAACGTCGCGGTCCACACGCCGGCGCCCGCCGGCGAGCTGCGCCGCATCACGACGATCCACCCGCGCTCGTACAACGACGCGCGCAAGATCGGCGAGGCGTTCCGCGAGGGCACCCCGGTGATCATGAACCTGACAGACATGGACGACGCCGACGCCAAGCGTCTCGTCGACTTCTCCGCCGGTCTGATCTTCGGCCTGCACGGGGCGATCGAGCGCGTCACCAGCAAGGTCTTCCTGCTGTCCCCGGCGCACGTGGAGGTTGCCGGCGAGGCCGCGACGCCGCCCGAGCAGCCGGTGCGCGCGGGCTTCTACAACCAGAGCTGACGCGTGCAACTCGTCCGACAGGTTCTGCACCTCGTCGTCCTGGTCTTCTTCCTCATCCTGCTCGTGCGACTCGTGCTGGACTGGGTCCAGTTCTTCGCGCGGGAGTGGCGCCCGTCGGGCGTCTCTCTGGTGATCGCCGAGGTCACGTACTCGGTGACCGACCCCCCGCTCAAGGCGCTGAGACGGATCATCCCGTCCGTCAGGATCGGCTCGGTCCAGCTGGATCTGGCGTTCATGGTGCTCTTCTTCATCTGCTTGATCCTGCTGCAGGTGCTCTGAGGCCTACGAACCACCCATCCGTGGGCGTGTCGCGGGGGCGTGCACCGAGGACTTTCTCCGATACCGTGGCCCGTGGCGGTCGGTGGACTGCCGCCGGCCCGGCTAGCTTGAGCGACAAGCTCTACCGACAGAGGTGACGACGATGGCGCTGCTGACCGC
Organism: Cellulomonas sp. McL0617; assembly: GCF_049994875.1. Taxonomy (GTDB): domain Bacteria; phylum Actinomycetota; class Actinomycetes; order Actinomycetales; family Cellulomonadaceae; genus Cellulomonas. The sequence goes on from NZ_CP188256.1 coordinate 1,610,562, forward strand.
AGACGAGGTCCTGAACAAGAAGTTCCAGGCCACGAAGTTCCGCGAAGGGTACGACCAGGACGAGGTCGACGACTTCCTCGACGAGGTGGTCAACACCCTCCGGGACATCCAGGGGGAGAACGACGACCTCAAGACGAAGCTGGCCGCGGCCGAGCGTCGCATCGCCGAGCTGAGCCGAGCGGGTGCCCAGCAGTCCGCGCCCGCCGCCAAGCCCGAGCCGACCCCCGAGCCCGTCCCGGCGCCCGCTCCGGTGGTGGCGGCTCCGGTCGCGGCACCGGCCCCGATCGTCGCCCCCGTCGCCGAGGCGCCCCGCGCCAGCGAGCCGGAGTCGGCCACCGGGATGCTCGCCCTGGCCCAGAAGCTGCACGACGACTACGTGCGCAGCGGCCAGGAGGAGTCGGACCGGCTCGTCGGCGAGGCCAAGAGCCAGGCCAACCGCATCGTCCGTGAGGCCGAGGAGACGTCGCAGCGCACGCTCGGCCAGCTCGAGCAGGAGCGGTCGCTCCTGGAGCGGAAGATCGACGAGCTGCGCGTGTTCGAGCGCGACTACCGCACGCGTCTGAAGAGCTACCTCGAGAACCTGCTGGGCGACCTGGACAACCGGGGCAACGCGCTCCCGCCGCGTTCGGGCCAGCCGCAGCCGGTCGGAGACGCACAGAACCTCTGACGGCCACCCGTCGGGCTCTGCGTCCACAGCATCATCACAGGTCAGGTCGGGTTCGCTTCACCCATCACGCCGGGTGCGACCTGGCGCGTCCGCTCTCAGCGGAGCGCCCGGTTTCACCCGGCGTGTTGTGTTGTGTCCGCTCCGACACCCGCATACAGTCACGTGACTTCGAGGACAGGGGGGCCCGTCAGTGGCCATCAACGACGCACTGAGCGCGATCGACGTCAGCACCGACACCAAGGAGCTGGCAAAGATGGTGCGGGGGCTGCCCGTCCGTGACGGGGAGAAGGCATGGACAGCCCGCGAGGTCAAGGACATCGCCGAGGAGCTCACCAGCGACATCGACCGTCTGACCAGCGAGCTCGCGGCCGCAGACGCCGAGCTGTCCGACCTGCTGCGCAACTCCGGTGACGGCGCCGGCGACGACCAGGCCGACTCCGGTTCGTCGGCGCTCGAGCGTGAGCAGGAGCTGACGCTCGTCAACAACACGCGCGACCTCCTGTCCCAGACGCAGCGGGCCCTGGCCCGCATCTCGCACGGCACGTTCGCGGCCTGCGAGTCCTGCGGTCGGGCGGTCGGCAAGGCGCGCCTCCAGGCATTCCCGCGGGCCAGCCTGTGCGTCGAGTGCAAGCAGCGCGAAGAACGTCGCTGACGCGCACGTAGACTCCTGCGGTGCCCACCACCTCGGACGACCGTCCCGTCGCGCCCTCGGCGAGCCCTCGCCGGCGCCGCCTGCTGATCCTGCTCTTCTCGATCACGGTCGTCGTACTGGTCCTGGACCAGCTGTCGAAGGTGTGGGCGCTGGACAACCTCGAGTCCGGTGTACGTCGAGTTCTCGTCGGTGACCTGCTCGGACTGCAGCTCGTGTTCAACTCCGGCGCGGCGCTGAGCATCGCCACGGGCATGACCTGGTTGCTGACCATCGTCGCCGTCGCGGTCATCGTCTTCATCGTGCGCGCGAGCCGCCGTATCGGGTCGCGCGGGTGGGCGGTCGCCCTGGGCCTGCTTCTCGGTGGTGCGCTCGGGAACCTCATGGACCGGCTGTTCCGGGAACCCGGGTTCGGACGGGGGCACGTCGTCGACTTCATCGCGTACTGGAACGTGTTCGTCGGCAACGTCGCCGACATCGCGATCGTCGTCGCGGCGGTCATGATCGTGTTCCTCGCCGCCACCGGCGTGCACATCGACGGCTCTCGAGAGGGCCGGGACGGTCGGGGAGAGGGCGAGGCGATCCAAGGCGCAACGGACGCCGACGACGCCGATCCGGCGCCGGAGGGCACGCCCGACGCGTCCGAGCGCAATGCCTGACACCCGGGCGATGCCCGTGCCGGACGGGCTCGTGGGCGAACGCGTCGACGCGGCCCTGTCGCGGCTCCTCGGCCTGTCGCGGACCCGTGCGGCGGAGATCGCCGAGGCGGGCGGGGTGCACCTGGACGGCAAGGAGCTCGGCAAGTCGGACCGGCTGCTCGCGGGCGGCTGGCTCGAGGTCGAGATCCCCGACGTGGCACCGGCGGCGAGCATCGAGATCGTCGCCGAACCCGTTCCCGGCATGGTCATCGTCTACGACGACGACGACGTCGTGGTCATCGACAAGCCGGTCGGCGTCGCGGCGCACCCGTCGCCGGGCTGGACGGGTCCGACCGTCGTCGGCGCCCTGCTCGCGGCCGGATACCGCATCTCGACGTCCGGGGCGGCCGAGCGGCAGGGGATCGTGCACCGGCTCGACGTCGGCACGTCGGGCCTCATGGTCGTCGCCAAGAGCGAGCACGCGTACACCGTGCTCAAGCGGGCCTTCAAGGAGCGCACGGTCGAGAAGGTCTACCACGCGCTCGTGCAGGGCCACCCCGAGCCGACCACGGGCACCATCGACGCGCCGATCGGGCGGCACCCCAGCTCGGACTGGAAGTTCGCGGTCGTCGCGGACGGCAAGCCCTCGGTGACCCACTACGAGGTGCTGGAGATGCTGCCGGCGGCGTCGTTGGTCGAGGTGCACCTGGAGACCGGGCGCACGCACCAGATCCGCGTGCACTTCGCCGCCCTGCGGCACCCGTGCGTCGGCGACCTCACCTACGGCGCCGACCCGACCCTGGCCGCGCGCGTGCACCTCACGCGCCAGTGGCTGCACGCCAAGCGGCTCGGCTTCCATCACCCGAGCACGGGCGAGTGGCTCGAGCTGAGCAGCGAGTACCCGGACGACCTGGCCCGCGCGCTGGCGACGCTGCAGGACGGGTACGCATGAGCGTGCGCGTGGTCCCGGTCGACACGACCGAGCTCCGCGAGGCGATGCGCACGATCCGCATGACGGTGTTCGTCGCGGAGCAGGGAGTCGATCCCGACCACGAGATGGACGACCTCGACGACGACCCGACGACGCTGCACGTCGTTGCGCTCGACGACGACGGCACGGCGCTGGGCACCGCAAGGCTGCTGCCGCCGCACGACGGACCGGCCCACATCGGCCGGGTCGCCGTCTCCGCACGAGCGCGTGGCCTCGGCGTCGGGGCCCTGCTGATGACCTCCCTCGAGGCCGCGGCTCTCGACCGGTACGCCGTCGACGGTGAGGTCACCGTCGAGCTCAGCGCGCAGGAGCAGGCGCTCGGTTTCTACGCCCGGATCGGCTACGTCGCGCGGCCCGGGCGCCACCTGGACGAGAACATCTGGCACCGCGACGCCGTCAAGATCGTCCGGGTCTCCGACACGCCCTAGCCGTTGCCGCTCGACACGCCGAGGGCGCCGCCCGGGCGACGGAGTGGTGACGATCCGGTGTCGGTGGGGCGACGTAGGATCGCCCGCATGGCATCTGCTGGAGGCTCCGACTTCGTCCACCTCCACGTGCACACCGAGTACTCGATGCTGGACGGCGCGGCACGACTCGGGGACCTGTTCGCCGAGGTCGAGCGGCTCGGTCAGACGGCCATCGCCACCACCGACCACGGCTACCTGTTCGGCGCGTTCGACTTCTGGTCCAAGGCCACTGCTGCCGGGATCAAGCCGATCATCGGGGTCGAGGCCTACGTCACGCCGGGGACCAGCCGATTCGACCAGACGCGCGTGCGCTTCGGCCAGCAGGGCCAGGAGTCCGACGACGTTTCGGCGCGCGGCTCCTACACGCACATGACGCTGCTGGCCCGCAACAACGAGGGTCTGCACAACCTGATGCGTGCGAGCTCGCTGGCCTCGCTCGAGGGCCAGATGGGCAAGTGGCCGCGCATGGACCGCGACCTGCTGCAGCGCTACGGGAGCGGCCTGATCGCCACCAGCGGCTGCCCGTCGGGCGAGATCCAGACGCGGCTCCGGCTCGGCCAGTGGGACGAGGCCGTCCGCGTGGCCGGCGAGCTGCAGGACATCTTCGGCAAGGAGTACTTCTACATCGAGCTGATGGACCACGGGATCGAGATCGAGACCCGTGTGCTCAAGGACCTGCTGCGGATCGGGGAGACGATCGGTGCGCCCCTGCTGGCCACCAACGACCTGCACTACGTCAAGCAGGAGGACCGCGGTTCGCAGGACGCGCTGCTGGCCATCAACTCCGGCTCCACGCTGACGGATCCCGACCGGTTCAAGTTCGACGGCGACGGCTTCTACGTGAAGTCCGCGCAGGAGATGCGCCGCATCTGGGCCGAGCTGCCCGAGGCCTGCGACAACACGTTGCTCGTCGCGGAGCAGTGCGAGGTCACGTTCAACACGTCGGCCAACTACATGCCGAACTACCCGGTCCCGGCCGGCGAGGACGAGACCAGCTGGTTCGTCAAGGAGGTCGAGACCGGCCTGCACGTGCGCTACCCGGACGGGATCCCCGACGAGGTGCGGGCGCAGGCCGAGTTCGAGACCGAGGTCATCACGAACATGGGCTTCCCGGGGTACTTCCTCGTGGTCGCGGACTTCATCAACTGGGCCAAGAACAACGGCATCCGCGTCGGGCCCGGCCGTGGTTCGGGTGCCGGTTCCATGGCGGCCTACGCCATGCGGATCACCGACCTCGACCCGCTGCAGCACGGCCTGATCTTCGAGCGGTTCCTCAACCCCGACCGCGTCTCGATGCCCGACTTCGACGTGGACTTCGACGAGCGTCGGCGCGGCGAGGTCATCCGGTACGTGACCGACAAGTACGGCGAGGACCGGGTCGCGCAGATCGTCACGTACGGCACCATCAAGGCCAAGCAGGCTCTCAAGGACTCCGCGCGGCTTCTGGGCATGCCGTTCGCCATGGGGGAGAAGCTCACCAAGGCGATGCCGCCCGCGATCATGGGCAAGGACATCTCGCTCACCGGCATCTTCGACCCGGCCGACAAGCGCTACAACGAGGCCGAGGAGTTCCGGCAGGTCCACGCGGCCGACCCGGAGGCCCAACGCGTCGTCGAGCTGGCCAAAGGCATCGAGGGCCTGAAGCGCCAGTGGGGCGTGCACGCGGCCGGCGTCATCATGTCGAGCGACCCGCTGATCGACATCATCCCGATCATGCGCCGCCCGCAGGACGGTGCGGTCATCACGCAGTTCGACTACCCGACGTCCGAGGGCCTCGGCCTGATCAAGATGGACTTCCTCGGGCTGCGGAACCTGACGATCCTCGACGACGCGCTCGAGAACATCGTCATGAACGGCAAGGAGCCGGTGGTCCTCGAGGATCTCGCGCTCGACGACCGCGCCACGTACGAGCTGCTCGGTCGAGGCGACACCCTCGGCGTGTTCCAGCTCGACGGCGGAGGCATGCGGTCGTTGCTGCGGCTCATGCGGCCCGACAACTTCGAGGACATCTCGGCCGTCGGCGCCCTGTACCGGCCCGGTCCGATGGGCGCGAACTCGCACACCAACTACGCGCTGCGCAAGACCGGCGCGCAGCCGGTCACCCCGATCCACCCGGAGCTCGAGGAGCCGCTGGCGGAGATCCTGGGCACCACGTACGGCCTGATCGTCTACCAGGAGCAGGTCATGGCGATCGCGCAGCGCGTCGCCGGCTACTCGCTCGGGCAGGCCGACATCCTGCGCCGCGCGATGGGCAAGAAGAAGAAGTCCGAGCTGGACAAGCAGTTCGAGGGCTTCTCGGGCGGCATGGTCGAGCGGGGCTTCTCGATGGCGGCCGTGCAGACGCTGTGGGACATCCTGCTGCCGTTCTCCGACTATGCCTTCAACAAGGCGCACTCGGCGGCGTACGGGGTCATCTCCTACTGGACCGCCTACCTCAAGGCCAACTACTCGACCGAGTACATGGCCGCGCTGCTCACGAGCGTGCGCGACGACAAGGACAAGTCGGCGCTGTACCTCGGCGAGGCCCGGCACATGGGGATCGTCGTCCTGCCGCCCGACGTGAACTCCTCGTCGGCCAACTTCACGGCCGTGGGCTCCGACATCCGGTTCGGGCTGACCGCGGTGCGCAACGTCGGCGCCAACGTGGTCGACGCGATCGTGCGGACCCGCGAGGAGAAGGGCGCGTTCACGTCGTTCACCGACTTCCTGGACAAGGTGCCGGCCGTCGTCTGCAACAAGCGGACCATCGAGTCGCTCATCAAGGCCGGCGCGTTCGACTCGCTCGGGCATCCGCGCCGCGCGCTGCTGCTCGTCCACGAGCAGGCGGTCGACTCAGTGATCGGCGTCAAGCGCAAGGAGGCCGAGGGCCAGTTCGACCTGTTCGCGGACCTGATGGGTGGCGACGACGACGTCACGCAGGGCTTCGCGGTCGTCGTGCCGGACCTGCCCGACTGGGACAAGAAGCAGCGGCTCGCGTTCGAGCGGGAGATGCTCGGCCTGTACGTCTCCGACCACCCGCTTTCCGGCCTCGAGCACGTGCTCGCGGCCGCGGCGGACGTCTCGATCGCCACGCTGCTCGCGGACGAGGCCCGGCCCGACGGGTCCACGGTCGTCGTCGCGGGCCTGGTCACGTCGCTGCAGCGCAAGATGTCGAAGCAGGGCAACCCGTGGGCCGCGGTCACCATCGAGGACATGGAGGGCTCGGTCGAGATCATGTTCTTCGGCGAGACCTACCTGGCCTACTCCACGGCGCTGGCCGAGGACGCGGTGGTCGTGATCCGTGGCCGCGTCCGGCGTCGCGACGAGACCATGCAGCTGCAGGCCATGGAGGTCTCGCTGCCCGACGTGTCGCAGGCCGCGGACGCCCCGGTCGTCGTGTCGATGTCGGTGGCCCGCTGCACCCCACCGGTGGTGGAGCGGCTCCGCGAGGTGCTGGCCACCCACCCGGGCGTCACGGAGGTGCACCTGCGGCTCACGAGCCCGGGCCGCGCGACCGTGATGCGGCTGGACCACGGCCTGCGGGTGCAGCGCTCACCGTCGTTGTTCGGCGACCTCAAGGCGCTGCTGGGCCCGAGCTGCCTCGCGTCCTGACCGCTCACTACCCCTTACGTCACGCGGTCAGCCACGCGAGCACCTCGGCCGCGTGCGCGTCGGGCGGAAACACGGGGTAGAACACCTTCTCGACGACGCCGTCGCGCACGATCATCGTCAGCCTGCGCAGCAGCGCCTCGCCGCCGGCCTCGAACGTGGGCAGCCGCAGGGCGGTCGCCAGGAGCCGGTGCTCGTCGCTGAGCAGCGCGAACGGCAGGTGCAGCCGGTCGACGGCCTCCCGCTGGTAGGTGGTGTCCTGGGTCGAGAGCCCGTAGACGGCGGTGGCGCCGGCGGCCAGGAGGTCGTCGTGGTGGTCACGGAACGCGCACGCCTCGGGCGTGCACCCGCGCGCGCCGGGGATCCGGTCCCAGCCGTCGGGCACGACGCCGTCGGGTCCGCCTGTGCGCGGGTAGGCATAGAGGACGGTGCGGCCCGGTGGCAGGGCGCCGAGGGCGACCAGGGCGCCGTCCGTGGACCGCAGCGAGACGGCCGGCATCGCGGACCCGGGCAGGTGGTCGGCCGCGCCGTCGTCGACCGGAACCGGCAGGTCGGCGGGCAACCGGGTCAGGTCGACCACGCTCAGGCGACCGTCGCTTCCTTGTAGCCGGCGGGCAGGTCCACCTCGACGACGTCGCCCTTCACCAGCTGGCGGCCACGGCGGTTCTCGTCCTCGCCGTTGACCGTGACGGCGCCCTCGTCGAGCAGTGCCCGGGCGTGCGCGCCGGAGTCGGCGAGGTCGGCGAGCTTGAGGAACTGCCCGAGCCGGATGGAGTCGTCGGAGATGGGGACGCTGCTCATGGCCCCAGTGTGGCGCAGCGCACGCCCGTACGTCGGCACCGGTGAGCCCCCTCGTGGGACCGGGTCTTAGACTCGGCACGTGATCACCCGCATCGACCTGCGCGGTCGCACGCTGACGCGCCGCGAGCTCCTCGACGAGCTGCCTCGCGCGGAGGTCGACGTCGAGCACGCCGCCGAGGTGGTCGCCCCCATCCTCATCGACGTGCGGAAGCGCGGTGCGGCGGAGCTGCGCGACCTCGCCGAGCGGTTCGACGGTGTCCGCCCCGTGCACCTGCGGGTGCCCGCCGACGTGCTCGCGGCGTCGGTCGGCGCGCTGGACCCGGACGTGCGGTCGGCGCTCGACGAGACGATCCGGCGCGTCCGGCTGGTGCACGCCGCGCAGCGGCCCGCCGACTTCACGGTCGACGTGGTGCCCGGCGCGCAGGTCCGGCAGAGGTGGGTCCCGGTCCGCCGGGTCGGGCTGTACGTGCCGGGCGGTCTGGCCGTCTACCCGTCGTCGGTCGTCATGAACGTCGTCGCGGCCCAGGAGGCCGGCGTCGGCTCGCTGGCCGTGTCGTCGCCGCCGCAGAAGGACGAGAACGGGCTGCCCGACCCGGTGGTGCTGGCGACGTGCGCCCTGCTGGGTGTCGACGAGGTGTACGCCGTGGGTGGTGCGCAGGCGGTCGCGATGTTCGCGTACGGCGCGGCCGGCAGCGACGAGGTCGACGGCGACATCCTGTGCGAGCCGGTCGACGTGATCACAGGCCCCGGCAACGTGTACGTCGCGGCGGCCAAGCGGCTGGTGCGGGGGGTGGTCGGCATCGACGCCGAGGCCGGCCCCACCGAGATCGCCGTCCTCGCCGACGGGACCGCGGACGCGACGCACGTGGCCGCGGACCTGGTCTCGCAGGCCGAGCACGACCCGCTCGCCGCGGCCGTGCTCGTCACGCCCTCGGTCGAGCTCGCGGGCGCGGTCGAGGCCAAGCTCGCCGACCGCGTGGAGGCGACCGAGCACCGCGAGCGGGTGATGACGGCGCTGAGCGGCAAGCAGTCCGCGATCGTGCTCGTCGACGACCTCGAGCAGGGTCTCGAGGTGGTGAACGCCTACGGCGCCGAGCACCTCGAGATCCAGGCGGTCGGCGCGGCCGAGCTCGCCGAGCGGATCACCAGCGCCGGCGCGATCTTCGTCGGCCCCTACTCGCCTGTCTCGCTCGGCGACTACATGGCAGGCTCCAACCACGTCCTTCCGACGGGCGGCTGTGCGCACTTCACCAGTGGTCTCGGCGTGCACTCCTTCCTGCGCGCGGTGCAGGTGATCGAGTACGACGCCGACGCGCTGGCCGACGTGGCCGACCGCATCGTCGCCCTGGCGGAGGCCGAGGGGCTGCCGGCGCACGGCGAGGCGGTGCGAGCCCGATTCTGATATCCCGACGGTGCGCCGCCCGCACCTGCCCCCGCGCCCGATCTTTGCACCCCAGCCGAAACGAGGACCGCCTGTGACGGGCAACGCGACGTTCCGCCACCGAGACGTCGCGCTGCTGGCCGTCGTAGGCATCGAGGCTCCTGTCGTCGTGCCGTCGACCGTGTTCGACGAGCGCCTCGCCCCGACCCTCAAGCGCCTGCACCTGCCGAGCGGCCTGCTGCCGCGCGTGGCGGGCGTGCACGAGCGTCGCTGGTGGGACAGCACGATGACGTTCGACGAGGCCGCGATGGCCGCGGGCGCCAAGGCGCTGGCCGAGGCCGGGATCGACGCGGGCGACGTCGGCCTGCTCATCAACACGTCGGTGACGCGCACGTTCCTCGAACCGTCAGTCGCGTCCCGCATCCACAACGGGCTGAGCCTGCCGACGAGCGCTCTCGGGTTCGACCTGACCAACGCGTGCCTCGGGTTCGTGAACGGCCTGACGCTCGCCGCGCAGCTGATCGACGCCGGCCAGGTGCAGTACGCGCTGATCGTCAACGGCGAGGACCCCGGTCCCACGCAGGAGGCCACGATCGAGCGGCTGCTGCGACCGGAGACCACGCGCGAGCAGTTCCTCGAGGAGTTCGCCACCCTGACGCTCGGCGCCGGCGCGGCCGCGGCCGTGCTCGGCCCGGCGCACCTGCACCCGGGAGCGCACCGGGTGGTCGGTGGCGTCGCCCGCTCGGCCACGCAGCACCACGAGCTGTGCGTCGGCGGCGTCGACGGGATGCAGGCCGACGCGGGTGGTCTGCTGACCCACGGCATCCAGCTCGTCGTCGACGCGTGGAACGAGTCCGCTGACGAGTGGGGCTGGTCCGAGCTCGACCGCGTGGTCACGCACCAGGTCTCCACCGTGCACACCAAGGCGATCGTCGAGGCGCTCGACCTCGACCCCGACCGGGTGCCCATGACGTTCCCGCGCTGGGGCAACGTGGGTCCGGCCGCACTGCCGATGACGCTCGCCAGCGAGGCGGACTCGTTGCGTTCGGGCGACCGGGTCCTGTGCATGGGCGTGGGGTCGGGCCTGCACGCGGCCATGACCGAGATCGTCTGGTGACGGACGGGACAGTCGGACACACGGCCGTCGCGTCGTCGCCCCCGCGGGCGCTGCTGGAAGCCGGTGGCATCGATCCGCTGTGGTCTCGTCTGGTCGAGGTGCCGGCGCGCGACGGCGGCCCGGTGCGCACGTGGCACCTGCTCGACAACGCGGCCACCCTGACGCAGGAGCCGGTCGGCACCCTGCTGTGCGTGCACGGCAACCCGACGTGGTCCTACCTGTGGCGACGGCTTGTGGCGGCGGGTGCCCGCGAGCAGCGGCCGTGGCGCGTGATCGCCGTCGACCAGCTCGAGATGGGCTACTCCGAACGCACCGGTGACACCCACCGGCTGGCCGACCGGGTGGCAGACCTCGGCGCGCTGACCGACGAGCTGGGCCTCACGGGTCCCGTGGTCACCGTCGGGCACGACTGGGGCGGGCTGATCAGCCTGGGCTGGGCGCTCGACCACCCGGACCTGCTGGCGGGCGTGGTGCTCACCAACACGGCGGTGTTCCAGTCGGTCGACGAGCGGGTACCGCCGGCCCTGCGGGTCGCGATGGCGCCGGCCGTGCTCCCGCTGACCACGACGACGACCCCGGCGTTCCTCGAGACGACGCTCGCGATCGCGCACCCCAAGCTCGACCGGTCGGTGGCCGACGGCTTCCGCGCGCCGTACGACTCCGCGGAGCGCCGGGCCGGCATCGGCGGGTTCGTCGCCGACATCCCCGCGTCCGCCGACCATCCGAGCCGCCCGGAGCTGGAGCGCATCGCCGAGGGGGTGCGCGGGCTCGACGTCCCGGCGCTGCTCCTCTGGGGGCCGCGTGACCCGGTGTTCACGGCCCGCTACCTGCGTGACCTGCGCGATCGTCTGCCGCACGCCGACGTGCACCGGTTCGAGGGCGCGGGTCACCTCGTGGTCGAGGACCGCGACGTCGCCGGCGGTGTCCTGCGCTGGCTGGACGCCCGGTTCGGCGACCCGACCCCGGCGCCGACGGTCGCGCACGAGCCGTACCGCGCCATGGGGGCGACGCTCGCGGCGCGGGCCGACGACGACGGCACCGCACTGATCGAGCTCGGTGCGCACGCGCGCCGCGCCACGTGGCGGGCGCTCGCCGCCCGGACCGAGGAGCTGGCCCGGGGCCTCGCCGCGAGCGGTGTGCGACCGGGGGACCGCGTCGCGCTGCTCGTGCCGCCCGGCGTCGATCTCACCTCGGTGCTCTACGCGTGCCTGCGCCTGGGGGCCGTGGTGGTCGTCGCGGACGCCGGCCTGGGCGTGCAGGGGCTCACCCGAGCCGTCCGCGCCGCCGAGCCGAGCGTCGTCATCGGCATCGAGCGGGCGCTCGTCGCCGCACGCTGGCTGCGCTGGGCGCCGACGCTCATCAGCGCCGGGCCCCTTCGTGCCGGGACCGCCAAGGCGCTCGGCGTCCGTGCATCCCTCGACGACGTCGCCGCGCTCGGGCGGGCCTCGTCCGACCAGCTGCCCTGGCCGGACCCGGACGCCGACGCGGCCATCCTGTTCACCTCGGGATCGACCGGGCCTGCCAAGGGCGTCGCCTACACGCACCGCCGGCTCGCCGCGATGCGCGACGCCGTCGCACGGACCTACGAGATCGGTCCCGACAGCCCGCTCGTGGCCGCGTTCGCACCGTTCGTGCTCCTCGGACCGGCGCTCGGCGCCACCAGTGCGAGCCCGGACATGGACGTGACCGCGCCGGGGACATTGACGGCCGCGGCGCTCGCGGAGGCGGTCGACGCGATCGACGGCGCGGTCGTGTTCGCCTCGCCTGCGGCGCTCGCCTCGGCGGTCAGGACCGGCTCCGAGCTCAGCGCCTCGGACCGCAGCGCCCTGGCCGGCGTGCGGCTGTTCCTGTCCGCCGGTGCCCCGGTGCCGCCCGCGCTGCTCGAGTCGGCGGTCGCGCTGATGCCGAACGCCGAGGCGCACACGCCGTACGGGATGACCGAGTCGCTGCTGGTCACCGACGTGTCGCTGGGCCAGCTCCGTGCCGCGGGTCCGGGCAACGGTGTCTGCGTCGGGCGACCCGTCGTGGGTGCGACCGTCGCGATCAGCGCGCTCGACGCCGACGGGGAGGCGAGCGGGTCTCCGGACACCGTGCCGGGCGTGACCGGCGAGGTGCTCGTCTCCGCCGCGCACGTCAAGGAGCGGTACGACGGCCTCTGGATCACGCAGGACGCCTCGGCACGCGACGCGGGGTGGCACCGCACGGGCGACGTCGGCCACCTCGACGCCGACGGGCTGCTCTGGATCGAGGGTCGGCTGGCGCACGTGCTGGTCACGGACGCCGGCGTGGTCACGCCCGTCGGGCTCGAGCACCGCGCCGCGACCGTCGACGGGGTCGTCTCTGCGGCCGTCGTGGGCGTCGGGCCGCGCGGCACCGAGCAGGTCGTCGTCGTGGTCGAGACCGCCGGTGCGTCCCCGCTCGTCGCGGAGCCGCCGCTCGCGGCGGCCGTCCGGGCCGCCGTGGCGCCGACCGTCGTCGCCGCGGTCCTCGTCGCGCCGAAGCTGCCCACCGACGTGCGCCACAACTCCAAGATCGACCGCACGCGGGTGGCGCGGTGGGCATCGCGCGTGCTCGCGGGGGAGCGGGCACGCCTGTGACACGCGTGCTCGTCACCGGCGCCAGCGGCATGCTCGGACGCGCGGTCGCCGCGAGGCTCGTGACCGACGGGCACGACGTGCGCACCCTGCAGCGCAGCGCGTCGGGCGTCGCGACCGACGTGATCGGGTCCGTCACCGACGACGCCGCCGTGGCCGAGGCGGTCCGCGACCGGGACGCGGTGATCCACCTCGCCGCGAAGGTCTCGATCACCGGTCCGCTGGCCGAGTACGAGGACGTCAACGTGGGCGGGACCGAGCGGCTCCTGCGCGCCGCCCGGGAGGCGGGCGTCACGCGGTTCGTGCACGTGTCGTCGCCGTCCGTCGCGCACGTCGGCAGCTCGCTGACCGGCGCCGGAGCGGACCCCGCGGACCCCGACGGCGCCCGCGGCAGCTATGCCCGCACCAAGGCCGCCGCCGAGCTGCTCGCGCTCGCGGCCGACCGGGTCGGTGGCATGCGCGTGGTCGTCGTCCGACCGCACGTCGTCTGGGGGCCCGGCGACACCCAGCTGGTCGGCCGGATCGTCGATCGTGCCCGCGCGGGCCGGCTCCCGGTGCTCGGCGCCGGGACGGCGCTCATCGACACCACCTACGTGGACAACGCCGTCGACGCGCTCGTCGCCGCGCTGCACGCCGACGAGGCCGCGTACGGCGAGGCCTACGTGGTCACCAACGGGGAGCCGCGTCCCGTCCTGGAGCTCCTCGACGGCATCTGCGCGGCCTCGGGCGTGCCGACGCCTCGTCGCCACGTCCCGGCCGTCGTGGCCCGCGCGGTGGGCGGCCTGCTCGACACGGCGTGGGCGCGCCTGCCGCTGCCGGGGGAACCGCCGCTCACGCGGTTCGCCGCCGAGCAGATGTCGACCGCGCACTGGTTCGACCAGCGCCGCACGCGTGAGGCGCTCGGCTGGTCGCCCGTCGTGAGCCTCGACGAGGGGCTTGCGCGGCTCGCTGCCTGGACCGCCGACGAGGCCTCGCGCGTCGTTCCCTAGACTCGGCACGTGACCGCCGATCTCGTCCGTCCAGAGCTGCCGCTGCGTCCCGAGCTTGCCGGGATCGCGCCCTACGGTGCTCCGCACCTGCACGTGCCGACCGTGCTGAACGTCAACGAGAACCCGTACGCCCCGTCGGCCGAGGTCGTTGCCGACATCGCCGCAGCGGTCGCCGAGGCCGCCACCGGCCTGAACCGTTACCCGGACCGCGACTTCCGGGCGCTCCGCGCCGACCTGGCCGCCTACCTGCTCGTCGAGTCGGGCGTCGGCCTGGCGCCCGAGCAGGTCTGGGCCGCGAACGGGTCGAACGAGGTCATGCTGCACATCCTGCAGGCGTTCGGCGGTCCCGGGCGGACGGCGCTGTCGTTCGCGCCCACGTACTCGATGTACCCGGAGTACGCGCGGGACACGTCGACCGCCTGGGTGACCGGCCGCCGCGAGGAGGACTTCGGGCTGGACCCGGACGTCGCCGTCGCCACGATCGAGCGGCACGCTCCGTCGGTCGTCCTGCTGGCGAGCCCGAACAACCCGACCGGTACCGCCCTGCCGGCACGCACCGTGCTCGCCGTGCTCGACGCCGCGGCGCGTGTGCCGGGCGGCTGCGTGGTGGTCGTCGACGAGGCCTACGGCGAGTTCCGTCGCACGGGCACGCCGTCCGCGCTCGAGCTGTTGGCCGACCACCCGCACCTGGCCGTCAGCCGCACCATGTCCAAGGCGTTCGGGCTGGCGGGTGCGCGGGTGGGCTACCTGGCCGCCTCGACCGCTTTCGTCGACGCCCTGACGGTGGTCCGGCTGCCGTACCACCTGTCGGCCGTGACGCAGGCGACCGCACGCGCCGCCCTGCGGCACGCACCCGAGCTGATGGCGCAGGTCGGTTCGCTGCGCGACGAGCGCGACGCGCTGGTGACCTGGCTCCGGGACCGCGGGCTGACGGTCGCTGACTCCGACGCGAACTTCGTGCTCTTCGGGGTGTTCGACGACCGGCACGCGATCTGGCAGGGTCTGCTCGACCGTGGCGTGCTGATCCGTGAGGTCGGCCCGGACGGATGGCTGCGGGTGTCGGTCGGCACCCCGCAGGAGACGCAGGCGTTCAAGGACGCCCTGGTGGAGGTGGCTTGCCTTGAGTCCTAGGACCGCACGCATCGAGCGCGCGACCAGCGAGTCCAGCGTGCTCGTCGAGCTCGACCTGGACGGCACGGGGAAGACCGACATCTCGACGACGGTGCCGTTCTACGACCACATGCTCACCGCGCTGGGCAAGCACTCGCTCATCGACCTGACCGTCAAGGCGACGGGCGACACCGACATCGACGCGCACCACACCGTCGAGGACGTGGCTATCACGATCGGCCAGGCGCTGCGGCAGGCGCTGGGCGACAAGCGCGGGATCTCGCGGTTCGGCGACGCCACCGTGCCTCTCGACGAGGCGCTCGCGCAGGCGGTCGTGGACGTGTCCGGCCGGCCATACCTGGTGCACACCGGCGAGCCGCCCGGGCAGGAGTACCACCTCATCGGCGGCCACTTCACGGGGTCGCTGACGCGCCACGTGCTCGAGTCGATCGCGCACCACGCCGCGTTCAGCATCCACGTCCGCGTTCTGGCCGGCCGCGACCCGCACCACATCGTCGAGGCCCAGTTCAAGGCCTTGGCGCGTGCGCTGCGGTTCGCGGTCGAGCTGGACCCGCGGGTGGAGGGGATCCCCTCCACCAAGGGAGCGCTATGAGCGAGGACCTGCCCGACGACTTCGAGGTCCCCGACGACCTGTCGTCCCTGCTCGACGGCGGCACCGAGGAGCCCTCGGTCGTCCTGATCCTGACCCCCGTCGCCGCCGCGGCCCCGCTCGCCGCGACGTGCGTCCTGGCCAAGGTGGACGCCGACGTGGTCCTTACCGAGGTGGGCGCCGTCGCCGCGCCGCGGGACAGGACCGCGGCCCGGGCGTCGGCCGCGGTGGTGTCCCAGCTGCTGCGCCAGGTGCCGATCGTGCTGCTCGAGCGCCGCGAGGGCCAGATCACCGCCACCCGGTGGGTGGGCGGCGCGCAACAGGGCGAGAACCTGCCCCCGGGGCTCGTGCTCTCGGACGCGCCGGCGGTGCTGGAGGACCTGCTGCTGGGGTCGGTCGAGATCGGGTCGCTCGAGGGGGTCGTCTCGACGGACGGCCTTTCCCGGTGGAAGGCGCTGCGGATGATCACGGGGTCGGGCAAGCCCAAGAAGTAGGGACTCGCATGGAGTACGCACCCGTCCTGGTGGTCGCCGTGATCGGCATCGTCGCGGTCGCGCGGTTGGCGCCGAAGGTCGGGGTCGCTGCTCCGTTGCTGCTGGTCCTGCTGGGCGTGGTGGCGAGCTTCGTGCCGGGAGCGCCCGACCTGAACCTCCCGCCGGAGCTGATCCTGGCGGGCATCCTGCCGCCCTTGCTGTACTCGTCGGCCGTGTCGATGCCGGGGATGGACTTCCGGCGCGACTTCGGCGCGATCGGTGGGCTCTCCGTCGTGCTCGTCGTGCTCAGCGCCGTGATCCTGGGCGTGTTCTTCGCACGTGTGCTCGACATCGGCCTGGCGACGGGGATCGCGCTCGGTGCGGTGGTCAGCCCCACGGACGCGGTGGCGACGTCCATCACCCGCAAGCTCGGCGTGTCGTCGCGGCTGGTCACCGTGCTCGAGGGCGAGAGCATGCTCAACGACGCATCGGCGCTGGTGCTCCTGCGGTCCGCCATCGCGGCGACGGCCGTGACCGTCTCGCTCTGGCACGTGCTCGGCTCGTTCGTCTACGCGGTCGTGGTCGCCACGGTGATCGGCGTCGTCGTGGGGTCGCTCAACCTGCGCGTCCGGGCGGCCATCCCCGAACCGGCCGCGAACACCGCGGTCTCGTTCGTCGCGCCCTTCGTCGCGTTCCTGCCTGCGGAGCACCTGGGCGCCTCGGGCCTGGTCGCGGCGGTCGTCGCGGGACTCGTCACGGGCCAGGGGGCGCCGCGCTTCCTGCGCCCGCAGGACCGGATCGCGGAGGAGGCGAACTGGGGCACGGTCGAGCTGCTGCTCGAGGGTGCGGTATTCCTGGTCATGGGCTACGAGCTGCAGGAGCTGGTGGCGCAGGCCCGCGAGCACGGTGGCTCGGCGCTGCCCGCGGTCGGTCTCGGCCTCGCCGCGATCGCCCTGACCCTCGCGGTCCGTGCGCTGTACGTCTCGCCGCTCGTCTGGTGGCTGGCCAAGCGCGCGGGTGCGAGCGACCGGATGAAGGAGCGCTACGCCCAGGTGACCGAGACGCTGGCCGCCGACGAGTCGCAGGGGCCCCGCATCGAGCGGCGTCGACGGCACTGGACCCGCCGCACGACCCGGGGCCTCGCGGACATCGACTACCTGGTGTCGTCGCCGCTGGGCGCCAAGGAGGGGACGGTGCTCGTCTGGGCCGGCATGCGTGGCGCGGTCACGCTCGCGGCAGCCCAGACGCTGCCGCAGGACACACCGCAGCGGTCGCTCCTCATCCTGATCGCGTTCGTCGTCGCGGCCGGGAGCCTGCTGGTGCAGGGCGGGACGCTGCCCTGGGTCGTCCGGGCGCTCGGCGTCGGCTCGTCCGGGCCGCCCGAGAACGACCCGGAACGGGCGCAGCTCCTGCAGGCGCTGTCGCAGGCTGCGGTCGCGCTCATCGACGACCCGGCGCTCGTGCGCCGGGACGGGACGCCGTACAGCCAGCGGCTCCTGGACGGCATGCGGACGGTCTCGGTGCGCCGCGCTGCCGACTTCGCCGCGGAGGAACCGCGTGTGATCACGGACCAGATGCTCGAGCTCCAGCTGGCCGTCATCAAGGCCCAGCGCGAGGCGCTGCTGCGGGCGCGGTCCGACGGCACGTTCGGCTCGGGCACCCTGAGCGCCGCGCTGGCGATCCTCGACGCGGACCAGATCAGCGCCGAGCTCAAGGGCGCACCGACCGACGACTGAGCCCGTCTCGCGGACCGGGAGGACGCGGGGGCGGCGCGCCACCGCGGGTACCGTTGCCGCGTGCCTGCCCCTACCGTCGTCGTCCTCGACCACGGCACAGGCGACGCCACCGGGTTCGTCGCCGCGCTGGAGCGTGCGGGCGCGTCCGTCGACGTCAGCCTCGACAAGAAGGCTGCCTCGGAGGCCGACGGCCTCGTGATCGTCGGCGACGGCGATCTGGCGGAGCTCCTGACCGGCCTGCGCGCGGTGGGCGCCGACCAGGTGATCGACCGCCGGCTCGCAGGCGGCCGCCCCGTCCTCGCGGTCGACGTCGGTCTGCACGCGATGTTCACCGGTCCGGGCGTCGAGGGTCTGCAGGAGTGGCCCGGCACGGTCGAGGAGCACGTGCACGACGGCTGGTCGACCCTTGAGGTGCCGGAGGGGTCGGCGCTCTTCGCGGGCCTCGGGGACGTCCCCTTCCGGTTCGCGCACGCGTACGCCGCGCGCCGGTTCCCGCTGCTCGAGACCTGGCCGTCCGACACCCGGCTGAACGCGCCGGTCGTCGTGTGGGCCCGGCACGACGAGCCGTTCGTCGCCGCGGTCGAGAACGGCCCGCTGACCGCGCTGCAGCTGCGCCCCGAGCTCTCGGGTGACGCGGGCGCCACCGTCCTGACCCGCTGGGTCGCCTCGTTGAACTCGTCGAACACGGAGAAGCCCGCATGACCGAACGCCTCCAGCTGTTGCCCGCCGTCGACGTCGCCGACGGTCAGGCCGTCCGGCTGACCCAGGGTGCGGCCGGCACCGAGACGGGCTACGGCGACCCGCTGTCGGCCGCCCTCGACTGGTATGCCGGTGGCGCGGAGTGGATCCACCTGGTCGACCTCGACGCGGCCTTCGGCCGCGGGTCCAACGCGGCGCTGCTGGCCGAGGTCACCGCCGAGCTGTCGGGCAAGGGCGTCAAGGTCGAGCTCTCCGGCGGCATCCGCGACGACGCCTCCGTCGAGCGTGCCCTGGCCACCGGGGCCACCCGGATGAACCTCGGCACGGCGGCCCTGGAGAACCCCGAGTGGACGGCCCGGGTGATCGCGGCCTACGGCGACAGGATCGCGGTCGGCCTGGACGTGCGCGGGACGACGCTGGCCGCCCGCGGCTGGACCCAGGACGGCGGCGACCTCTGGGAGGTCCTCGCCCGCCTCGAGGACGCCGGCTGCGCACGCTACGTGGTCACCGACGTGACCAAGGACGGCATGCTCAACGGCCCGAACGTCGAGCTGCTCGAGCAGATGTGCGCCAAGACCGACGCGCCCGTCGTCGCGTCCGGTGGTGTGTCGAGCCTCGAGGACATCCGCGTGCTGCGCACGCTGGTCCCGCTCGGCGTCGAGGGCTCGATCGTCGGCAAGGCGCTCTACGCGGGTGCGTTCACGCTGCCGCAGGCCCTGGACGTCGCCGGCAGGCCGTGACGATGGCCGGCCGTGAACTGCCGCCGTCGTCGCCCTTCGCCGGCGACGACGGAACGGCCGATCCCGCCGTCGCGGCCGCGCTCGCGGCCGTGGCGGACGGGAGGGGCGGCACGGCCGACGTGGTGGCGGCCCTGCGCGGCACCCGGGTGCTCGTCCCCGTGCTCGCCGAGCTCGAGGTCGAGGACGTCGTCGTGCACGACGGGCACGCGCACACCGTGGACAAGGAGGCCTCGGCGGGCATCGTCGCCCTGCAGGCCCCGGACGGCCGCAGGGCGCTTCCGGTGTTCACGTCCGTGGCCGCCATGACGGCCTGGCGCGCCGACGCCCGGCCGGTCCCGTCGGACGTCGCGCGCGCCGCGCTCTCGGCCGTCACCGAGGGCTGGGAGGTGCTCGTCGTCGACCCCGGCGGCCCGACGACCGTCCTGCTGCCGCGCCCGGCGGTCTGGGCGCTGGCGCAGCAGCAAGCCTGGGACCCCGCCGTGGGACCCGGCGGGCTCGATCCGTCGATCCGCGAGGCGATCGTCTCGGCCGTGTCACCCGTGCGCGGGGTCGTCGCGGTGGACGCGGTCGCGGGGACCCGGGCGGAGGTCGCCGTCGTCGTGGACCTGGTGGCCGGCCTGGACCGCGCGGGTCTGGACGCGGTGCTGGCCGGCGTCAACGCGGCGCTGGCGGGCGTCGAGCTGGTCGCCACGCGCGTCGACTCGCTCGAGCTGCGGCCCCGCGCGGCCCGCTAGCGCCGCTTGACCGCCCACGCCAGCGCGCACACGGTCAGCACGGCGGCCGCGACCAGCTGGCCACCGAGGATCACCCGGTTGACGTCGAGCGTCGGCTGCCAGTGCGTGCCGGTGTCGTCGACGACGAAGACGCCGACCGCCTTGACGTGCGTCGCGTACCCGCCGCCGCCCCCGTGGCCCTCGTTCGCGCCCTTCTCCTCGGCCCCGTCCTCGGCGTGGTGCGGGACGGACATCTCGCCGCCGCCCGAGCCCGAGCCGGTCGCGCCCCAGACGCGCGCCACGGGGATGACGAGCGTCCCGCCGCGCTCGTAGGCCTCCCCGAACACACGCCGGACCGCGAAGGACTCGTTCGCTGCGTTGGTCAGGGTCGACGGGTCGAAGCGCGGGGTTGCCATGGTCGTCCTCCGGTCGGTCAGCTGGTGCAGGGCGTCAGCGGTGTGAACGCCGTGTCGTCGTCCAGCATGGCCCGCAAAGTGCTCACGGGCACCACAAAGCTGTGCCCGTTCTGGTCCTTCGCGTAGACCACCCCGACCACCCGCCCGTCGGCGTCCAGGACCGCCGAGCCGGAGCTGCCCGGCTCGACGGGCGCATCGGTGACCAGCACCTGGCCGAGGTTCTCGTTCAGGGGGTCCGTCCGGCGATCCACGACGTGCCCGGGCGTCACCGTCAGCGCCCGGCCCAGGGGATAGCCGACGACGGTCACGGCGTCGCCGATCTGGGCATCGGCGTCGGCGAGAGCCGGAGCGGCGGGCAGCGTGTCGGTCGTCCGCACGATCGCGAGGTCGGCCAGCCCGGCCGTGGACGCCTCGTCCGCCGTCACGTCGCGTCCGTCGTACGTGCTCACCTGGAGCGTCGAGGTGTCCGCTACGACGTGCCGGTTCGTGATGACGGTGTGGTCGTCGATCGCGAAGCCGGACCCCGTCGACAGCGCACCGCACCCGATGTTGCGGATGCGCACGGCGATCCGCTGCGCGGTGTCGAAGCCGTCGGGGGAGAGGTTGCCCGACGAGCTCGGCGCCGGGACGGGCCCCATGCTCGGCTCGACCCGGGTCGGCACCGGGGCGGGCATCGCGGGCAGTGCGCTGCAGCCGGCGAGGAGGCCGACGACGGCGATCCCGACCAGCCGTCGGATCATCGCTTGAGCTCGGCCTGCAGGGCGGTGTTCGCGGCGGTGGCCTGGCTGCACACGGTCGCGACGTCCTGCCCGAACTGCGTGAGCTGTGCGGTGTCGTACTTCTGAGACTCCTGGAGGTACCCGATGAGCTTCTGCTGGCCCGTGATGCACGCGGCCAGCGCCGTGGCCACCTGACCTGCCGCCTGCGAGACCCGGGCCTGGTAGTCGGCGAGCTCCTGCTGCGTCGCGTTCGTGTCGCCCAGCTGGGCCTTCTCGTTGGCGAGGTCCGTGATGCGCGTCTGCGCCGTCGCGAGCTGTGCGGTGGTCGTGTCGAGCTCCGACTGGGCGGTCGCGAGGTCGCCCTGCGTGCTGGCCAGGTCGGTGGCGCCCTGCGTGGCCAGACGCTCCCAGCCGGCGCTCGACTCCTGCCACGCGCGCGTCGTCGCGAGCATCCGCGCGAGCACGAGACCTGTGCCGACGAGCACCAGCACGAGGACCGCCGACAGGACGACGACCGCCGTGCGCGGACGCCGACGAGCGCGGGGAGCGGGCTGCTCCGGCTCCGCCGGCCAGCCGACGATCGGGTCCTGCGGCGCCATCCGCCCAGGATAGGAGCCGGCACCGTGTGGTCTTCACCACACCGACCTCCCGATGTCCGGGTCGTACCGAAATCAGCGCGAGGCCGGGTCGGCGCACCCCGCACAATCGTGGACATGCCCACCACGACCTATGGAGATGTGCTGCGCCTGCCCGGCGTCGCGCGCCTCTTCGTCGTGTCCTTCGTCGCCCGGATCCCGGCCGCGATGATCGGGATCGTCCTGACCCTGCACGTGGTCACCAGCCTCGGTCGCGGCTATGCCGAGGCCGGGGTCGTCGTCGGTGCGGCCACGATCGGCATGGCCCTCGGGGCACCGTGGCGCGGCCGGCTCGTCGACCGGTTCGGTCTGCGTCGCGCGATCGCGCCGTCGGTCGTCGTGGAGTCGGCGGTCTGGTTCGCCGCGCCGCACCTGTCGTACCAGGCGCTCATCGGTGCGGTGTTCCTGGGTGGCCTGTTCCTGGTGCCGGTGTTCTCGGTGTCGCGGCAGTCGCTGTCCGTCCTGGTGCCCATCCAGCACCAGCGGCCGGCGTTCGCGCTGGACTCGGTCGCCGTCGAGCTCACGTTCATGCTCTCGCCCGTGGTCGGTGTCCTCCTGGCGACGCAGGCGTCCACCGTGGTCGCCCTGACGGTCGTGGGGTCCCTCACCGTCCTCGCCGGTCTGCTCCTGATGTGGGCGAACCCGCCTACCCGGTCAGCGGTCAGCGTCCAGCCGTCCGACGACGCCCCGCCGGGTCGGCTGCTGACGCCCGCGCTGATCGTCGTCCTGCTCGCCGCGGTCGCGGCCGCGTTCGTCCTCGTCGGCACCGACGTGTCGCTCGTCGCCACCCTCAACGACGCCGGCCGCCCGCAGGACGTCGGCTGGATGATCGCCCTGTGGGCGGGGGGCTCGGTGATCGGCGGCCTGATCCACGGGACGGCCCGCCGCACTCCCTCGCCGCTGGTGCTCGTCGCGGTCCTCGCGCTGGCCACGGTCCCGGCCGCCTTCGTGCACGGGCAGGTCTGGCTCGCGCTCGCGGTCGTCGTCGCCGGCCTCCCGTGCGCGCCGGCGCTCTCGTCGATCAACGCCACCCTGGTGCGGCTCGTGCCCGAGCGCCGTCGCGGCGAGGTCATGGGCTGGAGCGGCACGATGTCGACGGTCGGCAACGCGCTCGGGGCGCCCCTGTGCGGAGCCGTCATCGATCGGACCGTCCCCGGTGCGGGGTTCTTGACGGCGGCCGTCGTGGGCGGGGGCATCGCCGTGACCGGCCTGGTCGCGCTGCGGATCGGACGGGGCCGAACGGCCCGCCCGGTTCTCGAGGCACCGACGCGTCCCGCCGAGCCGCCACGTCTGCCGAGGTCCGTCTCGGCCGACGCTCGTCGGCACTCCGTGCGACACGGCCTGCGCCCGCGCGCGGCCCGCCGGCGCGAGCGCGACGGTGACCGGACGCTGGTCAGACGACCGAGCCGGTGAACTTCTCGCCGGGCCCGTCGCCGGGTGCGTCGGGGAACGGGGACGCCTCGCGGAACGCCAGCTGCAGGGAGCGCAGCCCGTCCCGCAGCGAGCGGGCATGCTGGTTGCCGATGTCCGGTGCCGACGCGGTGACGAGCGCGGCGAGCGCCGTGATGAGCTTGCGGGCCTCGTCGAGGTCCAGGTAGTCGGCGCCTGCGCCGGTCGGTCCGTCCTCGGCCAGCCCGCACTTCACGGCGGCGGCGCTCATGAGGTGGACCGCGGCCGTGGTGATGACCTCGACGGCGGCGACGTCCGCGATGTCCCGGGTGGCGTCGGCGGTGGGGTCGGTGCTCTGCGACATGGGTAGATGGTCTCACCACGAGGGGCACGGCCGGCCGGGGAGCGTTCGGCAGGGATCGGTCCGATTCGGCCCGCGCGCGTTGCTCTGCTAATCTTGACCGCTGACTGACCTGGGCTGCCGTTCGCGGACGCTCAGGCGCACAAGTGGAGTCCTCTCCCACCTTGGTCTCACCTGTTCGATGTGATCTTTCGATCGCAGCGACGACAGAGTCCGGGTCACAGTCCGCACCGGACGGCATCAGCCGCTCCCGGTCGCGTGAGCATGGCCACGGCCGTGCCTGCGTAGCGGACTTGTCGGGGCCTCCTCCTGTGACCAGGACGGGGGCCTTCCTCGTTCCTGGCGGTCCACACCACGAACCTGAGGAGCACCACATCAGCGAGCCCCGCATCAACGATCGGATCCGCGTAGCCGAGGTCCGCCTGGTCGGCCCCAACGGCGAGCAGGTCGGCATCGTGCGCGTGGAGGACGCCCTGCGCCTGGCCCAGGACGCCGACCTCGACCTCGTCGAGGTGGCACCTGACGCTCGTCCGCCCGTCTGCAAGATCATGGACTACGGCAAGTTCAAGTACGAGGCAGACATGAAGGCCCGCGAGGCCCGGCGGAACCAGACCAACACGGTCCTCAAGGAGATCCGCTTCCGGCTGAAGATCGACCCGCACGACTACGGCACCAAGAAGGGCCACGTCGAGCGGTTCCTCACGGCCGGCGACAAGGTCAAGGTCATGATCATGTTCCGTGGCCGCGAGCAGTCGCGCCCGGAGATGGGCGTCCGCCTGCTGCAGCGGCTCGCCGACGACGTCTCGGAGCTCGGTTTCATCGAGAGCATGCCGAAGCAGGACGGCCGCAACATGATCATGGTGCTCGGGCCGAACAAGAAGAAGGCCGACCAGAAGCAGGAGCAGCGTCGCGCGGCGCAGGCTGCTGCTCAGCGCGAGGCGAACGCGGCAGCCGCCGCGCAGAAGGCCGCGCAGGTCGACGCTCCCGACGAGGCTCCGGCCGTCGTCGAGACGCCGGTCGTCGCGCCCGTCCCGGCGGTCGTCGAGACGGTCGAGGCCGTCGAGGCCGTCGAGACGGTTCAGACCGAGGCCGTCGTCGTCGAGACGCCGGCGACTCCGGTCACGCCTCGCCCGGCCGCAGCCTCCCGCCCGGCCGCTGGGCCCCGCCCCGCCGCGGCGCCCCGCCCGGCCGCTGCGCCCCGACCCGCCGCGGCGCCCCGCCCGGCCGCGGCCGCACCCCGCCCGGCTGCTGCACCGCGTCCCGCGGCCGCAGCACGCCCGAGCACCACCTCGGCCCCTCGGCCGACCACGACCGCCGCATCGTCGCCCGCCCCGAGCCCCGCGTCCGCGGGATCGACGGCGGCTGCGAAGTCGGCCACGCCGAAGCCTGCCGGAACGCCCCGCCCCGCGGCGCCGCGTCCCGGTCCGGCCGGACCAGCGAAGACCAGCACGACGGCCTCGGAAGAGGCCAGCTAACCCGAACGAACGGACGGGCTGACCCACCGGTCGGACCGCACCAGACGAGTCGCACGATCCCGTGCGATGTAACGACAAGGAGACACGGCAGCCATGCCGAAGAACAAGACGCACTCCGGTGCCAAGAAGCGCTTCCGGGTGACCGGGACCGGCAAGCTCATGCGCGAGCAGGCCGGCGCCCGCCACCTGCTCGAGCACAAGTCGAGCCGTCGCACCCGCCGCCTCGCCGGCGACCTCGTCGTCTCTCCTGCCGACGCCCCCCGCATCAAGAAGCTGCTCGGTAAGTGACCGCGGGGGCGCACCAGCGCCCCGGTCACCCATCCCGAGCCCGAGACCAGCAAGGAGCATCACGTGGCACGCGTGAAGCGGGCAGTAAACGCCCAGAAGAAGCGCCGGACAACCCTCGAGCGCGCCGCCGGCTACCGCGGCCAGCGTTCGCGTCTGTACCGGAAGGCGAAGGAGCAGGTCACCCACTCCCTCGTCTACTCCTACCGCGACCGCAAGGTCCGCAAGCAGGACTTCCGCAAGCTGTGGATCCAGCGGATCAACGCCGCTGCACGCGAGCAGGGCCTGACCTACAACCGCCTGATCCAGGGCCTCAAGCTCGCGGGCATCGAGGTGGACCGCCGCGTGCTGGCCGACCTCGCCGTGAACGACGCCGCGACGTTCAACACGCTCGTGGCCGCCGCCAAGGCCGCCCTGCCCGAGGACGTCAACGCGCCGAAGGCTGCGTGACCCTCGTTCGCTGAGCCCGACCGCCCAGTGCTCCCTCGTCGGAGCCGGGCGGCGGGTCGGTGTACCCGAAGCCCCCGCGGGGCCGCTCTTCTGAGCGGGACCTTCCGGGGGCTTCGTCGTGCTCGCTAGGCTCCGGCTCGTGCAGTCGTCGACGAACCGCGCCTGAGCCGGTGGCCGAGGCACGTCGTGCGTCCGATGGTCTGGCTCGTCCGACCGTGTCCGTCGAGGACGTGGCCAGGAACGCCGATGATGTCGTACGGCGGCGAGCCGATGACCCCGGGACTGGGTGACTTCCAGCTCGACGACATCGAGCGGCGGTTCGGGTTCCGGTTCGAGGCGGTCCACCGCGACTTCCTGCGCTTCGGCGTGCCGACGGGCCGGTACTGGGCCAACTGGCGCGACGGTGCGGCGCGGACCCTCCGGGCGCGGCTGCGGGTGCCGGTCGACGGCGTCGTTGCCGACGTGCTGGAGCACGACTTCTGGCCGGCGGACTGGGGCATTCGGCCCGACGTCGACGAGCAGCGCGAGGCGGTGGCCCGGGGACAGCTCGCGAACGTCCCGACGCTCGTCCCGCTGTTCGCGCAGTGCTACGTCCCGGCCGGTGACCGTCGTGCGCGGTGCCCGGTGTTCCTGGTCGACCGCACCACGGTCTCGGTCGTCGGGCGGGACCTCTACGACTACGCCGGCCGCGTGTTCGCCGCCCAGGATCCCGGCACCTCGCGGCGACCGTTGAGGATCCCCTTCTGGTCGGACCTCGCCGAGCTGTTCGACCCGGACCGGCGAGGGCCCGGGATCATGGACCCGGCACGAAGCCCGGGCACGCGATGATGTCCTGGTGAGCACTCCCACCCTGACGAATCCTCGGGCCGAGCGCGTCAAGGCCGTCCGGTCGCTGAGCAACCGTGCGGTGCGGCAACGGGCCGGGCGGTTCGTCGTCGAAGGTCCGCAGGCCGTCCGGGAGGCCGTGCTGGCGGGGGCGGACGTGCACGACGTGTACGTGACGACCGAGTCGGCGCAGCGGTACCCCGAGATCGTGCTCGGCGCGCAGGACCGGGGGATCCGGGTGTCCGTCGGGACGCTCGAGGTCCTCGACGCGATGAGCCCGGACGGCCAGCAGGTGGTGGCGGTCGTGGCGCTCACCGCACACACGCTGGGCGAGCTCGAGGCCCCGCGGCTGGTCGCGATCCTGGCCAACGTGCGCGACCCCGGCAACGCGGGGACGGTGATCCGCGCGGCCGACGCGGCCGGCGCGGACGCGGCCGTGCTGACCGGCGAGAGCGTCGACGTGCACAACCCGAAGGTCGTGCGGTCGACGGCCGGGTCGCTCTTCCACCTGCCCGTGATCATGGGCGCGGACCTGGCGACGACGATCGACCACCTGCGCGCGGCGGGCCTTCTCGTGCTGGCCGCCGACGGGGTCGGCCCGTTCGATCTCGACGACCTCCTGGACGTGGTCGGCGCGACGGAGGACGGCGTCCCCGACCTGAGTCGGCCCACCGCCTGGCTCTTCGGCAACGAGGCGTGGGGGCTGCGCGACGAGGACCGTGCGCTGGCCGACGCCGTCGTGCGCGTGCCGATCCGCGGACGTGCCGAGTCGCTCAACCTGGCCACCGCGGCGACGGTCTGTCTGTACGCGAGCGCGCGGGCACACCGGTGAGGCTGTTCGCCGCGGTGTGGCCGCCCGAGCACGTGCTCGACCACCTGGACGTCGCGCTCGGCGCGGTGCGCGGTGCGCCGTCGGGGCTGTCGCAGGCGGTCCGCTGGTCGGCACGAGAGACGTGGCACCTGACCACCGCCTTCTACGGTGACCTGCCCGACGGGTCGCTGCCGGCGCTGGCGGCCGGTCTGGCCGAGCTGGCAGCGCGCGTCGAGCCGTACGAGCTGACGCTGCGCGGTGCGGGCGTGTTCTCGCACCGCACGCTGTGGATCGGCGTCGGGGGGGACGTCGAGACCCAACGGGTCGTGAGCTCGGGCTGCGTCGACGCCGGAGACGTGCCGGACCGGCGGGCACGCGAACGCGCGCACCTGACGGTCGGCCGCGTGCGGCCGGGGAGCCGGCCGCCGAGGCGGGGGTCGTCGACGAACACACGGGGGCGTCCGGGGCCCGAGCCGGACCGCGAGGTCGAGGTGGCCGACGGCATCGTGCGGGCGCTGGCCGTGTACGAGGGGCCGCGCTGGGAGGTCGGCGAGATCCTGCTGATGTCCTCGCAGCCGGGTGCGGGCCGCGGGGGTGGGCCGCTGTACGAGGTGGTGGAGCAGTTCGCGCTGGCCTCGCGTGGCAGGATGGGCACATGACAGCGCGTGCGCAGGCGGCCGACGGTCGCCGATTTCCCGGGCCCGTTCCCGGGCTGCGCCTCTGACGCGCACCTGAGCGGGCCGTCCATCGCTGGACCGGCCGCCCACCCCCGGATCGGGCGCCTCTAGACTTGTCCGCCGGCTCGGACGCGCACGCTTCCGGGCCGATCGCCGCGCTGAGAAACTCTTGGAAGGTCAGGATGTCCGACGACACCGCCCTGTCCCCGCTCGATGCTCCGGGCATCGACGCCGCCGTGGAGGCCGCCCTCAAGGCGCTCGACGCGGCGACCGACCTGGACGCCCTGAAGACCGCCCGTCTGGAGCACGTGGGGGAGCGCAGCCCGATCGCGCTGGCCAACCGTGCGATCGGCGGCCTGGCACCGGCCGACAAGGCCACCGCCGGCAAGCTGCTGGGTCAGGCCAAGGCGCGCCTCGGACGCGCGCTGGCCGACCGGCAGGCCGAGCTCGAGGCCGAGCGCGACGCCCGCGTCCTCGTCGAGGAGTCCGTCGACGTCACCCTGCCCACCGACCGCCACCCGCGCGGGTCCCGGCATCCGCTGGACGCTCTGTCGGAGCGCATCGCGGACATCTTCGTCGCGATGGGCTGGGAGATCGCCGAGGGCCCCGAGCTCGAGTCGGAGTGGTTCAACTTCGACGCGCTCAACTTCGGCGTCGACCACCCGGCGCGGCAGATGCAGGACACGTTCTTCGTCGACACTCCCGGTCTCGTGCTGCGCACCCACACGTCCCCGGTCCAGGCGCGGACGCTGCTGGAGCGGGACCTGCCCGTCTACATCGCCTGCCCCGGCAAGGTGTTCCGCACCGACGAGCTCGACGCCACGCACACGCCCGTGTTCCACCAGGTGGAGGGCCTCGCGGTCGACAAGGGCCTGACGATGGCCAACCTCAAGGGCACTCTCGACCACTTCGCCCAGGCGATCTTCGGGCCGGAGGCCCGCACCCGCCTGCGGCCGTCGTTCTTCCCGTTCACCGAACCCAGCGCCGAGATGGACCTCTGGTTCCCGCAGAAGAAGGGCGGCGCAGGCTGGATCGAGTGGGGCGGCTGCGGGATGGTCAACCCCAACGTGCTGCGCGCGTGCGGGATCGACCCGGACGTCTACTCGGGCTTCGCGTTCGGGATGGGGATCGAGCGGACCCTGATGCTGCGGCACGGGATCGCGGACATGCACGACATGGTGGAGGGCGACATCCGCTTCTCCGCCCAGTTCGGGACGGAGATCTGATGCCGCGCATCCCCCTGACGTGGCTCGGCGAGCACGTCGAGATCCCGGCGGACCTCTCCGCCGAGCAGCTGGCGGCCGACCTCGTGCGTGTCGGTCTGGAGGAGGAGGCGATCCTCCCCGCGGCCGTGTCCGGTCCGCTGGTCGTCGGGCTCGTCGTCGAGCGAACGCCCGAGGAGCAGAAGAACGGCAAGACGATCAACTGGTGCCGCGTCGAGGTCGGGCCCGAGCACAACGAGCCGGGCGGCGCGCCGCGGGGCATCGTCTGCGGCGCGCACAACTTCGAGGTCGGCGACTCGGTCGTCGTCGCGCTGCCCGGCGCCGTGCTGCCCGGACCGTTCCCCATCGCGTCGCGCAAGACGTACGGGCACGTGTCCGACGGCATGATCTGCTCCCAGCGCGAGCTGGGCCTCGGCGACGACCACGCCGGCATCATCGTGCTCTCACGCCTGGGCATCGAGGCGGCGCCCGGGACGGACGCACGCGAGCTGCTCGGGCTCGGCGAGGAGGTCCTCGAGATCAACGTGACTCCCGACCGCGGCTACTGCTTCTCCATGCGCGGCGTCGCCCGGGAGTACAGCCTCTCCACGGGAGCGCGGTTCACGGACCACGGGCTGCCGACGAGCCCGCTGCCCGTCGCGGGCGGCGGCTTCGCCGTCGAGATCGACGACGCCGCGCCGATCAACGGGGTGCCCGGCGCCGACCGGTTCGTCGCCCAGGTTGTCCGCGGGGTGCGCGCCAACGACCCGTCGCCGCGATGGATGCAGCAGCGGCTGCAGCAGGCGGGGATGCGACCCATCAACCTCGCCGTCGACGTCACCAACTACGTGATGCTCGACCTGGGGCAACCGCTGCACGCCTACGACCTGGCCAAGGTCGCGGCGCCGATCGTCGTGCGCAGGGCCGTGAGCGGCGAGAAGATCCGGACCCTCGACGACGTCGAGCGCGCGCTCGACCCCGAGGACCTGGTCATCACCGACAGCCCCGACGGCGTGCGCTCCTCTCGGGTCATCGGCCTGGCCGCAGTCATGGGCGGCGGCGACAGCGAGGTCGGCCCGGATACCACCGACCTGCTCATCGAGGCCGCGCACTTCGACCCGATCACGGTCGCCCGGACGGCCCGCCGGCACAAGCTGCCCTCCGAGGCCGCCAAGCGGTTCGAGCGCGGGGCTGACCCGCTGCTGCCGCGCGTCGCCGTCGCCCGCACCGTCGCGCTGCTCGTCGAGCACGGCGGCGGCGTCCCGGACGCCGAGGTGACGGACGTGTTCGACGTGGTCCCGCCGCAGTCGTTCGTGCTCCCGCTCGACCTGCCCGCCCGGTTGGTGGGCGTCGACTACACGCCCGACGAGGTCCGCGACGTGCTGGTCTCGATCGGCTGCGTCGTCGAGACGGCCGGGCCCGACGCCGTGCGGGTCACGCCGCCGTCGTGGCGGCCCGACCTGCTCGTCGGCGTGGACCTCGTCGAGGAGGTCGCGCGGCTGCGCGGCTACGACGCGATCCCGTCGATCCTGCCGTCGGCACCCGGCGGACGCGGGCTGACGCCGGGCCAGCGCACGCGTCGGTCGGTCGCCCGTGCGCTCGCGGAGTCGGGTCTGGTCCAGGTGCTGTCGTACCCGTTCATGGGCACCGAGCAGCTGGACGCGCTCGGCGTGCCGCCCGACGACGCCCGGCGACGCGCGGTGCGCCTGGTCAACCCGCTGTCCGACGAGCAGCCCTTCATGCGGACGACGCTGCTCGTCACGCTGCTGGACACGGCGCGGCGCAACGTCGGTCGGGGGGCGACCGACGTGGCGATCTTCGAGACGGGCCTGGTCACCCGCCCCCTGGCGGACGCGCCGCCGGCCCCGAGGCTGCCCGGGGGGATCCGGCCGTCCGACGCCCAGCTCGCCGCCATCGACGCAGCCATCCCGCCGCAGCCGCAGCGGGTGGCCGGCGTGCTCGCCGGCGCGCGCGAGCCCGCGGGCTGGTGGGGTCCGGGCCGTCGCGCGGACCACACCGACGCGCTCGCCGCGGCCCGACTGGTGGCCGACGTCGTCGGCGTCGAGCTCACCGTCACGGCCGACGCCGACCACCTGCCGTGGCACCCGGGACGGTGCGCCCGGCTGTCGGTCGGCGACGTGTCCCTCGGGTTCGCGGGGGAGCTGCACCCGAACGTGGTCGCCGCGCACGGGCTGCCCGCCCGGGCCGTCGCGTTCGAGCTCGACCTCGACGCCCTGCTCGCCGCGGCACCGGCCGAGCCCTACCAGGCGTGGGCGGTCTCGACGTTCCCCGTGGCCAAGGAGGACATCGCCCTCGTGGTCCCAGCCGACGTGCCCGCCGCGGACGTGCTCGACGCGGTCCGGGTCGGGGCGGTCGCGTCACCGGCCGGCGACGTGGTCGAGGACATCCGGCTCTTCGACGTGTTCGAGGGTGAGCAGGTCGGCGCCGGCAACCGGTCGCTCGCGTTCGCCCTGCGACTGCGCGCTGACGACCGGACGCTGACCGCTCAGGAGGCCGCCGCCGTCCGCGAGGCTGTCGTCGCGGAGGCCCACCGCAGGTTCGGTGCGACCCTGCGCGCCTGAGACGAGAACGTCCGCCCAGTGAACGGGCTCCGCGACGGCCGACCGGCCGTCTCGGAGCCCGTTTCTGTGAACGCGCTGGTCACACGCTTTGAGAACCAAGTCATAGGACGAGTTCACCCAATGGTTACTCGCCAGTAGTTGCGACGTTCCGGACATTCCCCCAATGTGGGGCCCGGTCGGCCACCAGCAGCCGCCGAGCCCTCGACGAAGGAGACGTCCGACGTGCGCCCACCCCTGAAGTCACTCGTCGGGGGCGCCGCCGCCCTCGGGTTCGCCCTGGTCGGATCGTTGGTCGGGGCAGGTGCCGCCCAGGCAGCCGTGACGTCCGCCGCGCCGGTCGTCATCAACGAGGTGTACGGCGGCGGCGGGAACTCCGGCGGGCTGTTCGACCACGACTTCATCGAGCTGCGGAACACGTCGACGTCGGCGGTCGACCTCACGGGCTGGTCGGTCCAGTACGGATCGGCGACGAACACGTCCTTCACCGGCGTGACGCCGCTGTCCGGAACGATCGCCGCCGGCGCCACGTACCTGGTGGCCGAGGCCGCGGGTGCCGACCTGACGCAGCCCGACCTGCCGACGCCCGACGTGTCGGGCACGGTCTCGCTCTCCGGCACGGCGGGCAAGGTCGCCCTCGTGAGCTCGTCGACGACCCTCGTGTGCGCGTCCGCGGCGGCCTGCGCCGCCGACCCGTCGGTGGTGGACCTGGTCGGCTGGGGCACGGCGACCGTGTTCGCCGGGTCCGCGGCGCCGGGTACGACCAACTCCACGTCGGTGGCCCGCAACGCCTCCGGCGCCAACACCGGTAGCAACGCGGCCGACTTCACCGCGGGCGCCCCGACCCCCCAGAGCTCCGCCTCCGGGCCGACCGGCCCGGGCACCACCGTCGACGCGACGATCGAGGCGATCCAGGGCACCGGACCCGCCTCCCCGCTGGTCGGTCAGTCCGTGCGCACCGACGGGGTCGTCACCGCCGCCTACCCGACCGGGGGCCTGTCGGGGTACGTGATCCAGACGCCCGGCACCGGGGGAGACGTGGCCCACACCGGCTCGGACGCGGTCTTCGTCTACTCGGCGGCCACCGTCGGCGCGGTCGCGATCGGTGACCACGTGCAGGTCACCGGCACGGTCAGCGAGTTCAGCGGCCTGACCGAGCTCACGGTCGTCGCCGGCGGCATGACACCGCTGCCGCCCTCGGCCGCCCCCGTCACGCCGGTCTCGGGCACCTGGCCCACCACCGACGCTGCGCGCGAGGCGCTCGAGTCGATGCTCTTCCTGCCGACCGGCCCGATGACCATCTCCGACACGTACTCCACCAACCAGTACGGCGAGGTCGGTCTCGCCGCCGGGACCACGCCGCTCCTGCAGACGACCGAGGTCGCGCGGCCCGGGACGCCCGCCGCCGCCGCGGCCGCCGCGGACAACGCCGCCCGCGCGGTCGTCCTGGACGACGGCTCGTCGACGAACTTCCTGTCGGCGGCCAACTCCGGCCTGACCCCGCCGTACGTCTCGCTCACGAACCCGATCCGGGTGGGCGCCGCTGCGACGATCACCGCGCCTCTCGTCGTCGACTACCGCAACAACCTCTGGTCGCTGAACCCGACGGCTCCCGGCCCGGCGGCCGTGAGCTTCGCCAACACCCGGACGACGGCCCCGGAGCCCGTCGGCGGGGACCTCAAGGTCGCCTCGTTCAACGTGCTCAACTACTTCACCACCCTCGGCGCCGACACGGCCGGCTGCGTGCCGTACAAGGACCGCACCGGTGACCCCGTGACCGTGCAGAGCGGCTGCGACCCCCGCGGCGCCTGGGACCCGGCCGACCTGCAGCGCCAGCAGGACAAGATCGTCGCGGCGATCAACGCCCTGGGCGCGGACGTCGTCGGCCTCCTCGAGATCGAGAACTCCGCGGTGGTGGAAGGCGTGCCGGACCAGGCGCTCGGCACGCTCGTGGACGCGCTGAACGCGGCGGCCGGCGGCGACGTCTGGGCCTTCGTCCCGTCGTCCGCCGACCTGCCGCCCGTGTCGCAGATGGACGTCATCACCAACGCGATCATCTACCGCAAGTCCGCCGTCGAGCGCACCGGCCCGTCGCACGCGCTCGGCACGCTGAGCGGCGACGACCAGGCCTTCGGCAACGCCCGCGAGCCCATCGCGCAGACGTTCACGCCGGTCGGCGGTGGGGACCCGTTCCTCGTCGTCGTGAACCACCTGAAGTCCAAGGGCTCGGCCGGTCCGCTGCCCGGCGACGCCGACACCGGTGACGGCCAGGGCGCGTCGAACGCGTCCCGCGTGGCGCAGGCCACCGCGCTGCGCGACTGGGTGCCGACGATCCAGGGCTCGACGCAGTCGGTCGCGCTCGTCGGCGACTTCAACTCGTACACCAAGGAGGACCCGCTGCAGGTCCTCTACGACGCCGGCTACACGGACGCGGCCTCGGCGCTGGCGCCGGGGCAGTACTCGTACTCGTTCGGCGGCACCTCCGGCTCGCTCGACCACGTCCTGCTCAACGGTCCGGCCCTGGCCCGCGCCACCGGTGCGGACATCTGGGAGATCAACGCCGAGGAGTCCGTCGCGCTCGAGTACGACCGCTACAACTACCACGGCACCCTGTTCTACGCTCCGGACGAGTACCGCTCCTCCGACCACGACCCGGTGATCGTCGGCCTGTCCTCCGGGGCGACCAGCACCGCACCGAAGACGCTGACGTTCCTCGACATCAACGACTTCCACGGGCGCATCGACACCAACACGGTGAAGTTCGCCGGGACCATCGAGCAGGAGCGCGCGGCCGCCGAGGCGGCAGGCAGCCCGGTCGCGTTCGTCTCGGCCGGTGACAACGTCAGCGCCTCGTTGTTCGCCTCCGCGGTCCAGAAGGACCAGCCGACCATCGACGTCCTGAACGCCCTGGGTCTGCAGGCGTCGGCCGTGGGCAACCACGAGTTCGACAAGGGCTTCGACGACCTGAAGAACCGGATCATCGCGGGTGGCACGAACGCGAAGTGGGCCTACCTGGGTGCGAACGTGTACCTGAAGGGCACCACCACGCCGGCGCTGCCGGAGTACACGATCCTCGACCTGGACGGCGTCAAGGTCGGCGTGATCGGGGCGGTGACCCAGGAGACCCCGTCGCTGGTCAGCCCCGGTGGCATCACGCAGCTGGACATCGGCAACCCGGTCGACGCGGTGAACCGCGTGGCCGCCGAGCTGACCGACGGCAACCCGGCCAACGGCGAGGCCGACGTCCTCGTCGCGACGTACCACGAGGGCGCGGGCGAGGGCACGCCGGACGGCGCGACGTTGGAGCAGGAGGTCGCGGCCGGCGGCGCGTTCGCGCAGATCGTCAACGGGACCTCGCCCGAGGTGGCCGCCATCTTCACCGGCCACACCCACAAGCAGTACGCGTGGGACGCCCCGGTGCCCGGCGAGGCCGGCGTGACGCGGCCGGTCATCCAGACCGGCGACTACGGCGAGAACCTCGGCGAGGTCACGCTCACCTACGATCCCGTCTCCGACGAGGTCACCGCGCACACGGAGAAGAACATCCCGCGGCTGGTGGCCCCGGTCGTCGCGGGGAACACGCCCGCGCAGAACGAGGCGGCCTTCGCCGCGCAGCTCGTCGCGACCTACCCCCGCGTCGCGCAGGTCAACACGATCGTGAACGCCGCGCTCGCCTACGCCGACACGGTCGGGTCCGTGCCCGTCGGTTCGGTGACGGCCGACATCACCACCGCCTACTCCGGCGGCACCTACGGCCCTGCCGGCTACGTCGGACCGGGTCCCAACACCACGTCGGGTCGCGACGACCGCGCGAGCGAGTCGTCGCTCGGCGACCTCGTGGCCAACGCGCTGCGCGACACCCTGGCCCCGGCGAACCTCGGCGGCGCCCAGATCGGCGTCGTCAACCCGGGCGGTCTGCGGGCGGAGCTGTTCTACGCCCCCGACGGCGTCGTGACGACGGCCGAGGCCAACTCGGTGCTTCCGTTCGTCAACAACCTCTGGACCACCACTCTCACGGGCGCCCAGGTCAAGACGATGCTCGAGCAGCAGTGGCAGACGAACGCCGACGGCACCATCCCGTCGCGGCCGTACCTGCAGCTGGGGCTGTCGGACAACGTCACGTACACGTTCGACGCCGCGGCGCCGGCGGGCTCGCACATCACGTCGGTCACGGTCGACGGGGTCCCGCTCGACCCGGCCGCGCCCTACCGGATCGGCACGTTCTCGTTCCTGACCACCGGCGGCGACAACTTCCGCGTGGTGGCCCAGGGGACCGACGCGCGCGACTCGGGACTGATCGACCGCGACGGCTGGATCGCGTACCTGCAGGCGCACCCGGGTCTCGCGCCCGACTTCGCCCGCCAGGCCGTGGGGGTGCCGTCGGTGCCCTCGGCCGTCACGGCCGGTGACGCGCTCACGTTCCCGGTCACCGGTCTGGACCTGACCAGCCTGGGCGCGCCGCAGAACACGAGCCTCGACGTCCGGCTCGACGGAACGTCCATCGGGTCGGCCGCGGTCAGCGGCGGGAATGCGACCGTGTCGGTGACCGTGCCGTCGTCCACACCGGCCGGTGCGCACTCGTTGACGCTGGTGGCCACGCCGAGCGGCACGACCGTGACGCTGCCGCTGACGGTGAAGGCCGGCATCCCGGCCTCCACCACGACGCTGACGGCATCGCCGTCGAGCCAGGTCTTCGGCTCCTCCACGCGCGTGCTGCTCACCGCGACCGTCTCGGCACCCGTGCCGGTCGGTGGGAGCGTGGACTTCGTGTCCGGCTCCACGGTGCTGGCGACGGTCCCGCTCAGCGGCGGCACGGCCACCTACCGGCTGCCGGCCACGACGCCGGCGGGCACCTACCCGGTGGTCGCCCGGTTCGCGGGTGATGCCACGGTGACCGGCTCGTCGTCGGCGCCCGTCACCGTGACGGTGCGCAAGGTGACCACCACGACCGGGCTGTCCGTCACCCGCGGGTTCCTGTTCATCCCGCCGATCGCCGTGGTCACGGTCTCGACGGACAACGGTCGCCTGCCGTCCGGGACGATCGAGATCCGGGAGGGCCTCACGGTGGTCAAGCGGCTGAACGTGGTCCTCGGGATCGCCATCGGCACCCTCCCCTCGGGCACGCACACGTACACCGCGACGTTCGTCCCGAGCGACGCCGCCAACGTGAGCCCGAGCACCAGCGCGCCGGTGACGACGCGCTGACGCCAGGACCGTGGCCCGCGTCCAGCCGAACGCGGGCCTCGGTCGTCTCAGGCGAAGTCTGCGCTCAGGCGAAGACGGTGCTCAGGCGAGGACGGTGCTCAGACGAAGTCGTGGTACGCGGGCAGGTCCAGCACCCCGTTGCCGGACAGGCCGATGACGATCGTCTCCGCCGCGGTCGCCTGCCGCGCGTACGCGATCGCACCGGCGACCGCGTGCGTGGACTCGGGGGCGGGGATGATCCCCTCGGCCCGCGCGAACTCGATGCCCGCGGCGAACGCGGTCTCCTGGTCGACGGCGATCGCCGACACCAGGCCGAGCTCGACGGCGTGGGACACCATCGGCGCCATGCCGTGGTACCGCAGACCGCCCGCGTGGATGGGCGGCGGCACGAAGTCCTTGCCCAGGGTGTGCATCTTGAGCAGCGGCGTCAGGCCGGCTACGTCACCGAAGTCGTACCGGTACTCGCCCTGCGTGATCGACGGGCAGGCGGCCGGCTCGCAGGCCACGACCCGGGTAGCGGTCCCCTCCCGCAGGTTGCGGCCGAGGAACGGGAAGCTCAGCCCGCCGAGGTTGGACCCGCCGCCCGCGCAGCCGAAGACGATGTCGGCGGCCTCGCCGATCTCGTCGAGCTGCGCCAGCGCCTCCTGGCCGATCACCGACTGGTGCAGCAGGACGTGGTTGAGGACGCTGCCGAGCGCGTAGTGCGCGTCCGGGTTCGTGGCCGCCGCCTCGACCGCCTCGCTGATCGCCATGCCGAGCGAGCCGGTGGTCTCGGGGTCGGCCGCGAGCATCGCCCGGCCGGCGTTGGTGAGGTCCGACGGCGACGGGTGGCAGATGCTGCCGTACGTCTCCATCTGCATCCGGCGGTACGGCTTGGAGTCGTACGAGGCCCGGACCTGCCAGACCTCGCAGGTCAGCCCCAGCAGCGCGCTGGCGAACGCCAGCGCGGCTCCCCACTGGCCGGCGCCGGTCTCGGTGGTGAGCTTCGTGATCCCCTCGGCGGCGTTGTAGTACGCCTGCGCGACCGCGGTGTTCGCCTTGTGCGACCCGACCGGGCTCACACCCTCGTACTTGTAGTAGATCTTCGCCGGGGTGCCCAGGGCCCGCTCGAGCCGCAGAGCTCGGACGAGCGGCGACGGCCGCCACAGCGCGTAGATCTCGCGCACGGGCTCGGGGATCTCGATCCAGCGCTCGGTGCTGACCTCCTGCATGATCAGCGCCATCGGGAACAGCGGCGCCAGGTCGTCCGGCGTCAGCGGCTGCTGCGTGCCGGGGTGCAGCGCCGGAGGGCACGGTGCCGGCAGGTCCGCCGCGAGGTTGTACCAGTGGGTGGGGACGGTCGAGGGAACGGTCACGCCGAGGGTGTCGAGCAGCGATGCAGTCATCACGGTCCTCCGGGTGGGCACGCCACGCTGGGCGTTCGTCTGCTGTCGGGCGAACCGGTGCGTTGGGCCGTGGACCGGCGCCATCGAGCGGTCCAGCCGCAGCGTAGCCCGCTAGTCCGCGAGGAAGGAGAGCACGTGCTCCGTGAGCTCGGCGGTGGCAGCCGGGTCGAACGCCGGCAGGCTGCTGTCGAGGAACAGGTGCTGGTCGCCCGGGTAGAGGAACAGCTCGGCACCCTCGACGGACGCCACCAGCGACCGCGCGGCGTCCAGGTCGCCCTCGTCGACGAAGATCGGGTCGGCGTCCTTGCCGTGCACCTGCACAGGCACGCCGTCCGGCCAGCCGCCGAACTCGGACGCGGGGAGGCAGGAGGCGACGAAGACCGCGCCCGCGGCGACCGGACGGGTCTGCGCGAGCTGCTGGGCCGCCATGACCCCGAGCGAGATGCCGATGTAGACGGTGCCGCCCGGCAGGTCGGCGGCGGCGTCGACGCCGCGCTGCATCACGGTCTCGAACCCGACCTCGCCCGCGTACGCGATGCCGGCGGAGAGGTCGTCGAACGTGCGCCCGTCGTAGACGTCCGGCGCGTGCACCGTGTGGCCGGCGGCGCGCAAGGCGTCGGCGAACGCGACGACGCCGGGAGTCAGACCCTGGGCGTGGTGCAGGAGCAGGACGGTAGCCATGCTCCGATCATCGCGCGCTGGTCCGACACGCGCTCAGATCGCGCAGGAGTCGTCGACGCACGCCTCGGCGGACGGGTCGGCCGTCGCCAGCGTGGCCAGGGGGTTCGCCGTCTTCCAGCCCTCCTCGAGCAGCTGCGTGAACACGCCGGCCGGCTGCGCGCCCGAGACGCCGATGCGGCGGTCGACCACGAAGAACGGCACACCGGTCACGCCGATCGCGCGGGCCTCGGCCTCGTCGCGACGGACGTCGTCCGCGTGGTCGGTGCTTGCCAGGACCGCACGCGCCTCGTCGGCGCCGACGCCGACCTCCGCCACGATCCGCACGAGGGTCTCGTCGTCGCCCAGGTCGGCGCCGTGCTCGAAGTGCGCCGAGTACAGGGCCTCCAGGACGCGGTCGGCGAGCCCGTGCCGCGCGGCCAGGTGCACCAGGCGGTGCCCGTCGAACGTGTTGACCGCGAGGGTCCGTGCGAAGTCGTAGGCGAGACCCTCACCGGCCGCCACCTCGGTGACCTGCGCGAACATCCGCTGCACCTGGGGGAGCGGGATGCCCTTCATCTCCGCGAGCGCGTCGATCTCGGGACGTCCCGGCCCCGCGGGGGTCTCCGGCGACAGCTCGAACGAGCGCCACGTCACCTCGACCTGGTCGCGGAACGGGAAGTCGGCCAGGGCCGTCTCGAAGCGCTTCTTGCCGATGTAGCACCACGGGCACGCGATGTCGGACCAGATCTCGACGGCGAGCGTGCGGGTCTGGTTCAGGGTGGTGGTCGTCACGGGAGGAGCAGGACCTTTCCGGTCGTGGAGCGCGACTCGAGCGCGCGGTGGGCGTCGGCCGCTTCGGCCAACGAGAAGGTGGCGCCGACCCGCACGTCGAGCGTGCAGGCCAGGACCCCGTCGAACAGCTCCTGGGCACGCCAGGTCAGCTCCTCGCGCGTCGCGACGAAGTCGCCGAGCGTCGGCCGGGTGAGGTACACCGAGCCGGCGTGGTTCAGCCGCTGCGGATCGACGGGCGGGACCGCACCGGACGACGCCCCGAACAGGACGAGGGTCCCGCGGCGGCGCAGGGACGCGAGCGAGGCGTCGAAGGTGTCCTTGCCCACCGAGTCGTAGGCCGCGTGCACGCCACGACCGTCGGTGAGCGCCCGCACCTCGGCGGGCAGGTCACGGGTGAGGTCGGTCAGCTCGCGGTAGCGGATGACGTCGGCCGCACCCGCCTCGCGCGCGAGCCGCTCCTTGTCCGCGGTGCCGACGGTCGAGATCACCCGCGCGCCGCGCGCGGCCGCGAGCTGGGTGAGCAGCAGGCCGACGCCGCCGGCCCCGGCGTGCACGAGGAGGTCGTGCCCCTCGGCCACGGGGAACACGGAGGTGACCAGGTAGTGCGCCGTCATGCCCTGCAGCGGGAGCGCCGCGGCGACCTGCAGGTCGACGCCGACCGGGACGGGGAGCAGCTCCGACGCGCGCACGCGGACCAGCTCCGCGTAGGAGCCGGGTGCCGACGACCACGCGACGTGGTCGCCGACCGCGAACTCGGCCACGTCGGACCCGACCTCGACGATCGTTCCCGCACCCTCCGAGCCCAGGACGTGCGGGTACGGCACGGCGTACATGCCGGAGCGGCGGTAGGTGTCGATGAAGTTGATGCCGGCGGCGGCCACCCGGACGACCACGTCGTCGGGCCCGGGCATCGGGTCGGGGAGGTCGACGAGCTCGAGGACGTCGGGTCCGCCCGCTGCGGAAGCCTGGATTGCGCGCACGTTGGGCCAACGCGACGGCGACCCGCGATCTTCCCCGCGGAAGTCTTTCGCATCTTCGTGCACGACGATGTATGTTCATGCACATGACGTTCACGGTCGCGGTCGCGGGTGCCAGCGGGTACGCGGGTGGCGAGATGCTGCGCGTCCTGCTGGCGCACCCCGAGGCTCGGATCGGCGCGCTGACGGCGCACTCCAACGCCGGGACGGCGCTCGGCGCGCACCAGGCTCACCTGCGCTCGCTGGCGGACCGGGTGCTGCAGCCGACCGACGTCGACGTCCTCGCGGGCCACGACGTCGTGGTCCTGGCCCTGCCGCACGGGTCGAGCGGCGCGGTGGCCGCCGAGCTCGCGGCCCGTGGCGACCGGGCCGTCGTCGTCGACCTCGGCGCCGACCACCGCCTGGTGGACCCGGCCGACTGGGAGGCGTACTACGGCAGCGCGCACGCCGGGACCTGGCCCTACGGCCTCCCCGAGCTGCTGCACGCGGGGGAGCGGACCGCGTCCGCGCAGCGGGCCGAGCTGGCGGGAGCCACCCGGATCGCCGTGCCGGGCTGCAACGTGACCGCCGTGTCGCTCGGACTGCAGCCGGGCATCGCGGCGGGCCTGATCGAGCCCCTCGATCTCGTCGCTGTGCTGGCCAACGGGTACTCGGGTGCGGGCAAGTCCCCCAAGACCCACCTGCTCGCCAGCGAGGGCCTCGGCGCGTCGCAGCCGTACGCCGTCGGCGGCACGCACCGGCACATCCCGGAGATCGGCCAGAACCTGCGCTCCGCCGGGGCCTCCGACGTGACCATCTCCTTCACGCCGACGCTGGTCCCGATGGCCCGCGGGATCCTGGCGACGGCGACCGCGCGTCTCGTCCCCGGCACCGACCCGTCGCTCGTGCGGGCCGCGTGGGAGCAGACGTACGCCGACGAGCCGTTCGTGCACCTGCTGCCCCCGGGCCAGTGGCCGAGCACGGCGTCCACGCTCGGCGCCAACACCGCGCTCGTGCAGGTCGCGGTCGACGAGCGCGCCGGCCGCGTGGTCACGGTCACGGCGATCGACAACCTGGTCAAGGGCACCGCCGGCGGCGCCCTGCAGTCGCTCAACCTCGCACTCGGGCTCGACGAGACCCTCGGTCTTCCACTGGATGGAGTTGCACCATGACGGTCGACACGACCGCCCACCCGTCTCCGGGCGTCACCGCCGCCGCGGGCTTCCAGGCCTCGGGCGTCGTCGCGGGCCTGAAGGCCTCCGGGCGACCGGACCTGGCCCTCGTCGTGAACGAGGGCCCGTCCCAGGTCGCTGCGGCCGTCTTCACGACGAA
Source organism: Cellulomonas sp. McL0617 (assembly GCF_049994875.1). GTDB lineage: Bacteria > Actinomycetota > Actinomycetes > Actinomycetales > Cellulomonadaceae > Cellulomonas. Next base: position 1,652,679 of record NZ_CP188256.1, read on the forward strand.
CCGCGTCGTGGGCGCGCCGGTCGTGTGGTCGCGCCAGGCGGTCTCGGACGGCGTGGTCAGCGCGGTCGTGCTCAACTCGGGCGGCGCCAACGTGTGCACCGGGCCGGACGGCTTCCTCGACGTGCACCGCACGGCCGAGAAGGTGGGCAACGTCCTCGAGATCTCACCGGGCGACGTCGTCGTGTGCTCCACGGGCCTGATCGGCGAGCCGCTGCCCATCGGCAAGCTCCTCGCGGGCGTCGACGACGCCGTCTCGCACCTGTCCCGGACCGGCGGCCTGGCCGCGGCGACCGCGATCATGACCACCGACACCGTGCCCAAGACGGCGCACCTCACGATCCAGGGCGACCGGGGCGAGTGGACCGTCGGCGGGATGGCCAAGGGTGCGGGCATGCTGGCGCCCGGCCTGGCGACGATGCTCTGCGTGATCACCACCGACGCGGTCGTCGACGCCGAGACCGCCGACGCCGCCCTGCGGGCCGCGACGAGCCAGACGTTCGACCGCATCGACTCGGACGGCTGCATGTCGACGTCGGACACCGTGACCCTCCTGGTCTCGGGCGCGAGCGGCGCGGTACCGGACCCGGCCGGTTTCACGGCCGCCCTGACCCAGGTCTGCGCCGAGCTGGCCCGGGCGCTGGTCGCGGACGCCGAGGGGGCGTCGCACGACATCGCGGTGACCGTGATGGGGGCCTCGACGGAGGCCGCCGGTCTCGCCGTCGCGCGGGCCGTCACGCGGTCCAACCTGTTCAAGGCGGCGATGTTCGGCAACGACCCGAACTGGGGCCGGGTGCTCGCGCAGGTGGGGACCGTGCCGGAGAGCGTCGCGCCGTTCGACCCCGACCAGCTCGACGTCACGATCAACGGCGTCATGGTCTGCAAGAGCGGCGGCGCCTACCGCCCGCGGACCGAGGTCGACCTCGCCGCGAACCGCGAGGTGCACGTGCTGATCGACCTGCACGCCGGACCCGAGGTCGTCACGGTGTGGACGAACGACCTCACGCACGACTACGTCCACGAGAACAGCGCGTACGCGACATGACGGACTTCATCTTCAACACGCGCACCGACCTTCGGCCCGAGCAGAAGGCAGAGGTGCTCATCGAGGCGCTGCCGTGGCTGCAGAAGTTCGCGGGTGCGCTCGTCGTCGTGAAGTACGGCGGCAACGCCATGATCGACGAGGACCTCAAGCGCGCGTTCGCGCAGGACATGGTGTTCCTGCGGCAGGTCGGTCTGCGCCCGGTCGTCGTGCACGGCGGGGGCCCGCAGATCAACTCCATGCTGGACCGGCTGGGGATCGAGTCGGAGTTCCGCGCCGGCCTGCGGGTCACCACGCCCGAGGCCATGGACGTCGTGCGGATGGTGCTCACGGGGCAGGTCTCGCGCGAGCTCGTCGGCCTGCTCAACGCTCACGGCCCGCACGCGGTCGGCCTGTCCGGCGAGGACGGCGGCCTCTTCCAGGCGCGCCGACGTTCGGTGGTCGTGGATGGCGAACCGGTCGACGTCGGCCTCGTCGGCGACGTCGTGCAGGTCAACCCGGGCGCGGTGCTCGACCTCCTCGACGCCGGTCGCATCCCCGTGGTGTCCACGGTCGCGCCCGATCTCGATGACCCCACCCAGGTGCTCAACGTCAACGCGGACACCGCCGCAGCGGCGCTCGCGGTCGCGCTCGGCGCGCGCAAGCTCATCGTGCTGACGGACGTCGAGGGCCTCTACACCAACTGGCCGGACAAGGGGTCGCTGGTGCGTCGCCTGCGCGCAGCCGAGCTCGCCACCATCCTGCCGACGCTCGACGCGGGCATGCGGCCGAAGATGGAGGCCTGCTGGCGGGCGGTCGAGGGCGGCGTCGGCCGGGCGCACGTGATCGACGGCCGCGAGCCGCACTCGATCCTGGTCGAGATCTTCACCTCCGACGGCATCGGCACCATGGTCCTTCCCGACGAAGAGCCGGCGGACGCACCGTTCACCGCACCGATCCCGGTGGTGACGAGATGACCGACCTCCAGCGCGCCCGCCACCGGGCCGACGTCACGCCGGACGCGAATCTGCCCGTGCCCGCGGTCGACGGTTCCGTCGCCGACTGGACCGACCGGTACACGCACGCAGTCATGGACACGTTCGGAGCCCCGCAGCGCGTGCTGGTGCGCGGCGAGGGTCCGTACGTCTGGGACGCCGACGGCACCCGCTACCTCGACCTGCTCGGCGGCATCGCGGTCAACTCGCTCGGCCACGCCCACCCGACGCTCACGGCCGCGATCAGCGCCCAGCTGGGCACGCTCGGGCACGTCTCCAACTTCTTCGGCAGCCCCACGCAGATCGCGTTCGCGGAGCGGCTGATCGCGCTCACGGGCGCCCCCGAGGGGTCGCACGTCTTCCTGACCAACTCCGGCACCGAGGCCAACGAGGCCGCGTTCAAGCTGGCCCGGCGCACCGGTCGGCCGCGCGTCCTGGCCCTCGAAGGTTCCTTCCACGGCCGGTCGATGGGGGCGCTCGCACTCACTCACAAGGCGTCGTACCGCGAGCCGTTCGAGCCGCTGCCCGGCGGCGTCGAGTTCGTCCCGTTCGGCGACACCGACGCCCTCGAGGCGGCCTTCGCCGAGGACGGCGACCAGGTCGCCGCCCTGTTCGTCGAGCCGATCCAGGGTGAGGCCGGCGTCCTGCCGCTGCCGCCCGGCTACCTCGCCCACGCCCGCAGGCTGACCGCCGAGCACGGGGCGCTGCTGATCCTCGACGAGGTCCAGACCGGCATGGGCCGGACCGGCGCCTGGCTCGCGTACCACCACCCGCACCTCGGCGGCGGGGTCGTGCCCGACGCGGTCACGGTGGCCAAGGGCCTCGGTGGCGGCTTCCCCGTCGGTGCCCTCGTCGCCTACGGCCCGGACACGTCGGCGCTGCTCGGTCGGGGGCAGCACGGCTCGACGTTCGGCGGCAACCCGGTCGCCTCGGCAGCCGGGCTCGCGACCATCGGCGTCATCGAGCGTGACGGCCTTCTGGCGCACGTCAGCGGCCTGGGGGAGCGGCTGCGCACGCGGCTGTCGGAGACCGGCAACCCGCTCGTCGTCGGTGTGCGCGGTGAGGGGCTGCTCATCGGCATCGAGCTGGCCGGCCCGGTGTCGGCGCAGGTCGCCGCCCAGGCGCTCGCCGCGGGCTTCATCGTGAACGCGGTCAACCCGTCGACCATCCGGCTCGCGCCGCCGTTCATCCTCACGGACGAGCAGGCCGGGCAGTTCGTCGACTTCCTGGCCCAGGTGGAGGTGTCGTCGTGACCCGGTCCTTCCTGCGGGACGACGACCTCTCGCCCGCCGAGCAGCGGACGGTCCTCGAGCTCGCCCTCGCCTTCCGCGACGACCACTTCGTTCGCACGCCCCTGACCGGACCGCGGCCCGTGGCCGTCATCTTCGACAAGCCGACGCTGCGCACGCAGGTGTCGTTCACGGCGGGCATCGCGGAGCTCGGTGGCTTCCCGCTGAGCGTCGACGGGAACCTCGCCAAGATCGGCCAGCGCGAGTCGATCGCGGACACCGCCCGGGTGCTCGGCCGGCAGGTCGCGGCGATCGTCTGGCGCACCCACGCGCAGGACCGGCTCGACCAGATGGCCGCGCAGTCGGGCGTGCCGGTGGTCAACGCGCTCACGGACGAGTTCCACCCGTGCCAGATCCTCGCCGACCTCATGACGATCGCCCAGCACCGCGGCGGGGTCGACGCGCTGCCCGGGCAGACCCTCGCCTACGTCGGCGACGGCGCGAACAACATGGCCCACTCCTACCTGCTCGGCGGTGCCACGGCCGGTCTGCACGTCCGCGTCGGGACGCCGCACGGGTTCCTTCCCGACCCCGACGTGCTCGCCGACGCGGAAGCCATCGCTGCGACGACGGGCGGGTCTGTCGTCGTCACGCACGACGCCGCGCTCGCCGTGGCGGGCGCGGACGTGGTCGCCACCGACACCTGGGTGTCGATGGGCCAGGAGGCCCACGCCGCGGAGCGCGAGACCCCGTTCGTGCCCTTCCGGGTCGACGCGGCACTCCTGGCGCTCGCCGCGCCCGACGCGATCGTCCTGCACTGCCTGCCCGCCTACCGCGGCAAGGAGATCACCGCCGAGGTGCTCGACGGACCGCAGGCAGTCGTCTGGGACGAGGCGGAGAACCGGCTGCACGCCCAGAAGGCGCTGCTCACCTGGCTGCTGGAGCAGCCGTGAGCGTCACCTCGTCGGTCCCGCACACCAAGGCCGGGCGCCACGCTCTGGTCACGTCGCTGCTGTCCCGCGGGCTCGTGCACTCCCAGCAGCAGCTGGCCGAGCTGCTCGCGGCCGAGGGGGTCTCCGTCACGCAGGCGACCCTGAGCCGCGACCTGGTCGAGCTGCGCGCGGTGAAGATCCGGACGCCGTCGGGGGCGCTGGCCTATGCGGTGCCGGTCGAGGGTGGGGGTCGCACGACGCCGTCGACCGGTCCCGACTGGGCCCCCGCGCGGGAAGAGATGCTCGCGTCCCGCCTCGCCCGGCTGTGCGCCGAGCTGCTGGTCACCGCCGAGGCGTCCGGAAACCTCGTCGTCCTGCGCACGCCGCCGGGCGGGGCACAGTTCCTCGCGTCGGCCATCGACCACTCGATCCTGCCCGCTGTCCTGGGCACCATCGCCGGCGACGACACGGTGCTGGTCATCGCCCGCGAGGGCGAGACCGGTTCGGCGCTCGCTGCGCGCTTCCTCGCCCTGGCCACCGATGCTCGACCGGACGCCGCTCCCCGCCTGCGACCGGCAGACTGAACCTCGAACACACCGACCCAGAAGAGAGACCTTTCATGACTCAGCGCGTCGTCCTCGCCTACTCCGGCGGCCTGGACACCTCCGTCGGAATCGGCTGGATCGCCGAGGCGACCGGTGCCGAGGTCATCGCCGTCGCGGTCGACGTCGGCCAGGGCGGCGAGGACCTGAACGTCATCCGCCAGCGCGCGCTCGACTGCGGCGCGGTCGAGGCGTACGTCGCCGACGCCCGAGACGAGTTCGCCAGCGAGTACTGCATGCCCGCGCTCAAGGCGAACGCGCTCTACCTGGACCGCTACCCGCTGGTCTCGGCCCTGTCCCGCCCGGTGATCGTCAAGCACCTCGTGCGGGCCGCCAAGCAGTTCGGTGCGACCACCGTGGCGCACGGCTGCACCGGCAAGGGCAACGACCAGGTCCGTTTCGAGGTCGGCATCACCTCGCTGGCCCCCGACCTGACGTGCCTCGCGCCCGTCCGCGACCTGGCGCTGACCCGCGACAAGGCCATCGAGTTCGCCACCCGCAACGCGTTGCCCATCGAGACCACCAAGCACAACCCGTTCTCGATCGACCAGAACGTGTGGGGCCGCGCGGTCGAGACCGGCTTCCTCGAGGACATCTGGAACGGCCCGACCAAGGACGTCTACACCTACACCGACGACCCGACGTTCCCGCCGGTCGCCGACGAGGTCATCGTCACGTTCGAGGCCGGCGTCCCCGTCGCGCTCGACGGCATCCCGGTGACCCCGCTGCAGGCGATCCAGGAGATGAACCGCCGCGCCGGCGCCCACGGCGTCGGCCGGATCGACATCGTCGAGGACCGCCTGGTCGGCATCAAGTCGCGCGAGGTCTACGAGGCGCCGGGCGCGATGGCGCTCATCGCCGCGCACCAGGAGCTCGAGAACGTCACCGTCGAGCGCGAGCAGGCCCGGTTCAAGCGCACCGTCGCCCAGCGCTGGACCGAGCTCGTCTACGACGGCCAGTGGTTCTCGCCGCTGAAGAAGTCGCTCGACGTCTTCGTCGACGACACCCAGCGGTACGTCTCCGGCGACGTGCGCATCGTCCTGCACGGCGGCCGCGCCACCGTCACGGGCCGTCGTTCGGACGCGAGCCTGTACGACTTCAACCTCGCCACCTACGACACGGGCGACACCTTCGACCAGGCCGCGGCGAAGGGCTTCATCGAGATCTACGGCCTCAGCTCCAAGCTCGCCGCCGCGCGCGACGTCCGGTTCGGCAACGGCGTCGACCTCGGCTCGCAGGGCGGGATCAGTGGCTGACCAGCCGCTCGCCCTCTGGGGCGGCCGCTTCGCCTCCGGGCCGGCGGCCGCCCTGGCGGAGCTGTCCCGGTCGACGCACTTCGACTGGCGGCTGGCCGACGTCGACATCTCGGGTTCGGTCGCGCACGCGCACGTCCTGCACGCGGCGGGTCTGCTCTCCGACGACGAGGTCGCGACGATGGTCGACGCCCTCGAGGTGCTGCGGGCCGACGTGGCCAGCGGCGCCTTCGGTCCGGGTCCCGACGACGAGGACGTGCACACGGCGTTGGAGCGCGGGCTCATCGAGCGCGCCGGCGCGGACGTCGGCGGCAAGCTGCGGGCGGGCCGCTCGCGCAACGACCAGATCGCCACGCTGGTACGGATGTACCTGCGTCGCGAGGCGCGTTCGCTCGCGGGACTCGTCCTGGACCTGGTCGACGCTCTGACCGAGCAGGCCGCCGCCGCGGGGGACGCCCCGATGCCGGGCCGCACCCACCTGCAGCACGCCCAGCCCGTCCTGCTCGCGCACCACCTGCTCGCGCACGCGTGGCCGCTGATGCGCGACGTCGACCGCTGGATCTCCTGGGACGCGCGGGCGGCGCGGTCGCCCTACGGGTCCGGAGCGCTCGCGGGATCGTCGCTCGGTCTCGACCCGGCGGCCGTCGCGCGCGAGCTCGGCTTCGACGGTCCGGTCGAGAACTCGATCGACGGCACGGCGTCGCGCGACGTCGTCGCGGAGTTCGCGTTCGTGGCCGCCATGCTGGCGGTGGACGTCTCGCGGCTCGCCGAGGAGGTCATCCTCTGGTCGACCAAGGAGTTCGGGTTCGTGCGTCTGCATGACGCCTACTCCACGGGCTCGAGCATCATGCCGCAGAAGAAGAACCCCGACATCGCCGAGCTCGCGCGCGGCAAGGCGGGCCGCCTGATCGGCGACCTGACCGGGCTGCTCACCACCCTCAAGGGCCTCCCGCTCGCCTACAACCGTGACCTGCAGGAGGACAAGGAGCCCGTCTTCGACCAGGTCGACCAGCTCACCATCCTCCTGCCGGCGTTCGCGGGGATGATCGCCACGCTCACGTTCGACACCGCGCGGATGGCGTCGCTCGCACCGCAGGGGTTCTCGCTGGCGACGGACATCGCCGAGTGGCTCGTGCGCCAGGGCGTTCCGTTCCGCGTGGCCCACGAGGTCGCGGGCGCGTGCGTCCGCGAGTGCGAGGCGCACGAACCGCCGATCGAGCTGTGGGACCTGACCGACGACGAGCTCGCGGCCATCTCGCCGCACCTGACCCCGGGCGTCCGCGACGTCCTCACGGTCGAGGGGTCGCTGGCGTCCCGCTCCGCGGTCGGGGGCACGGCGCCCACCGCCGTGGCGGCGCAGCTCGTCGACGCGCGCGGCCGGGCGCAGGACCTGCGGGCGTGGACGACCTCCTGACCGCGCCCGCCCAGATCGTCGCGACGGCGCTGGCCAGGGCCCCGCGGCTCGGACCGGTCCGCGTGGTCTGCGTCGACGGTCCCGCGGGGTCCGGCAAGACCACGGTGGCGGCCGCCATCGTTGCCGCCGCGGGCCCGACGTCGTCCGTGGTGCACCTCGACGACCTGTACGAGGGCTGGTCCGGGCTGGAGGGCTCGCTGTGGCCGCGCCTCGCGGCGCAGGTCCTCGAACCGCTGCGCCGCGGTCGTCCCGGTCGGTTCCAGCGGTACGACTGGCCGTCCGGGGCGTTCGCGGACTGGATCGACGTCCCCGTGCCGTCCCTGCTCGTGCTCGAGGGCTGCGGCTCGGCGCGGCGGGCGGCCGAGCCGGTCGCTGTCGTGCAGGTGTGGGTCGAGGCCGACGACGAGCTGCGCCTCGAGCGGGGGCTCGCGCGGGACGGGTCGGCCGCCCGGGCGCACTGGCTGACCTGGATGGCCGACGAGGCTGCGCACTTCGCCCGGGAGGGCACGCGCGAGCGTGCGGATCTGCGGCTGGACGCGTTCGGCGCGGTGATACCCGACCACGGGAGCCAGGTCACGTACGGCAGGATGGACGCGTGAGCGCGACGCCCGACCACCGACCCGAGCCGCCGGACGCCTCCGACCCGCGCGCGTTCCTCGTCGTCCCGGCGCGCGTCTGGTACTCCCGCGAGGTGCACGCGGTCGCCCGCGACCTGCTCGGTGCCTACCTGACCTCCCGTTCGCCCGACGGTGACGTCACGCTGCGGATCACCGAGGTCGAGGCCTACGCCGGTGCCGACGACCCGGGCTCGCACGCCTACCGCGGCCGCACGTCCCGCAACGCGGTGATGTTCGCGGAGCCGGGCCGGCTGTACGTCTACCGCCACCTGGGCCTCCACCACTGCCTGAACATCGTCACCGAGCCCACGGGCAGCCCGTCGGCCGTCCTGCTGCGCGCCGGCGAGATCGTCGAGGGCGTCGACCTGGCATGGCGGCGCCGCGAGGCCGTGGGGGTGGTCGACTCCGAGCGCCAGCTGGCCCGCGGACCCGCCCGGCTGGCGGTCGCCCTCGGCCTCGACCTGCGTGCGAACGGCGCCGACGTGACCGAGTCCGGGGGCGACATCGTGCTGCACCGCCAGCAGGCGGTCACCCTGCCGACGCACAAGTCGGGACCGCGGGTCGGCGTCTCCGGCTCGGGTGGCGAGGGGAACAGGTTCCCGTGGCGCTACTGGCTCACCGACGAACGCACGGTCTCCGCCTACCGGCCGGCGTATCGGTCGCCGACGTCGACAGACGCTCCCTGACGAGCGACGACGTCGGCCCGCGCGTGCTGCCCGCCCTGACTTTCTACGGAGACCTCATGAACCACGTGCTCGACGAGCTCGAGTGGCGCGGGCTGATCGCCCAGACCACCGACCTCGACGCCCTTCGCTCCGCACTCTCCGCGGGACCGGTGCCGCTCTACTGCGGCTTCGACCCGACGGCGCCGAGCCTGCACATCGGCAACCTCGTGCAGATCCTCACCGTCCGCCGCCTGCAGGACGCCGGCCACGTGCCGTTCGCCCTCGTCGGCGGCGCCACGGGCCTGATCGGCGACCCGAAGATGGCGGGGGAGCGCACGCTCAACTCGCCGGACCTCGTCGCGGGCTGGGTGGAGCGGATCCGCCGGCAGATCGAGCCGCTGCTGCGGTTCGACGGGCCGAACGCCGCGACGATGGTCAACAACCTCGACTGGACCGCCCCGCTGTCCGCCATCGACTTCCTGCGCGACGTCGGCAAGCACTACCGCCTGGGCACGATGCTCGCCAAGGACACGGTGGCCCGACGCCTGAACAGCGAGCAGGGCATCAGCTTCACCGAGTTCAGCTACCAGATCCTGCAGGGGATGGACTTCCTGGAGCTGTTCCGTCGCCACGGGATCACGCTGCAGACCGGCGGCAGCGACCAGTGGGGCAACCTCCTGTCGGGCGTCGAGCTGATCCGCAAGGCGGAGGGCGTCGCCGCGCACGCGCTGACCACACCGCTGATCACCAAGGCCGACGGGACCAAGTTCGGCAAGACCGAGACCGGCACGGTATGGCTCGACGCGGAGATGACCTCGCCGTACGCCTTCTTCCAGTTCTGGCTCAACGCCGACGACGCCGACGTGGTCGGCTACCTGAAGGTCTTCACCTTCCTGTCCCGCGACGAGATCGACGCGTTGGCGGCTGCGGTGGCGTCGGCACCGGCCGCGCGTGAGGCGCAGCGCACGCTCGCGTACGAGGTCACCTCGCTCGTGCACGGTTCGGCCGCCGCCGACCAGGTCGTCGCCGCGAGTCAGGCGCTCTTCGGTCGCGGCTCGTTGGCGGACCTGTCGCTGGACGTGCTGGCGGCCGCGGTCGCGGAGCTGCCGTCGGCGCCCGGCAAGGCCGGCGACCAGATCGCGGACCTGCTGGCGGCCACCGGCGTCGTGGCCAGCAAGGGGGCCGCCCGGCGGGCGATCGCCGAGGGGGGTGCGTCGGTGAACAACGCCCGTGTCGCCACCGAGGACGCGGTCCTGGCCGACGCAGACCTGCTCCACGGGCGGTTCGCCGTGCTGCGCCGTGGCAAGCGCACGCTCGCGGTGGTCGACGCCCAGGCGTGACGGTTCGCGACGAACGGGCCCGCGAGCACGTCTCGCGGGCCCGATCGCGTACCTGACCTGCTCAGACGTGTCGCCATGCGACCTGGTGACCGGCGTCACCGCGGCGCGATTTGCCACCCGCCGCAACACGCGCGTAATGTTCTCGATGTCGCCCGAGAGGGAGGAACGGACACCGCGGATCGAACCACGGTGGCTGGTCCCCAAGGGTGGCCACCCCTCGAACGAACTTCACGGTGCTTCGTGCGCCTTGAAGCCGTATGAGGGACGGGCTTCCGGCCTCGCACTCCCCGCCCGAGAGGGTGGCGGAACGCGGCCGAAAAGCCAGGTAAGATTCAGAACGACAAAGCCTCTCGGACGGGTCGAAAGATCCCGAGGAGATGCGCGTCTGTTCCTTGAGAACTCAACAGTGTGCCAAATAGTCGATGCCATATGGCTTGCTATCGATGATGTCTGCGTCCTTTGGGTGTGGGTGTTTGAGGTGGTGGGTCTTGGTTGAGATGGGTGTCTTTCTTTCACCTCCGTGGGAGGGGGCATCCGAACAGCCGAATTGGATTGGTCGGCCGGGTTGAACCGGTTGGCTGTTTCGTTTTGTCGGTTGCCTTGCTGCTTCGGTGGTGGGGTGCCAGTTGACATTTACGGAGAGTTTGATTCTGGCTCAGGACGAACGCTGGCGGCGTGCTTAACACATGCAAGTCGAACGGTGATGGCCAGCTTGCTGGTCTGATCAGTGGCGAACGGGTGAGTAACACGTGAGCAACCTGCCCTTCACTCTGGAATAACCACCGGAAACGGTGGCTAATACCGGATACGAGACGTACACGCATGTGTCGCGTCTGGAAAGATTTATCGGTGAGGGATGGGCTCGCGGCCTATCAGCTTGTTGGTGGGGTAGTGGCCCACCAAGGCGACGACGGGTAGCCGGCCTGAGAGGGCGACCGGCCACACTGGGACTGAGATACGGCCCAGACTCCTACGGGAGGCAGCAGTGGGGAATATTGCACAATGGGCGCAAGCCTGATGCAGCGACGCCGCGTGGAGGATGACGGCCTTCGGGTTGTAAACTCCTTTCAGCAGGGAAGAAGCGAAAGTGACGGTACCTGCAGAAGAAGCGCCGGCTAACTACGTGCCAGCAGCCGCGGTAATACGTAGGGCGCAAGCGTTGTCCGGAATTATTGGGCGTAAAGAGCTCGTAGGCGGTTTGTCGCGTCTGCTGTGAAAACCTAAGGCTCAACCTTGGGCTTGCAGTGGGTACGGGCAGACTAGAGTGCGGTAGGGGTGACTGGAATTCCTGGTGTAGCGGTGGAATGCGCAGATATCAGGAGGAACACCGATGGCGAAGGCAGGTCACTGGGCCGCAACTGACGCTGAGGAGCGAAAGCATGGGGAGCGAACAGGATTAGATACCCTGGTAGTCCATGCCGTAAACGTTGGGCACTAGGTGTGGGGCTCATTCCACGAGTTCCGTGCCGCAGCAAACGCATTAAGTGCCCCGCCTGGGGAGTACGGCCGCAAGGCTAAAACTCAAAGAAATTGACGGGGGCCCGCACAAGCGGCGGAGCATGCGGATTAATTCGATGCAACGCGAAGAACCTTACCAAGGCTTGACATACACCGGAAAAGTGCAGAGATGTGCTCCCCGTAAGGTCGGTGTACAGGTGGTGCATGGTTGTCGTCAGCTCGTGTCGTGAGATGTTGGGTTAAGTCCCGCAACGAGCGCAACCCTCGTCCCATGTTGCCAGCGGGTTATGCCGGGGACTCATGGGAGACTGCCGGGGTCAACTCGGAGGAAGGTGGGGATGACGTCAAATCATCATGCCCCTTATGTCTTGGGCTTCACGCATGCTACAATGGCCGGTACAAAGGGCTGCGATACCGCGAGGTGGAGCGAATCCCAAAAAGCCGGTCTCAGTTCGGATTGGGGTCTGCAACTCGACCCCATGAAGTCGGAGTCGCTAGTAATCGCAGATCAGCAACGCTGCGGTGAATACGTTCCCGGGCCTTGTACACACCGCCCGTCAAGTCACGAAAGTCGGTAACACCCGAAGCCAGTGGCCCAACTCGTAAGAGAGGGAGCTGTCGAAGGTGGGACTGGCGATTGGGACTAAGTCGTAACAAGGTAGCCGTACCGGAAGGTGCGGCTGGATCACCTCCTTTCTAAGGAGCATCTGGCATCAGGTCGTCCTGTCATGGGGTGGCTGTGGTGTCCAGGCCCGTTGTCCCTGCCGAACGAGTGGGGGACGGTGCTCGAGGGTGGAACATCGACTGTGGCCGGCTCTTCGAGCTGGTGGCGCCTAGTACGCCGCAACCCTTCGGGGTTCGGGTGGGAACGGTGGCTGCTGGGGTTGGGGGTCGGCTGGGCACGCTGTTGGGTCCTGAGGGAACAGCCGGAAGGTTGTTCGTTCAGGGTCGCTACGGATCTGGGTCTGCGCTTGCGAGCGTGGGGCGGGTTCGGGGGACTGCGGGCTGGTACCGCTCGGTCGAACCGCTCAGGCGATCAACGCTGCAAGGTGTTGGTGGTGGGGGTAGGCGCTGGGGTGAGGGTGTCAGTACCGGTCGTAGCTTGAGAACTGCACAGTGGACGCGAGCATCTTTTTGAATGATCTTTGTGGTCAAGTTTATAAGGGCACAGGGTGGATGCCTTGGCACTAGGAGCCGAAGAAGGACGTTGTAGCCTGCGATAAGCCTCGGGGAGTTGGCAAACGAACCGTGATCCGAGGATGTCCGAATGGGGAAACCCCGCACGAGTCATGTCGTGTGACCCGCACCTGAATATATAGGGTGTGTGGAGGGAACGGCGGGAAGTGAAACATCTCAGTACCGCCAGGAAGAGATATTCCGTGAGTAGTGGCGAGCGAAAGCGGATCAGGCCAAACCGTGTACGTGTTCAAGCCGGCAGGCGTTGCGTGCACGGGGTTGTGGGACCTTTCCGTTGGATCTGCCGATCCGACAGGGAGTCAGAAAGTCGCGTCATAGTCGAAGGGCATTGAAAGGCCCGGCACAGAGGGTGTGACCCCCGTAGACGAAATGGCGTGGCCTCCCGAAGGGGATCCCAAGTAGCTCCGGGCCCGAGAAACCTGGAGTGAATCTGCACAGACCACTGTGTAAGCCTAAATACTACCTAGTGACCGATAGCGGACAAGTACCGTGAGGGAAAGGTGAAAAGTACCCCGGGAGGGGAGTGAAATAGTACCTGAAACCGTGTGCCTACAATCCGTTGGAGCCTCCCTAGCAGGGGTGACAGCGTGCCTTTTGAAGAATGAGCCTGCGAGTTAGTGGTACGTGGCGAGGTTAACCCGTGTGGGGAAGCCGTAGCGAAAGCGAGTCCGAATAGGGCGTCTCAGTCGCGTGCTCTAGACCCGAAGCGGAGTGATCTAGCCATGGGCAGGTTGAAGCGCGGGTAAGACCGCGTGGAGGACCGAACCCACCAGGGTTGAAAACCTGGGGGATGACCTGTGGTTAGGGGTGAAAGGCCAATCAAACTCCGTGATAGCTGGTTCTCCCCGAAATGCATTTAGGTGCAGCGTCACGTGTTTCTTGCCGGAGGTAGAGCTACTGGATAGCCGATGGGCCCCACCAGGTTACTGACGTTAGCCAAACTCCGAATGCCGGTAAGCCAGAGCGTGGCAGTGAGACTGCGGGGGATAAGCTCCGTAGTCGAGAGGGAAACAGCCCAGACCACCAGCTAAGGCCCCTAAGCGTATGCTAAGTGGGAAAGGATGTGGAGTTGCACAGACAACCAGGAGGTTGGCTTAGAAGCAGCCACCCTTGAAAGAGTGCGTAATAGCTCACTGGTCAAGTGATTCCGCGCCGACAATGTAGCGGGGCTCAAGTATACCGCCGAAGCTGTGGCATTCACACATCGCTAAGCCTTCGTGGTTCAGGCGTGTGGATGGGTAGGGGAGCGTCGTGTGGGCAGTGAAGTCGCGGGGGAACCCAGCGGTGGAGCCCACACGAGTGAGAATGCAGGCATGAGTAGCGAATGACGGGTGAGAAACCCGTCCGCCGAATGACCAAGGGTTCCAGGGCCAGGCTAATCCGCCCTGGGTAAGTCGGGACCTAAGGCGAGGCCGACAGGCGTAGTCGATGGACAACGGGTTGATATTCCCGTACCGGCGAAGAACCGCCCATACCGAGCCCGGTGATGCTAAACGCCCGAAGCACCGCATCGTCCCTTCGGGGACACCGTGGTGTAGAGCGCGTGACCCGAACCGGTAGTAGGTAAGCGTATTAACAGGGGTGACGCAGGAAGGTAGCCGAGCGTGGCGATGGTAGTCCACGTCTAAGGTCGTAGGGTGAGGTGTAGGCAAATCCGCACCTCGTGAAGCCTGAGAGCTGACAGTGACCGCGAATGCGGGAAATCGGTGATCCTATGCTGCCAAGAAAAGCCTCGACGCGAGGTTCTAGCCGCCCGTACCCCAAACCGACTCAGGTGGTCAGGTAGAGAATACCAAGGCGATCGAGAGAATCGTGGTTAAGGAACTCGGCAAAATGCCCCCGTAACTTCGGGAGAAGGGGGGCCTGAAGCGTGAACCGACTTGCTCGGGGAGCGTGAAGGGCCGCAGAGACCAGGGAGAAGCGACTGTTTACTAAAAACACAGGTCCGTGCGAAGTCGCAAGACGATGTATACGGACTGACGCCTGCCCGGTGCTGGAAGGTTAAGAGGACGGGTCAGCCGCAAGGCGAAGCTCAGAATTTAAGCCCCAGTAAACGGCGGTGGTAACTATAACCATCCTAAGGTAGCGAAATTCCTTGTCGGGTAAGTTCCGACCTGCACGAATGGCGTAACGACTTCTCCGCTGTCTCAACCGCGAACTCGGCGAAATTGCACTACGAGTAAAGATGCTCGTTACGCGCAGCAGGACGGAAAGACCCCGGGACCTTTACTATAGTTTGGTATTGGTGTTCGGTGCGGCTTGTGTAGGATAGGTGGGAGACTGTGAAGCCGGCACGCCAGTGTCGGTGGAGTCAACGTTGAAATACCACTCTGGTCGCTCTGGATATCTAACCTCGGTCCGTGATCCGGACTAGGGACAGTGCCTGATGGGTAGTTTAACTGGGGCGGTTGCCTCCTAAAATGTAACGGAGGCGCTCAAAGGTTCCCTCAGCCTGGTTGGCAATCAGGTGGCGAGTGCAAGTGCACAAGGGAGCTTGACTGTGAGACTGACAGGTCGAGCAGGGACGAAAGTCGGAACTAGTGATCCGGCGGTGGCTTGTGGAAGCGCCGTCGCTCAACGGATAAAAGGTACCCCGGGGATAACAGGCTGATCTTGCCCAAGAGTCCATATCGACGGCATGGTTTGGCACCTCGATGTCGGCTCGTCGCATCCTGGGGCTGGAGTAGGTCCCAAGGGTTGGGCTGTTCGCCCATTAAAGCGGTACGCGAGCTGGGTTTAGAACGTCGTGAGACAGTTCGGTCCCTATCCGCTGCGCGCGCAGGAAACTTGAGAAGGGCTGTCCCTAGTACGAGAGGACCGGGACGGACGAACCTCTGGTGTGCCAGTTGTTCCGCCAGGAGCACGGCTGGTTGGCTACGTTCGGAAGGGATAACCGCTGAAAGCATCTAAGCGGGAAGCCTGCTTCAAGATGAGGTTTCCATGGGGACTTGATCCCCGAGAGGCTCCCAGCTAGACCACTGGGTAGATAGGCCGGATGTGGAAGAGGGGACGAAAGACCCTCGCAGCTGACCGGTACTAATAAGCCGACAACTTCATCACATTCATTCAAGTCAATGTGCTACGCGTCCACTGTGCGGTTCCCGAGAGACGAACGGGAACCCGTTTGACAACTCGACAACGTTACGGCGGTCATAGCGAAGGGGAAACGCCCGGTCCCATTCCGAACCCGGAAGCTAAGCCCTTCAGCGCCGATGGTACTGCACTCGCCAGGGTGTGGGAGAGTAGGACGCCGCCGGACATCATTCAGGAAAGCCACCCCTCCGGGGGTGGCTTTTCCTGTTTCCACCAGCACACCTGCGCGCAACGTCGGGCGTATCGAGAATCTATTTCCGCACATCTGCAACCGCCTCTGTGGTCGTCGACAATCGTCCGTCCTGGACGCCGTCGGGCGCCGACGACGCGGGATGAGACGATGGTGCGGTCGAACGCGACGAGGAGAGCACACAGATGAACAGCGATGACCGTGCCAAGGGCACATCCGGCGACCGTGGTCGGTCGGGTGGTGCCGAGGGCGGCCGATCCGGCTCCGGATCGAACCCGCAGCGCAGCTCGGGCGCCTCTCAGGGCCGTGGCGGCGCATCCGGCGGTGATCGCGGTCGATCGGGTGGTTCCTCGTACGGCGGCTCTCGTGGCGGCTCCTCGGGCGGTCGTCCGCCGGCTGGTCGCGACGACCGTGGTGGACGCCCGGCAGCCGATCGTGGCGGCCGGCCCTCCTACGGATCGGGGGGCGGCGAGCGCTCGTCGGGTGGTTCGTACGGACGTCCGGCGTACGGCACCGGCTCCTCGTCCGGTCGGGGCGAGCGCCCCGCGTACGGCGGTTCGCGCGGCGACGACCGAGCTGGTCGTCCGGCATCCGGCGGCCGTGACGGGCGTCCGCCGTACAGCGGCGCCTCTCGTGGTGACCGCCCGGCGTACTCGGGTCGCACCGATCGACCCCCGTTCGCCGACCGGTCCCGCGGGGAGCAGTCCGGTTCCTACGGTGACCGGCCGCGTTCCGGCGCGCCCACGTCCGGTGGAGACCGTTCCGGTCAGCGCCCGGCGTACGGCGACCGTGGTCGAGACAACCGCTCGGGGTCGGGCGACCGCCCCCAGGGCGACCGTTCGACCTACGGCGACCGTCAGCGCAGCGATCGGCCCTCCTACGGCGCCCCGCGTGGCGCGGCCCCTTCGTCCGGCGACCGTTCGCGCAACGATCGTTCGTCGACGGGTGGGCGTCCGCCCTACGGTGACCGCCCGCGTTCGGACCGTCCCGCGTCCGGTGGTCGGCCCGCCTACGGTGACCGTCAGGACCGTTCCTCGTCCGGTGGCTCGTACGGCGACCGCCCGCGTTCGGACCGTCCCGCGTCCGGTGGTCGGCCCGCCTACGGTGACCGTCAGGACCGTTCCTCGTCCGGTGGCTCGTACGGCGACCGCCCGCGGTCGGACCGTCCCGCGTCCGGTGGTCGGCCCGCCTACGGTGACCGTCAGGACCGTTCCTCGTCCGGTGGCTCGTACGGCGACCGCCCGCGGTCGGACCGTCCCGCGTCCGGAGGACGGCCTGCCTACGGCGAGCGGCCCTCGTTCGGGGCCGCCGGTGCGAGCGACCGCGGAACCTATGGCGACAGGTCGGGTTCGGCAGCACGTCGCCAGCCGGTCGACCGTCCGCGCACGGACCGGCCTCCCTTCGAGCGTGGTGATCGCCCGGCGTACAACGACCGGAACGATCGTTCGTCGAGCGACCGTCCGCGTACCGAGCGTCCGGCGTACGGCGACCGGAACGATCGTTCGTCGAGCGACCGTCCGCGTTCCGAGCGTCCGGCGTACAACGACCGGAACGATCGTTCGTCGAGCGACCGTCCGCGTACCGAACGCCCGGCGTACGGCGACCGGAACGATCGGTCGTCCAGCGACCGTCCCCGCACGGCGTCTGGCGACCGTCCGCGCGGCACGTCCGGCGATCGTCCGAGGTCGGACCGCCCGTCGGCGCCGCGCGGCGACCGTCCGGCGACGAACGACCGTCGGCCCCCGTCGGGCGACCGGAGCCGGGCGCCGTACGGTGCCACGGCGGGTGCCGGTGCGCGCGGCGGCGAGGACCGACGCGACGACGACAAGCGGCTGACGCGGCCTCCGCAGGACCAGCGCGTCGAGGCGCCGGAGATACCGGACGACGTCGTGTTCTCGGACCTCGACAAGTCGGTGCGTGGTCGGCTCCGGACGCTGAGCAAGGACAACGCGGACGGCGTCGGTCGGCACCTGGTCATGGTCGGGCGGCTGCTCGACACCGAGCCGGAGCTCGCCTACGAGCACGCCCAGGCCGCGGTGCGCCGGGCCGGACGGGTCGACGTCGTGCGCGAGGCGGCCGGTCTGGCCGCCTACCGGACCGAGAGGTACGCGGAGGCTCTGCGCGAGCTGCGCACGGTGCGGCGGCTGAACGGCTCGTCGGAGCACCTTGCGATCATGGCGGACTGTGAGCGCGGGCTCGGCCGTCCTGAGCGGGCGCTGGCGCTCGCGCAGGAGCCCGAGGCCGAGACGCTGGACGCCGAGGCGACGATCGAGCTGGCGATGGTGGTCAGCGGTGCGCGGCTCGACCTCGGCCAGCCCGAGGCAGCCGTGGCGGCCCTGTCGACCGACGCGGTGCGCGCCGGCACGGGGGTCGTCGCGATCCGGGTGGCGCAGGCGCGGGCTACCGCGCTCGAGGCTGCCGGGATGACCGATGCGGCCGCGGCCGAGCTCGCGCCGTACACGCAGGAGCAGCTCGACGAGGCCGCCGGCGACGTCGAGCCCGACGAGGAGTTCGTCGCGTTCGACCTGAGCGAGTTCGACGACGAGGGCGAGTACGAGGACTACCCGGTCGAGGCCTCCGGCGACGCCGGCACGTCCGAGCGAGCGGAGGCCGAGCTGGCCGACGAGGGCGACGCGTCCCTGGACGACGAGGACGACGACGACGAGGACGACGCGCTCGCCGAGGCCGAGGCGCTCCTGGCTGCCGACGACGAGGGCGAGGGCGATCGGTGACAGACGCGGCAACGCTGATCGGGTCGGCGACGCCGCTCGCGGACCGGTTCGACCTGGCGCTCGTCGACCTCGACGGTGTGGCCTACAAGGGCCACGAGCCGATCGACGGCGCTGCGCAGGGCTTGTCGAGCGCGCGTGAGCGGGGGATGCGGCTGGTCTTCGTCACCAACAACGCCTCGCGCGAGCCGGAGTCGGTGGCCGACCAGCTGACCGGGCTGGGGATCGCGACGCAGCCGGGTGAGGTGATGACCGCCGCACAGGCGGCCGCCCAGCTCCTGACCACACGGCTGCCCGCGGGCCAGAAGGTGCTGGTGGTCGGCGGTGCCGGCCTGGTCACCGCGGTCCGCGCCGCCGGGTACCAGGTGGTGTTCTCGGCCGACGACGAACCGGCTGCGGTGGCCCAGGGCTTCGCGCCCGAGGTCGGGTGGCCGCAGCTGGCCGAGGCCGCCTACGCGGTCGAGCGCGGCGCCTGGCACGTGGCCTCGAACCTGGACCTGAGCCTGCCGACCGCCCGCGGGTTCGCCCCGGGGAACGGCTCCCTGGTGGGCGCCGTGCGGGCCGCGACCGGTGTCACGCCGGACAGCGCCGGCAAGCCGTCACCGACCATGTACCGCATGGCCGTCGAGCGGGCCGGTGCGCGCGAGACGCTGGTCGTCGGTGACCGTCTCGACACCGACCTGGCCGGTGCGCGTGCGGGCGGCTTCATCGGCCTGCACGTCCTGACCGGTGTGAACTCGGCTCGCGACGACGTGCTGGCCGTACCGGGCGAGCGACCTCACCTGATCGGTGCCGACCTGCTCTCGCTGCTCGTCGCACACCCGGAGCCCGTCCGGGCCGACGACGGCTGGTGGACCTGTCGTGAGGCGTCCGCGCGGATCGTCGACGGCGCCCTCGAGCTCGGTCGGTACGAGCCGTCGAGCACCGAGGACCGGGTGGACGTCGCGCGCGCGGCCTGCGCGGCCGCCTGGGCCGCGGCGGACGCCGGCGTCGACATCGACGCGACCACAGTGCCCGAGCTGGCGACGACCTGACGGACGTGCGTGCGCCGCGCAGGCGTCGTCGGACATCCCAGGTAGCGTGGGCGCGTCCCGGCACCGACCGGACCCACCACACCGAGGAGCGGCAGTGAGCGAGAGCGACGACGGCTACGGCACGACGGCGGACGCCGCTGTCGACGAGGCCCTCTCGCGGCTCGACGGGCTCGAGGACCAGCCGCTGCGCGCGCACGTCGCCGTGTTCGAGGCCGTGCACGGCGCGCTGCAGGACCGGCTCGCCGACGCCGAGGGCTGACCCTTGGCCACCCGCCTCGACACCGAGCTCGTCCGCCGCGGGCTGGCTCGGTCGCGCAAGCAGGCGGGCGACCTGATCGCGGCGGGACGAGTCGCCGTCGACGGCACGCCCGTGGCTCGCAGCGCGACGCCGGTGACGGACGATCGCACGGTCACGGTGGAGCCCGACGAGCACGACCCGGGGTATGCGTCGCGGGCGGGCCATAAGCTCGCGGGCGCCCTCGACGCGATCCCCGCGGTCGACGTGCGCGGCCGACGGTGCCTCGACGCGGGCGCCAGCACGGGTGGGTTCACGGACGTGCTCCTGCGGCGCGGTGCGCAGCACGTCGTCGCCGTCGACGTCGGCCACGACCAGATCGTCGACACCCTGCGTGCCGACGAACGGGTGGACGTCCGGGAGGGTGTGAACGTGCGGACGTTCGCGCGCGGCGACATCGACCCGCCGCCGTCGCTCGTCGTCGCCGACCTGTCGTTCATCTCGTTGACGCTCGTGCTCCCGGCGCTCGTGGACGTGGCCGCGCCGGACGCCGACCAGCTGCTCATGGTCAAGCCTCAGTTCGAGGTGGGTCGGGAGCGGTTGGGGTCGGGTGGTGTCGTCCGTCTGCCGTCGTTGTGGGTCGACGCCGTCGTCGGTGTCGCGACCGCGGCCGCCGGGCTCGGTCTGGGCCTCCGGGAGGTCGTGCGCAGCCCCCTGCCGGGCCCGAGCGGCAACGTCGAGTTCTTCGTGTGGCTCCGGCGGGACGAGGCGGCCCCCACGGTGGACGTCACGCGCGTCCGCGCCGCGGTGCTGTCGGAGGGGGAGCGATGAGCCGTCGGGCGCTGGTGGTGACGCACGGGGGGCGTGAGGAGGCCGTCTCGGCCACCCGGGACGCCGTCGCCGCGCTCGAGCGTGCCGGCGTCGAGCCCGTGCTGGCCGCCGAGGACGCCGTGGCCGCCGACCTCCCGTCGTTCGAGCTGGCCATCGTGCTCGGCGGCGACGGGACGATCCTGCGTGCGGCCGAGCTCACCCGTGGGACGTCGGTGCCGTTGCTCGGGGTCAACCTCGGGCACGTCGGATTCCTGGCCGAGAGCGAGCGCGACGACATCGGTGAGGCCGTCGGGCGGCTCACCTCCGGCGACTTCGACGTCGAGGAGCGCGGCACGCTGGACGTCCGGGTGCTGGCGAGCGACGGCTCGGTCAGCACGGGCTGGGCCTTGAACGAGGCCGCGCTGGAGAAGGCCGACCGCTCGCGCATGCTCGAGGTGCTGGTCGAGGTCGACGGGCACCCCTTGTCGTCGTTCGGCTGCGACGGAGTCGTGGCAGCGACCGCGACCGGGTCGACGGCGCACGCGTTCTCCGCGGGCGGCCCGGTCGTCTGGCCGGACGTGGACGGGATGATCCTGGTGCCGGTCGCGGCGCACGCGCTGTTCGCGCGGCCGCTGGTCGTCGGGCCGCGCAGCATGCTCGCGATCGAGCTGCTCGAGCGGTCGCCGGCGGCCGGCCTGCTGACCATGGACGGGCGACGCAGGCTCGAGGTGCCGGTCGGCTCGCGCGTCGAGGTCACCCGCAGCGACGTCCCGGTCCGCCTCGCGCGGCTGACACCGGCGCCGTTCACCACACGCCTGGTGAACAAGTTCGCGCTGCCCGTCGACGGCTGGCGCGGTCGGCCGAACGGACGGCGGCCGCGACACAGCGACGAGGTGACCGGGTGATCGAGGAGATCCGGATCGACAACCTCGGCGTCATCGGCCGTGCCCACCTCGAGCTCGGGCCCGGGCTCACCGTCATCACGGGGGAGACGGGGGCCGGCAAGACGATGGTGCTGACCGCGCTGGGCCTGCTGCTCGGCGGGAAGGCCGACTCGGCGACCGTGCGCACCGGTGCCTCGTCGGCCGCGGTCGAGGGCCGCGTGACGCTCGAGGCGGGCTCCGCCGGGCTGAGCCGTGCCGCCGAGGCGGGCGCCGAGCTCGACGACGACGGCAGCCTGGTGCTGCTGCGGACCGTCGGGGCGGGGGCCGCGGGCCGCTCGCGAGCGTTCCTCGGCGGTCGGTCGGTGCCGCAGACGGTCCTGGCCGAGCTCGCCGACGAGCTGGTCACCGTCCACGGCCAGGCCGACCAGGCACGGTTGCGGTCACCGGCGCACCAGCGGGAGGCGCTCGACGCGTTCGTCGGCACCGACCACCGAGACGTCCTGGACCGCTACCGCGCGGCCTGGACGGAGCGGGCCCGGGTCGAGCTGGAGCTGGCCGAGCTGGTGGACCGAGCGCGGGACCGTCTGCGCGAGGCGGAGCTGCTGCGCCTTGGCCTCGCGGAGGTCGAGCGCGTGGACCCGCAGGCGGGTGAGGACGTCGCCCTGGCCGAGGAGGTCGAGCGGCTGGCGCACGCGGAGGACCTGCGCGCGGCCGCGAGCGGGGCCCACACGGCGCTGGTCGGCGGAGACGTCGACGACGCAGCCTCGGCGGTCGCGACGATCGACCAGGCGCGCCGCCTGCTCGAGCACGAGGGTGCGCACGACCCTGCGCTGGCTGCCCTGGCGACGCGGATCGCCGAGGCCGGCTACCTGCTCGCCGACGTGGCGACCGACCTCGCCGGCTACCTCGAGGACCTGCAGGCGGACCCGTTGCGTCTCGACGCCGCACAGCGCCGCCGCGCCGATCTGGGTGCGCTGACCCGGACGTACGGGTCGACGGTCGACGAGGTGCTGGCCTGGGCCGACACCGCCGGTCGCAGGCTGCTGGATCTCGACGGCGGGGACCAGCGGATCGACGCGCTGCGGGCCCGGCTGGCGACCTTGGACGCGGAGGCCACCACGCTGGCCGCCGGCATCTCGGGCGCTCGGCGCTCCGGGGCGACGACGCTGGCCGCGGTCGTCACGACGGAGCTCACGGGCCTGGCGATGGGCGGCGCGGAGCTGCAGATCGCCGTCGAGCCCCTCGAGGAACGCGGTCCGCACGGCGCCGACCGGATCGAGATGCTGCTCGTTCCGCACGCCGGCGCACCTGCCCGGCCGCTCGGCAAGGGCGCGTCCGGCGGCGAGCTGTCCCGCGTCATGCTGGCCATCGAGGTCGCGCTGGCGACCGCACCCGGTTCGGGTGCCACGACTCCGGGAACCTTCGTCTTCGACGAGGTCGACGCGGGCGTCGGCGGCCGGGCCGCGATCGAGGTGGGACGACGGCTCGCCGAGCTCGCGCAGGGCACCCAGGTGCTCGTCGTGACCCACCTGGCGCAGGTCGCCGCCTTCGCCGACCGGCATCTCGTGGTCACCAAGTCGACCGCGGACGGGGTCGACGTGGTCACCGAGTCGGACGTGCGCTTCGTCACGAATGAGGACCGCGTCCGCGAGCTCGCCCGCATGCTCTCCGGTCAGGAGGACTCGGACGCCGCGCGGACGCATGCCGCAGAGCTTCTCGAGCTCTCGTCCGTGGGACGATGAGCGACGATGAGAGCATCCCTGCGCAAACGCACCACTGTGCCCGAACCCGGCGCCGTCGCCGGCCCGGCGCGGGTCGACCCGCGGACCAAGGGCCTCACCAAGCGACTTCGCCCTGGTGACATCGCGGTCATCGACCACCTCGACCTCGACCGTGTGTCGGCCGAGGCGCTGGTCGCGTGCCAGCCCGCCGCGGTCCTGAACGCCGCTCGCTCGACCTCGGGGCGCTACCCGAACCTCGGCCCGGAGATCCTGGTCGGCGCGGGCATCCCGCTGGTCGACGACCTGGGTGCCGACGTCATGTCGCTCACGGAGGGCCACCAGCTCCGGGTGGTTGACGGCTCGGTCTACGAGGGCGACACGCTCGTGGCCGAGGGCGTCACGCAGACGGCGGAGACCGTCGCGACCTCGATGGAGGAGGCGCGCGCGGGGCTCTCCGTCCAGCTGGAGTCGTTCGCGGCCAACACGATGGACTACCTGCGACGCGAGCGCGACCTGCTGCTCGACGGCGTGGGCGTCCCGGACATCCGGACGGTCATCGACGGCCGGCAGGTGCTGATCGTCGTGCGCGGCTACCACTACAAGGAAGACCTCGTCACGCTTCGCCCCTACATCCGTGAGTACCGTCCGGTGCTCATCGGGGTGGACGGGGGAGCCGACGCGATCCTGGACGCCGGCTGGCGACCCGACATGATCGTCGGCGACATGGACTCGGTCTCCGACCGTGCCCTGACGTGCGGCGCCGAGGTGATCGTCCACGCGTACCGCGACGGCCGAGCGCCCGGTCTGGCGCGCGTCGAGCAGCTCGACGTCCCGCACGTCGTCTTCCCCGCCACCGGCACCAGCGAGGACGTCGCGATGCTGCTCGCCGACGACAAGGGTGCCGAGCTCATCGTCGCCGTCGGCACGCACGCCACCCTCGTCGAGTTCCTGGACAAGGGTCGATCGGGGATGGCCAGCACCTTCCTCACGCGGCTGCGGGTGGGCAGCAAGCTCGTCGACGCCAAGGGCGTGTCGCGGCTCTACCGGAACCGGATCTCCAACGTCCAGCTCACCCTGCTCGTGCTCGCCGGCCTGCTGGCGCTCGGCGTCGCGCTGGCCTCGACCGCGGCAGGCCAGACGATGATCGGCCTCCTCGGCGCCCGCGTCGACGACATGACGTCGTGGGTCCGCGGTCTGTTCGACGGCGTGTGACATGAGCGCGACCATCGACGACCACCTTCCCCTGCACCTGATTCCGGCCACCGCCGGGGCCGTACCCGACGGAGACTGCGCACGATGATCGACTTCCGCTACCACGTCGTCTCGCTGATCTCGGTGTTCCTCGCGCTCGCGGTGGGAATCGCGCTCGGCGCCGGCCCGCTCAAGGAGACCATCGGCGACACGCTGACCGGCCAGGTCGAGCAGCTCCGTCAGGAGAAGGACGCGTTGCGCACCGAGCTCGACGGCACCGCCGGGGACCTGAAGGACTCCGAGACGTACATCGACGCCGCCGGTCCGCAGCTTCTCGACGGTGCCCTGACGGGCCGCCGGGTTGCCGTCATCGCCTTGGGCAAGGTGCCGGACAAGACCCAGACCGCGCTGGACCAGCGCCTCGACCAGTCCGGTGCCACGGTCACCGCGCACGTCACGCTGACGGACATGTGGACCGATCCCGACGTCCGCACGTTCCGGCAGGCTCTGGTCGGCCAGCTCACGCCGTACCTCGACCCTGCCCCTCCCGCGGACGCGGCCGTCGAGGCGGACCTCGCGTCCGCCCTGGTGCAGGCGCTCGTGACGGCCGACCCGGCCAACCCCGACGCGCTGTCCAACGACGCGTCGACGCTGCTCGACGCCCTGTCGTCGTCGGACAACAAGGACAACCCGCTGGTCACGGTCTCCGATCCGGTGACCATGCCGGCCGACGCGGTCGTCGTCGTCGCGGTCCCCGTCGAGCCGGTCGCCAGCGGCGCGACCCCGCCCCCGGCGCCGTCGGCGGACGTCGTCGCGGCGCAGGTCGCGGTCGTCAGCGCGGCGCAGAAGCTGTCCACCGGCGCGGTGCTGGCCGACGGTCAGCGGGGCAAGGGCACGTTGACCGACGCGATCCTCGCGGACGGCGACCTGGCCGCGGCGCTCACCACCGTGTCCGGGACCGATCTGGTGACGGGGCAGATCAACGTGCCGCTCGCACTGGCCAACCGGATCGGCGGGGTGAACGGCCACTACGGGTTCGGCGACGGCGAGACGCCGCTGCCGCCGGCCGTGCAGCTGCCGGCGGTCAGCCGGACCGCGGCGGTCCCGCAGGACGCGGGCGTCGGGGCGGCCCCGTGACCGGGTTGGCTCGCAGGGCCGTCGCCGGGATCGTGGCCGGGGTGGTCACGTCGGTGGTGCGTGGCGTCTTCGACGGGCAGGCGCCCGGCGGGCAGGACCGGTGGACGCGGACGAACCACCGCGGCGAACCCGTGAGCCTGTTGGAAGGACCGTCCGTCGCCGCTGGGCTGCTGGCCGGTGGGCTCGTCGGTGCGAGCTCGGCCCGCTCCGCCGCGGCGCTGACCGTCGCGACGGCCGCGGGTGCGGCATTCGGCCTGGCCGACGACCTCGGCGAGGACCAGGCCGACCGGCGCAAGGGTCTGCGCGGGCACCTCGGTGCCCTCGCGCACGGACAGGTCACCACGGGCGGGCTCAAGGTGCTCGGCATCGGCGCCGGCGCCCTGGTGGCCGCGGCGCTCGCCACGCCGGTCCGGGGACGCCGGCCGATCGGCTGGCTCGCCGACGTCGGGACCTCGGGCGCGCTGATCGCGTCGAGCGCGAACCTCCTCAACCTCCTCGACCTGCGTCCCGGTCGCGCCCTGAAGGCGGCCGGCGTCGCCGCGGCCCCCCTCGCCTTCGGCCCCGGTGCCGGTGCCGGAGCAGCGGTGGCCGTGCTGGGTGCCACGGGATCGGCGATCGACCAGGACCTTGCCGAGGCCGACATGCTCGGCGACGGCGGTGCGAACGCGATCGGGGCGACGCTCGGGACGTCCCTCGTGCTGTCGGCGCCCCGGCCGGTCCGGCTCGTCGTGCTCGCGGCCGTCGTCGGGCTCACGGTCGCGAGCGAGAAGGTCAGCTTCACCCAGGTCATCGAGCGGACACCGGTGCTGCGTGACGTCGACCGCTGGGGCCGACGACCCGTGCACACGCAGGCGTGAGTCCCGCCGGGCGACGCGGGCTCGCCGGGCTCGGCGGCGCCGCGGCCATGATCGCCGCGGTCACCGTCCTGAGCCGTGTGCTGGGCTTCGGCCGATACCTCGTCCAGGCCCACGCGTTCCACGACGGCAGCATCGGCGGCGTCTACAACGCCGCGAACACCCTGCCCAACGTCCTCTTCGAGGTCGCGGCGGGCGGCGCCCTCGCGGGTGCGCTCGTCCCGCTGCTCGCCCTGCCCGTCTCGCGCTCGTTGCGCAAGGACGTCGACGCGATCACGTCGGCGACGTTCGGCTGGACGTTGCTGGTCCTCGTACCGCTCGGTGTGGCGCTCGCCGCGGCGAGCGGGTTCATCGCCTCGGTGTGGCCGGGAGACCTGGGCGACTCCCAGAGGTCGCTGCTGCAGTACTTCATCGCGGTGTTCGCGGTGCAGGTGCCGATGTACGGGGTGGCCGTGCTGCTCTATGCCGTGCTGCAGGCCCACAAGAGGTTCTTCTGGCCGGCGTTCGCGCCCGTGCTCTCGTCGCTCGTCGTCATCGCCACGTATCTCGTCTACGCGTCCCTCGCCGACGGCCAGCTGGACAACCCGGACGCCGTACCGCGGGGCGCGCTGGCGGTGCTCGGCTGGGGGACGACCCTCGGCGTCGCCGCGATGTGCTTCCCGATGTTCATCCCGGTGCACCGGCTCGGCGTCCGGATCCGACCGACGCTGAAGTTCCCCACCGGCATCGGTCGCCGGCTCGCCGTCCTGGCCTTCGCGGGCGTGGGCTCGCTCGTCGCGCAGCAGCTCTCGGTGCTCGTCGGGCTTGCTGTGTCGAGCGATCGCGGCAACATCGGCACCTGGTCGGTGTACCTCTGGTCGCAGCAGGTCTACCTGCTGCCCTACGCGGTGCTCGTCGTGCCCTTGGCCACGTCGACGTTCCCGCGGCTGTCTGCCCGCGCCGCGGCCGGCGAGCGTGACGCCTTTGCGCGGATGGCCTCGGGGACGACGCGAGCCGTGCTCATGGCCGCCGCCCTGGGCGCCGCCGCCGTCGTGGCCGCCGCGCCCGCCGTGACCGACATCTTCGTCGGCATCTCCGGGGGCGGCGCGGGCATGCGCGCGATGACCGCGACGATCACCTGGCTCATGCCCGGGCTGCTCGGGTTCGCGCTCATGTTCCACGCGTCGCGTGCGCTGTACGCGCAGGAGCGTGGACGCTCGGCGATCGCCGCGAACGTGGCTGGGTGGGGAACCGTCGCGGTCGCGACGCCGGTCCTCGCTGGCGTCTACGTGCCGAGCGGTAGCGACCCGGAGGGCACGCTGCTCGCGCTCGCGCAGGCGAGCTCGCTCGGCATGTTCGTCGGTGGTGCCGTGGCCGTGGTCCTGCTGCGTCGCGCGGCCGGTCGAGCAGCGATCGCCGGACTCGCGCGGTCCGCGGCGGTCCTCGTCCTCGGGGCCGCTCTCGGCGCGGTGGTTGGACGGTGGTTGGTCGACTCGGTCGCCGACCTCGTCGGGCACGGCGTTCTCACGGCCATCGGCGCGGCAGCAGGCGGTGCCATCCTGGCAGCGGTCGTCGTCGCCGCTGGAGTGCTGATCGGAGACCGGGGGACGCTGAGCGACTTCCGCACGCTCGAGTCCGCGCCGCGGTCCGACCGCGTCACCGATCCCGCCAACCCGAACGCGCCACTGGCCTGAGTCCCGGCGCACGTGACGACGGACGTGTCCTGACTCACCAGGCGCGCCCCTCGGGGTTCGCCCGTAGGTCGGGTAGGCTGGAATCCCGTGACAGAGCGCGCGCATCGACTCTCCGGGCGGTCGGAATCCACGACCCGGCACATCTTCGTCACCGGAGGTGTTGCCTCCTCCCTCGGTAAGGGTCTGACGGCCAGCAGCCTCGGTCGACTCCTCCGCTCCCGTGGCCTCAAGGTCACGATGCAAAAGCTGGATCCGTACCTCAACGTCGATCCCGGCACCATGAACCCGTTCCAGCACGGCGAGGTCTTCGTCACCGAGGACGGCGCCGAGACGGACCTCGACGTGGGGCACTACGAGCGCTTCCTCGACGTGAACCTCGTGGGCTCGGCCAACGTGACCACCGGTGGCGTCTACTCGCAGGTGATCGCCAAGGAGCGTCGCGGCGAGTACCTCGGCGACACCGTTCAGGTCATCCCGCACATCACCGACGAGATCAAGTCCCGCATGCGGTCGCAGGCCGACGAGGACGTCGACGTGATCATCACCGAGATCGGCGGCACGGTCGGCGACATCGAGTCGCTGCCGTTCCTGGAGGCGGCCCGGCAGGTGCGCCACGACCTCGGTCGCGCGAACGTGTTCTTCCTGCACGTCTCCCTCGTGCCGTACATCGGTCCGTCGGGCGAGCTGAAGACGAAGCCGACGCAGCACTCGGTCGCCGCCCTGCGCAGCATCGGCATCCAGCCGGACGCGATCGTGCTGCGGGCCGACCGCGACGTGCCCGAGGCCACCAAGCGCAAGATCGCGCTCATGTGCGACGTCGACGTCGAGGGCGTCGTCACGGCCAAGGACGCGCCCAGCATCTACGACATCCCGCGGGTGCTGCACTCCGAGGGCCTGGACGCCTACGTGGTGCAGCGTCTGGCGCTGCCGTTCCGCGACGTCGAGTGGAAGGGCTGGGACGAGCTGCTGCGCCGCGTGCACGAGCCCGCCCACCGCGTCGAGGTCGCGCTCGTCGGCAAGTACATCGACCTGCCCGACGCCTACCTGTCCGTGACCGAGGCACTGCGGGCCGGCGGCTTCCACCACGACGCCAAGGTGGTCATCCGCTGGGTCAGGTCGGACGACTGCCAGACGCCTGAGGGCGCCCGGCTCGCGCTCGAGGGTGTCGACGCCGTCCTCGTCCCGGGTGGCTTCGGCGTCCGCGGGATCGAAGGCAAGCTCGGCGCACTGCGCTGGTCCCGCGAGAACCTGGTACCGACGCTCGGCATCTGCCTCGGCCTGCAGTGCATGGTCATCGAGTACTCCCGCACGGTCCTGGGCCTCGACGGCGCCTCGTCCTCGGAGTTCGACGACGACCCGGCGCACCCCGTGATCGCGACCATGGCGGAGCAGCGTGCCTTCGTCGGCGGCGCGGGCGACCTGGGAGGCACCATGCGGCTGGGCGCCTACGACGCGCTGCTGACGCCGGGGTCCGTGGTCGCCGACACCTACGGCGCGCACAAGGTGTCCGAGCGGCACCGTCACCGCTACGAGGTCAACAACTCCTACCGCGACAAGCTGGAGGAGGCCGGCCTCGTGATCTCGGGCGTCTCGCCCGACACGTCGCTGGTCGAGTTCGTCGAGCTGCCGCGGGACGTGCACCCGTACTACGTCGCGACGCAGGCGCACCCGGAGTTCAAGTCGCGCCCGACCCGTGCGCACCCGCTGTTCGCCGGGCTGGTCGGAGCCGCCCTGGCACTGCGCGGCGACGAGTCCTGATGCCCCTGCCGGGGGCACGGATCGAGGACCTCGAGGCGGCCAGGCCCGTCCTGGAGCACCGGCGCATCCACACCGGCAAGGTGTTCGACCTCGACGCCGACGTGGTGGACCTCGGGGACACCCAGGTCCTGCGGGAGTACGTCGCCCACCCCGGTGCGGTCGCCGTGATCGCCCTCGACGACGACGACCGTGTGCTGCTGCTCTCGCAGTACCGGCACCCGGTGCGTTCGGAGCTCTGGGAGCCGCCGGCGGGTCTGCGGGACGTGCCGGACGAGCTGCTGGTTGTTGCGGCGGCCCGCGAGCTCGCGGAGGAGGCCGACCTTCGGGCGGCGTCCTGGTGGCGGCTCGTCGACTTCTACACGACGCCGGGCGGATCGAACGAGCGCATCCGCGTGTTCCTGGCGCGGGACCTCTCGCCGGTGTCCGACTCCGAGCGCTACCTGCGCACGGACGAGGAGGCCGGGATGGTGCCGGCCTGGATCCCGCTCGACGAGGCCGTCGACGCAGCCCTGGGCGGGCGGTTGCACAGTCCGACGGCCGTGGTCGGGGTGCTGGCCGCCGCGGCCGCCCGTGCACGCGGGTGGTCGACGCTCGAACCGGTCGCCCTCGACTGACCCGACGCCGCCGCCCGTTCCTCACCAGGAGCGGGCGGCGGCGCCGTGCTCGGGATCAGCGGCTGGTCGAGACCCGGTACTGGGCGTTGGCCAGCGGTACGAACACCGCCAGGATGATGACGATCCAGATCGACGTGTAGAGCGCCGGGTTCTGCAGCGACCACTGCGTCGGCTCGGGCACGTTCGGCGGGATGTTGCCGAACAGCTGGCGGGCGGCCTGCGTGACGGTCGAGACGGGGTTCCAGGCGGCGAACGTCTGGAGCACCGGCGGCAGGGTGGCCAGCGGCACGAAGGTGTTGGCCACGAACGTCAGCGGGAAGATCACGATGAACGCGGCGTTGTTGACCACCTCGGGGCTCGGCACGAGCATGCCGATCCAGGCCATGATCCACGAGATCGCATAGGCGAAGCCGAGCAGCAGCGCGTACCCGCCGAGCGCGGACCAGACGCCGTCGTTGATCCGCCAGCCGACGAGCAGGCCGGTCAACGACATGACGACCAGCACGAGCACGTTGTTGATGACGTCCGAGACCGTGCGGCCCGCCAGCACCGCCGACGGTGCCATCGGCAGCGACCGGAACCGGTCGATGATGCCCTTCTTCACGTCGTCGGCGAGCCCGGCGCCCGTGATCGTCGCGCCGAAGATGACGGTCTGCGCGAAGATCCCCGCCATCAGGAACTCGCGGTACGCCTGACCGTTCCCTCCGCCGATCGCGCCGCCGAACACGAACGAGAACAGCAGGACGAACATGATCGGCTGGAGCGTGGTGAACACCAGCAGGTCCGGCACCCGCTTGATCTTGATGAGGTTGCGCTTGGCGACGACCGCCGCATCGGCGAAGACGTAGGGGATGCTCATGACCGGGCTCCTTCCGGGGCCTTCACGGCCTCGTCGTCGTCTGCGGTGGCGTGGCCGGTGAGCGCGAGGAAGACGTCGTCGAGCGTCGGCCGTCGCAGGCCCACGTCATCCAGGCCGATGCCGGCGCCGTCGAGCAGCCGGAGGGCCTCTGTCAGCACCTCGGCGCCGCCGGTGACGGGCATGACGAGCTGGCGACGACTCTCGTCGAGCACCGCCTTGCCGACGCCCCGGGGCTCGAGCAGGGTGGTCGCCTCACCGAGCCGGGTGCCGTCCTTGAGCGTCATCTCGAGCCGCTCGCCGCCCACCTGGCTCTTCAGCTGGTCCGACGTGCCCTGCGCGATGATCCGGCCGTGGTCGATGACGACGATCTCGTCGGCCAGCAGGTCGGCCTCTTCCAGGTACTGCGTGGTCAGCAGCAGGGTGGTCCCGCCGGCGACCAGCGACTGGATGACCTCCCACATGTCGGTGCGTCCGCGGGGGTCCAGGCCCGTGGTCGGCTCGTCGAGGAACAGCACCGGCGGGTCCGCCACCAGGGCGCCCGCGAGGTCGAGCCGGCGACGCATGCCGCCCGAGTAGGTCTTGCTGGGCCGGTCGCCCGCGTCCTCGAGCCGGAACGCTGCGAGCAGCTCGCGGGCTCGCTCGCGGGACTTCTTGCGACCGAGGTGGTAGAGCCGCCCGATCATGTCGAGGTTCTCGTACCCCGTCAGGTACTCGTCCACCGCCGCGTACTGGCCGGACAGACCGATGCGACGCCGGACGGCGCGGGGGTGGGCGATGACGTCGATGCCGGCCACCTCGGCGGAGCCGGAGTCGGGCTTCAGCAGGGTGCTGAGCACCCGGACGATGGTGGTCTTCCCGGCGCCGTTCGGTCCGAGCAGGCCGAGGACGGTCCCCTTCGGCACCGTGAGGTCGACGCCGGCCAGCGCGGTGACGCTGCCGTACGTCTTGACGAGTGCACGAGCGGTGATGGCTGGAGCGCTTGTCGCTGGGTCCATGTGCCGAGGCTATGAGGCACCTCTGACACGCGATACCCCATTGCTGCTATCCGTGCGCGGCGACGGCTTCCGCGGCTGCGGCGGCGGGCAGGGCTGCGGGGCCGCGGTCGCGGGTCGTCGCGACGAAGAAGGTGACCGCGGTGGTGAGCAGTGCCGCACCCAGCATGTGCAGGTTGACCAGCGCGATCGGCAACCCGGTGAACAGCTGGACGTAGCCGATGATCCCCTGTCCGAGCGTCACGCCGAGAAGCACGAGGCCGGCCCTCCACGGCCTTCCTCGAACCCCGGACCGGCGCAGCAGGACCAGGATCGCGACGAGCACCGCGACGAACGTCCAGACGGCACCGGCGTGCGCCTTGGCCATGAGCCAGGGGTCGACGTCGAAGCGGTAGCCCACGGTGTCGTCGCCCGAGTGGGGCCCCGCGCCGGTCACCACGACGCCGAGCGCGAGGACCACCGCCGTCAGGGCGACGAGCAGCCGGATCAGCAGGCGCACGGTGCGGTCGACGAGCGGCGCGGCGGGTCGGTCGCCCTCGCGCGTCCGGACCGCGAGCCAGGCCGAGAAGGCGACGAGGCCCATCGAGATGAGCAGGTGGCTGCCGACGATCGCGGGGTTGAGGTCGTAGATCACCGAGAGCCCGCCGATGACCGCCTGGATGAGCACGCCGATGACGGGGACGAGCCCGAGCGCCCGGTAGGACCACGGGCGGCGCGTCTCGGTGACGACGAGTGCCACGACCGCCAGGCCGATGACCACCAGCACGGGGGCCACCATCCGGTTGCCGAACTCCACGTAGGGGTGGAACGACGACTGCGCGTGCTCGACCGGCGTGAACTCGCCCGGCTC
This sequence comes from Cellulomonas sp. McL0617, assembly GCF_049994875.1. GTDB lineage: Bacteria > Actinomycetota > Actinomycetes > Actinomycetales > Cellulomonadaceae > Cellulomonas. The sequence goes on from NZ_CP188256.1 coordinate 1,686,023, forward strand.
GCACTGGGGCCAGCTGGAGCAGCCGAGGCCGGAGGCGGTCAACCGCACGGCGCCGCCGGTGACGATGATGACGATCTGACCGACGAGGTTGGCCACCACCGCGGTCCACGCCCACCGGTCGCGGACCCGCTGGAACAGCGGCGGACGGGCGTCGACGGCGGTGGACGTGCTCACGCGACCAGCCTACGGTCCGGCCCACGGCGCCCAGCACCACGGCGACGCGAGACCGGTCACACCGTCAGTGCCAGCGGAACAGCCGTGACGCGCCCCAGCCGAGGGCGGCCGTCCAGCCGACGAGCACCACGACCGACCACGCGGGCAGCGACCCGTGCCAGAGGGTCTCGCGCATGGCGTCGCCCAGCGCGCCGGAGGGCAGGAGCAGGGCGATGTGCTGCATCGGCCCCGGCAGGCGGGACGCCGGCACGATGACGCCGCCGGCCACGGCGAGGAGCAGGAGCAGCAGGTTGGCGACCGCCAGCACGGCCTCGGCGCGCAGCGTTCCCGCGACCAGCAGGGCCAGCGACGTGAACGCCGCGGTCCCGAGGATCACCGCGACGACGGCGAGCAGCAGACCCGCGCCGGCGGGGTGCCAGCCGAGCAGCAGCGCGGTGGTGGCGATAACGACCACCTGGACGACCTCGACGGCCAGGACCCCGAGGACCTTGCCCGCGAGCAGCCCGCCGCGGCCGAGCGGCGTGGTGGACAGGAGCCGCAGGACGCCGTTGCGGCGGTCGAACGCGGAGGCGATCGCCTGCGACGTGAACGAGGAGGTCATGACCGCCAGGGCCAGCACGCCGGGCGTGAAGAAGTCGATCCGGCTCATGCCGTCGGTGTCGATCGTGATGTTCGTCGCCTTGGTCAGGCCGACGAGCACGAGCACGGGCACGATGATCGTGACCAGGAGCTGTTCGCCGTTGCGCAGGATCGCGCAGGCCTCGAAGGCGGTCTGGGCGAGGACGCGACGCGACACGGGAGCGGGGGCGGACGTCATCGCAGGCTCCGCCCCGTGAGGTCGAGGAACACGTCCTCGAGCGTCCGCCGTCCCACGGTGAGCCGGGTGACCAGCGCGTCGCGCTCCGCCAACCACGCGGTGAGCGTCGCGACGGTCGTGGGGGACACCGGACCCGTCACGGTGTACTCCCCGGCGGACGACTCGGTCACGGTGAGGTGCAGCGCTGCGCCGAGCGCGTCCACGGGCAGCCCGGGCGTCGTCGCCACCCGCAGCGTGCGGTCCTGCGAGCCGGCGACCAGCGAGGCCACCGAGCCGCGGGCGATCACGGCGCCGTGGTCGATGACGACGACGTGGTCGGCCAGGTCCTCGGCCTCGTCCATGAGGTGGGTGGTCAGCACCACCGCGACCCCCTCGGCGCGCAGCTCGCGGACGAGGTCCCAGACGGCGTGCCGCGACTGCGGGTCCATCCCGGCGCTCGGCTCGTCGAGGAACACGAGATCGGGCTTGCCGACGACGGCCGCGGCGAGCGCGAGCCGCTGGCGCTGGCCGCCCGACAGCCGGCGCACGGTGGTCCCGCCGAACGCGTCCAGACCGAGCCGCTCGCTCAGCTCGCCGAGGTCACGCGGGTCGGCGTACATCCTCGCGACGTGCGCGAGCATCTCGCGGGCCTTGACGCCCGTCGGCAGCCCTCCGTCCTGCAGCATGACGCCGACGCGGGGTCGCAGGGTGCGCGCGTCGGTCAGGGGGTCGAGACCCAGGACGCGGACGGTGCCGGCGTCGGGCTCGCGCAGCCCCTCGCAGCACTCGATCGTGGTCGTCTTGCCTGCTCCGTTGGAGCCCAGCACCGCCGTGACCTGGCCCGGCTGCGCGACGAGGTCGATCCCGTCGACGACCGCGCGGGAGCCGTAGCGCTTGACGAGACCGGAGATCTCGAGCGCGGGGGAGTCGGGCACGAGTCCGAAGTCTAGGTGTGGCGCATCGGCCGCTCCGCCGTGCGGTCCGTCACAGTCGGGCCAGAGAAGGGTCTCCTTGCTTGCAGGGATGGATATTGGCAACAAGGATGTTGCGCATATCGAGGCGTGCTCCGACGAGTGTGCCGATCAGGTCCCGGAGGTGAGTGTGAGCGCGACCCTGCCCGTCGAGCACACCGACGTCTCCGACGCGGGCACCCGCGCCCGGGTGCTCCAGATCGTCGCGTCCGCCGGTCCCGTCTCGGCGGCCGAGCTCGCCGCCCAGCTCGACCTGGCGCCCGCCGGCATCCGCCGCCATCTCGGCGTCCTCGAGGACAGCGACCAGATCGCCGTCCACGGCGGCTCGTCGGGACCCAAGGGCCGCGGTCGTCCCGCCCGGCGCTACATCGTCACGGCCCGCGGGCAGGCGGCGCTGTCGCACCGCTACTCCGAGCTGGCCACGCAGGCGCTCCGGTTCCTGGCCGACACGGCCGGCCCGGACGCCGTCCGTGGCTTCGCCGAGATGCGCATCTCCGAGCTCGAGCAGCGGCACGGCGCCGCCGTCCGCGCGGCCGGGGACGACGTCGCCGCCCGGGTCCGGGTCCTCGCCGACGGCCTCGCAGCCGACGGCTACGCCGCCTCCGCCCGACCGGTGCCCGGCGGTACCGCGATGCAGCTCTGCCAGGGCCACTGCCCGGTGCAGGACGTCGCGCACGAGTTCCCCCAGCTGTGCGAGGCCGAGGCCCGGGCGTTCTCCCGGATGCTCGGCGTCCACGTGCAGCGCCTCGCGACGCTGGCCGGTGGCGGCCACGTCTGCACCACGCACATCCCCGTCTCGAATCCCACCACCCCGCACGTGCCCGTGGAAGGACACCCAGCATGAGTGCACAGACCGACAGCTCGTCTGCCACCGCTGCGCCGCAGATGACCCAGGACGAGGCCATCGCCTCCATCGGGAACTACAACTACGGCTGGCACGACGCCGACACCGCCGGGTCCGTGGCCACGCGTGGCCTGTCGGAGGCGAAGGTGCGGGAGATCTCCGCGCTCAAGAACGAGCCCGAGTGGATGCTCAAGACGCGCCTGAAGTCGCTGCGCCTGTTCGACAAGAAGCCCATGCCGTGGTGGGGCTCGGACCTGTCCGGCATCGACTTCGACAACATCAAGTACTTCGTGCGCTCCACCGAGAAGCAGGCCACCAGCTGGGAGGACCTGCCCGACGACATCAAGAGCACGTACGACCGCCTGGGCATCCCCGAGGCCGAGAAGCAGCGCCTCGTCGCCGGCGTCGCCGCGCAGTACGAGTCCGAGGTGGTCTACCACCAGATCCAGGAGTCGCTCGAGGAGCAGGGCGTCATCTTCCTCGACACCGACACGGCTCTGAAGCAGTACCCCGAGATGTTCGAGCAGTACTTCGGCTCGGTCATCCCGCCCGGGGACAACAAGTTCGCGTCGCTGAACACGGCCGTCTGGTCGGGCGGCTCGTTCGTCTACGTCCCGCCGGGCGTGCACGTCGAGATCCCGCTGCAGGCCTACTTCCGTATCAACACCGAGAACATGGGCCAGTTCGAGCGGACGCTGATCATCGCCGACGAGGGTTCGTACGTCCACTACGTCGAGGGTTGTACTGCTCCCGTGTACTCGAGCGACTCGCTGCACTCGGCGGTCGTCGAGATCATCGTGAAGAAGAACGCCCGCGTGCGGTACACGACCATCCAGAACTGGTCGAACAACGTGTACAACCTCGTCACCAAGCGGGCGACCGCGGCCGAGGGCGCCACGATGGAGTGGGTCGACGGCAACATCGGCTCCAAGGTCACCATGAAGTACCCGGCCATCTACCTGATGGGCGAGCACGCCCGCGGCGAGACCCTGTCGATCGCGTTCGCCGGTGCCGGCCAGCACCAGGACGCCGGCGCCAAGATGGTGCACGCCGCGCCGCACACGTCCAGCTCGATCGTCTCCAAGTCCGTCGCGCGCGGCGGTGGCCGCACGTCCTACCGCGGTCTGGTGCAGGTGCTCGAGGGCGCCCACCACTCCGCGTCGAACGTGCTCTGCGATGCGCTGCTCGTCGACCAGATCTCCCGGTCCGACACCTATCCGTACGTCGACGTCCGCGAGGACGACGTGTCGATGGGCCACGAGGCGACCGTGTCGCGCGTGAGCGAGGACCAGCTGTTCTACCTGATGTCCCGAGGCATGCCCGAGACCGAGGCCATGGCCATGATCGTGCGGGGGTTCGTCGAGCCCATCGCGCGTGAGCTGCCCATGGAGTACGCCCTCGAGCTGAACCGCCTCATCGAGCTGCAGATGGAAGGGGCCGTCGGCTGATGACGACCGCAACTGACTCCCTGTCGACCGACCATTCGCGCGCGGTCGCCGACGGAAGCCACACCCACGGCGCCGGGCCGTCGCCCGAGGCGTCCCGTGCGTCGCGGCCCACGTCGTTCGACGTCGCCGACTTCCCCGTGCCGAACGGGCGCGAGGAGGAGTGGCGGTTCTCGCCGGTCGACCGCCTCGCGCCGCTGTTCGCGGGCTCGACCGAGGGCGTCCTGGACGGCCACGGCGTGCTGACGACGGTCGTCGAGGCACCCGAGGTCAAGGTCGAGATCGTCGACCGCGACGACGCGCGCCTGGGCAAGGCCGGCCAGCCGGGCGACCGGACCTCTGCCGTCGCCTGGGCATCGTTCCCGCGGGCCACCGTCGTCACGATCCCGAAGGAGGCCGTCGCCTCCGAGGTGACGTCGATCCGCATCGAGGGCGTCGAGGGCACGATCGTGCCCAGCGCGACGCACCTGCTCGTGCACGCGGAGGCGTTCTCGCAGGCCGTCGTCGTCATCGACCACATCGGGCACGCGTCGCTCACCGAGACCGTCGAGGTCGTCGCCGACGAGGGCTCGCACCTGACCGTCGTCTCGGTGCACGACTGGGCCGACGGCTCGGTCCACGCCACGAGCCACCGCCTGCGCATCGGCCGCGACGCGACCGTCAAGCACATCGCCGTGACGCTCGGCGGCGATGTCGTGCGCATCACGCCGGACGCGGAGTTCGTCGGCGAGGGTGCCAGCGTCAAGATGCTCGGCCTCTACTTCGCCGACGCCGGCCAGCACCAGGAGCAGCGGCTCTTCGTCGACCACGCGGTGCCCAACTGCGTCTCCCGCGTGGCCTACAAGGGTGCGCTGCAGGGCGAGGGTGCGCACACGGTCTGGGTGGGCGACGTGCTCATCCGCGCTGCCGCCGAGGGCACCGACACGTACGAGCTCAACCGCAACCTGGTCCTGTCCGACGGTGCCCGTGCGGACTCCGTGCCGAACCTCGAGATCGAGACCGGTCTCATCGCGGGCGCGGGCCACGCGAGCGCGACCGGCCGGTTCGACGACGAGCAGCTCTTCTACCTGCGCGCCCGCGGCATCCCCGAGCCCGACGCGCGCCGGCTCGTGGTGCGCGGCTTCTTCGCTGAGCTCATCCACGAGATCGGCGTCCCGTCGGTCGAGGAGCGCCTCATCGGCGCCATCGAGCGCGAGCTCGAGAAGTCGATGAGCGTCCTGGACAGCACCGCCGTCGAGGGTTCCGAGGTGGGCGCCACCACGGAGCGTGCATGAGCGCCCAGCTGGCCTGCTACGACGAGGACGTGCCTGTCGAGGGCACGTTCCGCGTCGAGCTCGAAGGTGAGAACGGCCCGGTCGAGGTCGCGGTCGTGCGCGACGACGCAGGCGAGCTCCACGCCATCAGCGACATCTGCTCGCACGGCGCGGTCTCGCTGTCCGACGGCGAGGTCGAGGGCTGCACCATCGAGTGCTGGCTCCACGGCTCCCGTTTCGACCTGCGCACCGGCAAGCCCACCGGCCCGCCCGCCGTGCGCGCCGTCCCTGTCTACCCCGTGACCGTCGACGGCCAGCGCGTGCTGGTCGACGTCGACTCCCCGCTCTGAGAAGTCTGGAAGGAACAGCATGTCCACCCTGGAGATCCGCGACCTGCACGTCAGCGTCGAGACCAAGGAAGGCCCCAAGCAGATCCTGCGCGGCGTCGACCTGACCGTCGCGAGCGGCGAGACGCACGCCATCATGGGCCCCAACGGCTCCGGCAAGTCGACGCTGGCCTACTCGCTGGCCGGCCACCCGAAGTACCACGTGACCAGCGGCACGGTCACGCTCGACGGCGAGGACGTCCTGGCACTGTCGGTCGACGCCCGCGCCCGCGCCGGCCTGTTCCTGGCCATGCAGTACCCGGTCGAGGTCCCCGGCGTGAGCGTGTCCAACTTCCTGCGCACCGCCAAGACCGCCATCGACGGCCAGGCGCCCCCGCTGCGCACGTGGGTCAAGGACGTGCGCACCGCGATGGACGACCTGCGCATGGACCCCACGTTCGCCGAGCGCTCGGTCAACGAGGGCTTCTCCGGCGGGGAGAAGAAGCGCCACGAGATCCTCCAGATGGAGCTGCTCAAGCCCAAGTTCGCGATCCTCGACGAGACGGACTCGGGCCTCGACGTCGACGCGCTGCGGGTCGTGTCCGAGGGTGTCAACCGCGTCCGTCAGAACCCGGACGTCGGCGTGCTGCTGATCACGCACTACACGCGGATCCTGCGCTACATCAAGCCCGACTTCGTGCACGTGTTCGTCGACGGCCGCGTGGCCGAGGAGGGTGGCCCCGAGCTGGCCGACCGCCTCGAGAACGAGGGCTACGACCGCTTCCTGACGAGCACTTCGGTTATCTGAGAGGCCTGAGGCTCCCCATGACCAGCACCCTCGAGGTTCCGGCCCGGACGCTCGACGCGTCCGAGCTGGCCGCCGTGCGCGCGGACTTCCCGCTGCTCGCGCGGACCCTGCGCGGCGGACGCCCGCTGGTGTACCTCGACTCGGGGGCCACCTCGCAGAAGCCCGAGGTCGTCCTCGACGCCGAGCAGGACTTCTACATCCAGCGCAACGCCGCCGTGCACCGCGGCGCGCACCAGCTGGCCGAGGAAGCCACCGAGGCGTTCGAGGACGCGCGCGGGCGGGTCGCCTCGTTCGTGGGCGTCTCGCCGGGGTCGCTGATCTGGACGTCCAACGCGACTGCGGGGATCAACCTGGTCGCGTACGCGATGTCGAACGCCACTCTCGGGCGCGGGGGAGCGGCCGCCCAGCGGTTCGTGCTGCGGCCGGGTGACGAGATCGTCGTCACGGAGGCCGAGCACCACGCCAACCTCGTCCCGTGGCAGGAGCTCGCCGCCCGCACCGGCGCGACGCTGCGCTGGATCGGGGTCGACGACGACGGCCGCATCCGGGTCGACGAGCTCGACACGGTCGTGACCGAGCGGACCAAGGTGCTCGCGTTCACGCATGCGTCGAACGTCACGGGTGCGATCACGCCCGTCGCGCCGTTCGTCGCGAAGGCACGGTCGGTCGGCGCGCTCACGGTGCTCGACGCGTGCCAGTCCGTGCCGCACCTGCCCGTCGACCTCACGGCGCTGGGCGTCGACTTCGCCGCGTTCTCCGGGCACAAGATGCTCGGCCCGACGGGGGTGGGTGCCCTGTACGGCCGCCGCGAGCTGCTCGAGGCCATGCCGCCCGTCACCACGGGTGGGTCGATGGTCGAGGTCGTCACCATGGAGCAGACCACCTACGCGCCGCCGCCGCAGCGGTTCGAGGCCGGCACGCAGATGGTGTCCCAGGCCGTCGGGATGGGCGCCGCGGCCTCCTACCTGGCCGAGCTGGGCATGGACGCCGTCGCCGCCCACGAGCACCACCTGGCCGGGCTGCTGCTCGACGCGGTGGCGTCCGTGCCGGGCGTGCGGGTCATCGGCCCGACCGACACCCGCGACCGGCTGGCCACCGTCTCGTTCGTCGTCGACGGGGTGCACGCGCACGACGTGGGCCAGGTGCTCGACGACGCGGGCGTCGCGGTCCGGGTAGGCCACCACTGCGCGCAGCCGCTGCACCGCCGGTTCGGCGTCGCGTCGACCTCGCGCGCCAGCGCCGCGGTCTACACGACGGACGAGGAGATCGAGGTCTTCCGGGAAGCACTCACGGGGGTCCGGGCGTTCTTCGGTCTGGAGGTGTCATGAGTTCCTCGATGGAGCAGCTGTACCAGCAGGTCATCCTCGACCACGCCAAGTTCCCGCACGGTCGAGGCCTCGGCCTCGCCGGCGAGCACGTCGGCGAGTCGCACCAGGTCAACCCGACGTGCGGCGACGAGGTGACGCTGCAGGTCGACCTCGAGGACGGGGTCGTGCGCGACGTCCGCTGGGAGGGTCAGGGCTGCAGCATCTCGCAGGCGTCCGTCTCGGTCCTCGTCGATCTCGTCGTCGGCAACGACCTCGCGACGGTCGACCAGCTCGGCGGCACGTTCCGTGAGCTGATGTCCGCCCGCGGCAACGGCCTGGACGACGAGGCCGCCGAGGACTCGCTCGGCGACGCGACCGCCTTCACCGGCGTGGCCAAGTACCCCGCCCGCATCAAGTGCGCGCTGCTCGGCTGGTCCGCGCTCACCGACGCACTCATCAAGACCGGCGCCCGTCCCACGGAGGACTCATGACGATTTCTGGAACTGCAGCCAGCCCGACCCCGTCGACGGTCGCCGACGTCGAGGAGGCCCTGCGCGACGTCATCGACCCCGAGCTCGGGATCAACGTCGTCGACCTCGGCCTCATCTACGGCGTCGTCATCGACCAGACGAACACCGCGATCATCGACATGACCCTCACGTCCGCGGCCTGCCCGCTGACCGACGTCATCGAGGACCAGTCCGCGACCGCCCTCGACGGCATCGTCGACGGATTCCGCATCAACTGGGTCTGGATGCCGCCGTGGGGCCCCGAGAAGATCACGCCCGACGGCCGCGAGCAGATGCGGGCCCTCGGCTTCAACATCTGAGCGTGCGAAGGGGACCTACGGGTCCCCTTCGTCGTGTCGGACGGTCATCGTCATCACGCAGTTGCCCTGGCCCTTGGGCCGTTGGTACGCGAAGCCGGCGTTCTCGAAGAGCGTGCGGGTGCCGTTGTAGAGGAACGACGCCGACTTCTTCACGCCGCCCGTGTCGTGCGGGTACGCCTCGACCAGGCCGCCGCCCGCCGCTGCGATGAGGTCGATCGCGCCGCGCAGGGCATGACCGGACATCCCACGGCGCCGGTAGTCCCGGTCGACGAAGAAGCAGGTGATCCGGTAGTCGGGCGGGTTCTCCAGGCCGGCTTCGTACTGCTTGCGGTGATAGATGCTCGGCAGCTCGTCGGGCGTCCCGTACTCGCACCAGGCGACTGCGTCGTCGCCGTCGAAGACGAGGGCCGCGTGCGCGACGCCCTCGTGGACGAGCCGCTCCTTGAGGAGACGGTTTCCCTCGGCGCCGGGCAGCTTCTCGGGGAAGCGCGGGTGGAACCAGGTGCACCAGCAGCCGCCCCAGACGCCGTTGTGCTTCTCGGCCAGGCGTGCGAACGCGTCCCACGTGTCGGGGGTCAGCGCCCTGACGGTGTAGTCGCTCACAGCGTGCTCGCCGAGAAGGTGTCACACGCGTCGAGCGTGCCGTTCTCGTACCCGGTGGTGAACCATCGCTCGCGCTGTGCGCTCGTGCCGTGCGTAAAGGCGTCGGGGTTCACCTGGCCGCCCGACTGCTTCTGGATGTGGTCGTCGCCCACAGCGGACGCCGCGCCGAGAGCATTCTGCAGCTGCTCCTGGGTGATCGGGTCGAGGAACGGCTTGCCCGTGTCCGGATCGATCGTCTCGGTCGCGTCGCCGACCCACATGCCGGCGTAGCAGTCGGCCTGCAGCTCGGTGCGCACCGAGTCGGAGTCGGCGCCCGTGCCCTGCCGTTTCGCCTTGTCCATCACCCCCGTCAGCTGCTGGATGTGGTGGCCGTACTCGTGCGCGGTCACGTACTCCTCGGCGAGCGGCCCGTCCTGGGCGCCGAGCTGCGACTCCAGGTCGTCGTAGAAGCTGACATCGAGGTAGATCGTCTGGTCGGGCGGGCAGTAGAACGGACCGCTGGAGGCGGATGCGTCGCCGCAGCCCGTGCTCGTGGCCTGCTGGAACGAGACGACACCGGGCTGGCTGAACACGGTCGGCACCGTGGCGGCCCAGTAGACGTCGAGCGATTCGATGGTCCCCTCGAGCCGGCAGTCGCGGTCGCTGTTGGCCTGCGCGGCGGAGCACGCCCCGAGGGTGCTCTCCGCCTGCTGGCCGCCGCCTTCCGCGCCGCCGGCCACCTGGTTGACCACGTTCGCCACGTCGCTGTGGCCGGTGGCCTGCAGGATGAGGATCAGCGCGACGACCGCGATGCCACCGATCCCACCGCCGACGGCGACGCCGCCCTTGCCGGGTCCACGCCTGCGCACGCGCCCGGCGTCGAAGCTGCCACCCTCCTGGAACGTCATCCACGCAAGGTAGTAGCGAGCGCGCTCAGCCGCTCAGCGGGCGGCCCGTCGCGTCGTGGGTCCACTGCGTACCCGGCGTGCCGACGAGGTAGAGGATGCCCTCGACCAGACCCCAGATGCCCACCGCGATCCAGGCGATGCCGCAGGTGACGATCCCGCCGACCACCGCGATGAGCAGCATGGTCAGGCCTTCGCGGTTGTAGCCGAGGTAGAACCGGTGCACGCCGAAGTGACCCAGGAAGATCCCGAGGAGCCCGGCGACGACCTTGGACTTCGCCAACGGGTCGTAACCGGGCGCGTACGGTCCGGGACCGTACGGCGGCGGCGGGTAGGGCCCCTGCGGGTACGGCCCCTGGGGGTAGGGCCCCTGCGGGTACGGCCCGGGCTCATCCGGACGCCGCTCGTGCGGGTCGGTCATCGGGAGGCTCCGCTCTGCGCGTGGACGCCGAGAACGTACCGCAGCCCACACCGGGCGCGTGGTCTTTTCAGTCCTCGCCGAGGCCGCGCGCGGCCAGGGCATCGCCGGTGGTCCGCGCGTGGGCGACCATCCGCACGGCGGCGGGCACGAGCACGGCCCGGGGGTTGCGCTCCAGGCCGCGGGCGCGTGCGGCGTCGCGGGCCTCCATCGACGTGCGGGCCAGGAGCGGGATCGTGCGCAGGAACAGCCCGACGGTGAGCGCGAACATCTCGGGGTCGAGCCCGATGTGCCGCAGCGGGCGGACGAGGCGAGCCAGCACATCGAGGAGCAGGTCGGCGCGCGTGGTCGCGGTCACGACGGCTCCGGCGAGCACCAGGGCGACGAGGTCGACGGCCACCTCGAAGGCGGTCTGCCAGTCCCGCGCCCACCACTGGTAGGCGCCGATCAGCGCCGCGGTGACGAGGGTGGGGACGAGCCCCCGCGTGGTGCGGTGCCAGGGCACGTGGGCCACCACCTGCAGCAGCAGCGCGATCCCGAGCGCGGCCAGCGCCGACGCCGGTCCGTGGGCGAGCACCACCACGATCGCGAAGACGGCGAGGAACGAGAGCTTGAGGCCGGCCGGCGCACGGTGCACGACGCTCGAACCGGGGTGGTACAGGCCGAGCGGCCCGGACCACGGAGGTCGCAGAGGTCCCTGGCTCACGGGCGCGGCACCCCCGTCATGAGGTCCCGGTAGTACGCGATCGCCGGGGCGGGCTCGCCGTCGAACACGACCGACCCGTCGTCGACCACCAGCACGCGGTCGGCACGCAGGGCCGCGTCCAGGTCGTGCGTCACGACGATGACCTGCTGGTCCAGGGAGGCGAGCAGGTCGTCCACGACGCGGCGCCAGCGCAGGTCGAGAAGCGTGGTCGGCTCGTCGGCCACGAGGACCGCGGGCCCGGTGGCCAGGACGGCTGCGAGCGCGAGCAGCTGGCGCTGACCACCGGACAGGGCGTGCACGGGGAGCTCGGCGCGGTCGGCGAGCCCGAGCCGGCCGAGCGCGGCCCGCGCGACCTCGTCGCGAGCCTCGGGGGCCAGCTTGAGCCGACGTAGGGAGAGGGCGACGTCCTCCAGCGGCGTCGGCATCACGACCTGGGCGTCGGGATCGGTGAACATGAACCCGACCCGCCGACGCACCGCGGCCCCGTCGCGCCCGGTGTCGAGCCCGTCGACGTGGACGGAGCCCGACGCGGGCAGGACGAGGCCGTTGAGCAGCCGCGCGAGGGTCGACTTGCCGGAGCCGTTGGCGCCGACGATCGCGATGCGACGCTCGCCGAGGTCCAGCGTCACCGGCCCGAGCAGGCGCACGATGCGGTCCGCACCGCCCGCGGGATCGGGGCTGTAGGCGGTGACGAGGACCTCGTCGAGCGTGATCACGGAGTCGTCAGCGGCGGGTGCGCAGCATGTCGGGGAAGGCCTTGAAGATGGCCAGCGCCACGGCCCCGGCCGCGAGGTTCTTGAGGATGTCGCCGGGGATGAAGTGGGCGTCGATGACGAGCGCCTCGTGGAAGGTGAGGTCGAGGCGGACCATCAGGCCGACGATCCCGCCGACGTGGATGGTCAGGAAGCTGCCGAGGATCCCCGACAGCACGAGGAACGGGTACAGCCAGCCCGGACCGGCCTTGGTGCCGGGGGCGCTCCAGCGGATGCCCAGGCTGGCGAACGCGCCGGCGAGAGCTGCGCCGAACGGGAAGGCGAGGAGGTACCCGACGGACGCGCCCGCCAGGACGGCGATCCCGCCGGCGCCGCCCGAGAAGATGGGCACGCCGGCCAGGCCGACCGCGAGGTACAGGAGTACGGCGAGCGCACCTCGACGCCAGCCCAGCACCAGACCGGCCAGGATGACCCCGAACGTCTGCAGCGTGATCGGCACGCCCGAGTCGCCGGTCGGGATGGCGGGCAGGATCGCGCAGACGGCGATGAAGGCGGCGAAGCTGGCGATGAGGGCGACGTCCGTGGCCACGGAGGACCGGGCGACCGGTGCGGCCAGCGTGGCAGAGTCGGTGACTGCAGGTACGGCGTCAGGCGCGGTGGACATGGCTACCCCTTGATCGTCGTGGAGCTGGGCACGAAGGAACACGGGCGTCCCCGCCGGCCGACGGCGCGAGATCCACCCGATCGACCGGTCACGACGCTAGCCCCACGTAGACTTGCTGGCGTTTGTGCGTGCGACCAAGAGCCGCACGGCTATATCGGAGGAAACCGTCAAGTGATCACCGCCCAGGCTGTCGAGCTGCGCATCGGCGCACGTGTGCTGCTCGAGGAGTCGTCGTTCCGCATCGCGGCCGGCGACCGGATCGGTCTGGTCGGTCGCAACGGCGCCGGCAAGACGACGCTGACCAAGACCCTGGCGGCCGAGACGCAACCGACCGCGGGCCAGATCGTCCGGTCCGGTGAGGTCGGCTACCTGCCGCAGGACCCGCGCACCGGCGACCTCGACCAGCTCGCGATGGACAGGGTCCTCAGTGCCCGGGGTCTCGACGAGATCGTGCGGTCGCTGCGCGCGACCGAGACCGCGATGGGCAGCGAGGACGAGGCGGTCCGCGAGAAGGCGATGGACCGGTACACGCGCCTCGACGCGCGGTTCAACGCGGCGGGCGGGTACGCCGCCGAGTCCGAGGCGCACCGGATCGCGTCGAACCTCGGGCTCGACGAGCGCGTGCTGAGCCAGACGATCGGCACGCTCTCGGGCGGTCAGCGCCGTCGCGTCGAGCTGGCCCGCATCCTGTTCTCCGGCGTCGAGACCCTGCTCCTCGACGAGCCCACCAACCACCTCGACGCCGACTCGATCATGTGGCTGCGCGACTACCTCAAGGGGTACTCGGGCGGTCTCATCGTCATCTCGCACGACGCCGACCTGCTGCGCGCCGTGGTCAACAAGGTGTTCCACCTGGACGCCAACCGCTCGCAGCTCGACCAGTACGCCCTCGGCTGGGACGCGTACCTGCAGCAGCGCGAGACGGACGAGAAGCGCCGCCGCCGCGAGCGGGCCAACGCCGAGAAGAAGGCCTCGACGCTCATGGCGCAGGCCGACAAGATGCGCGCCAAGGCCACCAAGACCGTCGCCGCGCAGAACATGGCCCGCCGGGCAGAGCGCCTGCTGTCGGGCCTCGAGGACGTGCGCGCGTCCGACAAGGTGGCGCGCCTGCGGTTCCCCGAGCCCGCGGCCTGCGGCAAGACGCCGCTGACGGCGAGCGACCTGTCCAAGACCTACGGTTCGCAGGAGGTCTTCACCGGCGTCGACCTGGCGATCGACCGGGGGAGCAAGGTCGTCGTGCTGGGCCTCAACGGCGCGGGCAAGACGACGCTGCTGCGCATCCTCGGGGGCATCGAGCAGTCCGACACCGGCGACGTCCACCCCGGGCACGGGCTCAAGCTGGGCTACTACGCGCAGGAGCACGAGACGCTCGACCTCGACCGCACGGTCGTCGAGAACCTGAAGTCGGCCGCGCCGGACCTGACGGAGACGCAGGTGCGGTCCGTCCTCGGGTCGTTCCTGTTCTCGGGCGACGACGCCGACAAGCCGGCCCGGGTGCTGTCGGGTGGGGAGAAGACGCGCCTCGCGCTCGCGGCCCTCGTCGTCTCGTCGGCCAACGTCCTGCTCCTCGACGAGCCGACGAACAACCTCGACCCGGCGTCCCGCGAGGAGATCCTCGCGGCGCTGCGCGGGTACGCGGGTGCGGTCGTGCTGGTCTCGCACGACGAGGGTGCCGTCGCAGCCCTCGACCCGGAGCGCGTCCTGCTGCTGCCGGACGGCGACGAGGACCTCTGGAACCCGGGCTACCTGGACCTGATCGCCCTGGCCTGACCCTCTCGGCTCGGCCCCCCTCCCGGGTGCCGAGAACGGCACTTCGTCGCGAGAACGGCAGATTGAACTGCCGGTCTCGTGACGAACTGCCGTTCTCGAGCGCCTTGGCGGCGAGGGCCAGGACGACCAACGGCCGGTGCCCCGTCGGGCACCGGCCGCTCGTCTGTCCGTCCTTCCCTAGTTGCGGGTGATCGTGAAGCCCGGGCAGGTGTTGACGATGTCGTGCGAGCTGTTCGTCATCACCAGGTTGGTGAAGGTTGCCGCCCCGATGGCCGGTCCCTGACCGGGCTCCGGGAGGGCGTTGCACCAGACCGCGTTGCCCACGCGGCCGGTGAGGTTGAACGACGACGCGGTCGCGTCGACGTTGCTGCCGTCCGACCGGGGCTCGTTCGCCCGGTCGACCGTGACGTTGGTCAGCACGGTGTCGGCCACCGGGTTGGTGGCGCTGCTGCCGACGTACTTCGTCTGGAACATGACCCCGTCGTACGTGGGGTCGACGATGTCGACGTTGCTGACCCGGATCCCGGTGAACGTCCCGTCGCCGGAGTTGAGCCACAAGCCGGGGAAGACCTGCTGGCCCCAGAAGTGGCCGCCCGACCGGACGATCGAGATGCTGTCGAACGTCGTCGTCCCGCTGAACCCGACGAACGGGATCCCGAAGTTGATCGACGAGATCGTCAGCCCGGGGTACGTCAGCTGGTCAGCGGCGTAGAGGTTCCGGAACGTGTTCCCGGAGCCTCCGTAGACCGCGAACCCGCTGGCGCGCCAGGTGAGGATCGCCGTGAGGTTCTCCTCGAGGTTGTTCGAGACGGTGCCCGCGTGGACGTCCTGGGCGTTGAACAGCGCGAAGCTGTCGTCACCCGTGGCGTGCGCCGCCATGTTGCGCAGCGTGTTGCCCGAGCTGTCGTTCGCCAGCGTGATCCCGTCGGCGAACGTGTCGTCGATGCGGTTGTTGGTGAACGTCGAGCTGTCCACGTTCTGGCCCCAGACCATCACGACCGTGTGGGCGACCCACACGTTGTCGATCGTGATGCTGGTGACGTTGGTCAGCGGGAACACCTGACCGGAGCCGTCGGCCCGGCTGGTGTAGTTGCCGAGCACCGCGAAGTTCCGGAACTGCGAACCCGTGGCACCGGCGCCGTTCGGCGTGAACCCGATGTCGGTGTTCTCCTGGTCCTGCGGCGCGATGAGCCGCGTGAACCACGGCCCGGCGCCGACGACCTGCAGCGGCTTCTGGCCGATCTGGAACTTCTGCGCCACCTGGTAGTCGCCCGCCGGGAGGTAGATGCCGGTGGCCGTGGCGCTCTGGTTGGCCGTGTTGAGGGCCGTCTGGATCGCCGAGGTGTCGAAGCCCGTGACCGTGATCAGGTGCGTCGGGTCCGGGTTGGCGATCGGCGTCGCCAGCTCGAGCTGGACGAAGTCGACCGTGATGTCCGCGCCCGTGGTGTTGCGCACCGAGAGCGTGGCACCCGCCGGGACGGTCGTGGACAGGACCACGTTCGCCTCGTCGTAGATGTGCCGCGGGCCGGTGCCCGAGTTCTGCGGCGAGGCCTCGGCCCCGTACAGCCACGCGTACTTGGACACCAGGTTGACCGTGCCCACCTGGGTCGAACCGTTGAACACCCCGAGTGTCGTCGTGGTGCCGTCCGGGATGGAGTAGCGCACGTCGAGCGTGTTGGTCGCCGCTCGGGCCGTCCACGAGACCGACGCGCCGGTCGCGTTCAGACGGACGGCCTTGCGGCCGGACGCCTCACCCGCGAGGTCGCCGATCGTGCGGTTGGGTCCGACCGTGGCCGCCCCGCCCGCGAGCGTGCCGTCCTCCGCCTCGTAGGAGTCGTACGGCATCGATGCGCCACGGCCGGCCGACAGCGACTGGACCGTGGTGTTGTTGGCCTGCTTGACCGCGAGCTCGGCGGTGTCCGCGGCGACCGTGGTGGTCACCGTGAACTTGCCGTTCACGGCCGTCCAGGTCCCGGCGGTCACGTTGACGCTCGCGCCGGCGGCGATGACGCCGCCCGGTGCCGTCGGGGTGAGCGTCGTGATGACCGCACCCGTCTGGTCCTTGATCGTCACCGTCACGCCGTGCGCCGCCGAGCTGGACGGCTGGTTGCCCTGGTTCTTGACCGTCGTCGTGAAGGTGACGGTCTGACCGCCCGACGGGGAGGTCGGCGACCAGCCGGTCGTCGCGACGAGGTCGGCGCTCTGCACGGGGGCCACGGTCAGTGCCGGGCCTGTCGCGCTGTTGTTGGCCTCGCTCTGCTCGACGATCGCGTTGCCCTCGTCGACGACCGCCGACGTGGCGTAGGTGCCGGCCGTCTGCGGTCCGGCGTTCACCGAGACCGTGGCCGACGCACCCGCGGCGAGGGCGGCGACGTTGGCCGTCCCCACCTTCGTCGTGCCGAGGTAGAAGCTCACCGTGCTCGCCGCGGCGGACGCCGTGCCGATGTTGGTGACCTTGGCGCTCAGCGTGACGGCGTCGGTCTCCAGGGGGGACGCGGGCGACGACGCGACGTTGCTGGCGGCGAGGTCCGGGTTCGGGGCGGGGACGCCCAGCACCTGGAGCTCGGCCACCTGACCGCCGGACGCGCCCGAGTTGCCCGTGAACGACAGCCGCAGGTCTGCTGCGGTCGCGCTGACCGGGATGGTCACCACGTTGGTGCCCTGCGTGAACGTGTACGTCGCGGACGGCTTGATGGTGGTGTAGCTGCCGCCGGACTGGTCACGCCCCTCGATGGAGAACGTCTGCGTGCGCGTCCCCCACGACGGGTCCGGGTTGAGCTTGACCACCACCGAGGCGATGGTGACGTTGGCCCGCATGGCGACGTTCAGCCAGGCTGGCAGCGCGCCCTCCCAGTAGGTGGTCAGCGACCCGTCGTTGGCGTTGGCCGCGACGAACGTGAAGGTGTCGGACGACGAGGTCATCGTCTTGCCCGCCGCCTGGTCGGTCGCCGTGCTGGTGCCGCCCGTGCCCGAGAGCGGGACCGTCAACGTGCTGTTGGTCGCGGAGCTCGAGAACGTCAGGCTGCCCGTGCGGGTGCCTGCGGCGGTGGGCGTGAACGTGATCGTCGCGGTGCACGTGCTGCCGGCGCCGAGCGTCGTGCCGCAGGTGGTGGTCCGGCTGAAGTCACCGCCGGCCGTCACACCGAGCACGTTGGCGGACGCGCCGCCGGTGTTGGTGAACGTGACGGACTGGGTGGCGCTCGACGAACCCACGGCGGTGGCGCCGTACGTCAGGCTCGTCGGGTTGGCGACGATCGTCGCGGTGGCGGCGGCGTTCCCCGTGCCCGACAGGGCCACGGCGAGCGTCGGGTCGGTGGCGTTGCTCGCGACCGTGACGGTGCCCGTGCGGGTGCCGGCGGCGGTCGGACGGAACGTCACGGTGACGGTGCACGACGCGCCGGCGGCCAGTGAGGCGCCGCAGGTCGTCGTGTCCGTGTAGTCACCGCTGACCGAGACGCCACTCACGGCAGCCGCGGCCGTCCCCGTGTTCGCGATCGACACGTCCTGCGTCGCAGACGACGAACCGACCGTGGTGCCGGCGAACGTCAGGCTCGTCGGGTTGGCGGTCAACGTCGCCGAGCTCGGCGCGGTGCCGGTCCCGGAGAGCGCGACCGTGAGCGTCGGGTTGCTGGCGGTGCTCGCGACCGTCAGGGTTCCGGTCCGGGTCCCGACGGCCGTCGGACGGAACGTCACGCTCGCGGTGCACGACGCACCGGCGGCCAGGGTGGCACCGCAGGTGGTGGTCTCGGCGAAGTCGCCGCCGATCGTGACACCGCTCAAGGAAGCCGAGGCGCCGCCCGTGTTGGAGATCGTCACGGTCTGCGCCGCGCTCGTCGCGTTCACGGTGGTGCTGCCGAACGAGAGGCTCGCCGGCGAGGCGGCCAGGGTGGCCGTCCCCGTGCTGCCCGGCCCGTAGACCTCGACCTCGGAGAACTGACCCGCGGGCCAGGACGAGTTGGCCGTGACGTTGATCCGCACGTACCGCACGGAGGCGGTCGTGAAGGTCACGTCCTTGGTGTTGCCCGTGGCCGGGTCGAACTGCACGACCGCGGACGGCGACAGCGTCGTCCAGGTCGTGCCGTTGGTGCTGCCCTGGATCGAGAGCGTCTCGGTCCGGGCGGCCCACGAGGTGGCGGGCGGCAGCTTGAGCGTGACCTTGTTGATCGACTGGGCCGATCCGAGGTCCACCTGCACCCACTGCGGGAAGGCGTTGTTGGCGCTCTCCCAGTACGTGCTGGCGTTGCCGTCCGTCACGTTGCCCGACGGGTAGACGTCGGCGTGCGAGGACTCGCTGGTGGGCTTGTTCAGCGCCAGGTTGCCGGTCACGGTGCCGGCGCCCGTGCCCGTGAGGGCGACGGTCGTCGGGCTGTTGGCGGCGTTGCTGGTCACGGTGACCGAGCCGGTGCGCGCACCGGTGGCGGTCGGCTGGAAGGTGACGGCGACCGTGCAGGTGGCACCCGCGGCGAGCGAGCCGGAGCAGGTGCTGGTCTGCGAGAAGTCACCGGTAGAGGCGACGCCCGAGATCGTCGCGGCCGCCCCACCCGTGTTGGTGATCGTCACGTTCTGGACGGCGCTGGGCGTGCCCACCGTGGTCGAGCCGAACGTGAGCGACGACGGGCCGGCCGACAACGACGCCGTCGCGGCCGACGTGCCGGTGCCGCTCAGTGCGACCGTGGTCGGGCTGTTCGAGGCGTTGCTGCTGATCGTCAACGTCCCGGTCCGGTTGCCCGTGGCCGTCGGCGAGAACTTCACCGAGACCGCGCACGAGGCGTTGACCGCGATGGAGGCTCCGCAGGTGTTCGTCTGCGAGAAGTCGCCGCTCGCGACGACGGTCGACAGCGTGGCGGCGGCGGTCCCCGTGTTCGTGACCGTCACGGTCTGGGCCGCGCTCGTGGTGCTCACCGTCTGACCGGCGAACGTGAGCGAGCCGGTGCTGGTGGTCAGCGAAGCCGTCGGGGTGACGGTCCCGCTGGGGAACACCTGCAGCTCGGAGACCTGACCCGCGGGCCAGCCCGAGTTGGCGGTGATGTTGACGCGTACGTAGCGAGCGGTGGTCGCCGGGTTGGTGATCGCGGCGGTGTTGGGCGTCGCGTCGGCCGGGTTGAAGGTGTACGTCCCGGACGCGACCGTGCTGAACGAGGTGCCGTCGGTGCTGGTCTGCACCGAGAGCGTCTGCGTCCGCGTGGCCCACGCCGTGGCCGGCGGGAGCTTGAGGGTGACCTTGCCGATGCTGGTGGCAGCGCCGAGGTCGACCTGGAGCCACTGCGGGAACGCTCCGTTCGCGCTCTCCCAGTACGTGGACGCGTCGCCGTCGACCGCGTTGGCGGCCGCCTGGGCGCTGTTGGTGACCGAGCTCGCGGTGGCGGTCTTGCCCTGCGCGATGTTGGTGGTGGAGTCGATGGCGGTCCCCGACAGGGCGACCGTGGTCGGGCTGTTGTTGGCGTTGCTGGTCACGGTCAGGGTGCCCGTGCGGGTGCCCGACGCCGTGGGCCGGAAGGACACCGTCACCGCGCACGACCCACCGACGGCCACCGCGGTGCAGGTGCTGGTCTGCGTGTAGTCGCCGGTCACGGCCACGCCCGAGACGTTCGCCGCGGTGGTGCCCGTGTTGGCGACGGTGACGGTCTGGGTCGCGCTGGTAACGCCGACGACCGTGCTGCCGAACGTGAGCGAGCCCGGGTTGGTGCCGAGGATGGGTCCGGGCGCGACGCCCGTGCCGGACAGCGGCACGGCGTTGGCCGACCCGTTCGCGGTCACCGACAGGTTGCCGGTGCGGTTGCCCGCAGCGGTCGGGGCGAACTTCACCGAGACCGTGCAGGAGGCACCAGCGGCCAGCGACGTGCCACAGGTGTTCGTCTGGCTGAAGTCACCGGCGACGGCGATCGCGCCGACCGTGGCCGACGTCGTGCCGGTGTTCGTGACCGTGACGGCCTGCGCCGCGCTGGTCGCGCCCGTGGCCACCGAGCCGAACGACACGGCCGCCGGGCTCACGCTCACGCCGGAGATGTTGTCGGGCAGGTACGGCGGCAGAGTCGGCGTGGGCCACGGGCCGCAGAACGGGGTGCCGAAGACGCCGGAGCTGCCCCCGCCGTCGGTCAGGGTGAACTGGTTGCTGCAGCTGTAGATCGAGGACGGCCCCTGCGTGCCGGTCGCCGTCGTGTTCGTGATCGTCGCCGCACCCGCCACCTGCTCCTGCACCACGAACGTGCCGGTGTTCTGGATGGTGGCGTTGTTGATCTTGACGTTGGAGATGTTCGAGCCCGAGACGAACTGGATCGCCTCGAACGGGCTCTGCTGGATGAGGAGGTTGTCGACGTTCGTCAGGCCGGCCATCGATCCGTCGCGCGCGTCGAACCAGAGGGCGCCCACGCCGAACTGCCAGTTCGGGTCGAGGTTGCCCGACCGGATGATCGTGTTGCGCAGCACGTCCGTGCGGCCCAGCGTCGTCGAGGCGAACCGCTGCGCGACGTGGATGCCGCCGCCCTGGGTCAGGCCGGAGTCGATCACTCGGTTGTCGGTGACGAGGTTGTCGTGGCCGCCGTAGATCGCGATGCCGTTGGCCAGGATCGGGTACTGCACCGTGTTGTGGTCGAACGAGTCGTTGACGTCGGCGTTCTGCTCGGCCCAGGTGGCCAGGCCGTCGTCGCCGGCGTTGCGAATGTCGCTGTTGGTCACCCTGCTGTTGGTCACGCCGTCGTGGAAGTTCACGCCGTCCGCAGTGAAGTTGCGCAGCCGCAGGCCGCTCATCACCAGGTTGTCGAACGGGCCGTCCATCCACGCGCCGACCTTGGTGTGCTCGATCCACACGCGGTCGACCGTGGAGTTGGTCAGCGCGCCGCCGATGCCGTTGACCTGGTCGGCGTCGTTGCGCTCCTGCACGTTCCCGAAGATCGCGAAGTCGGCCAGGTGCACGTTGGTGCTCGGGCTCGGCGCGTAGTTGCCGTAGAACCCGATCCGGTCGCCCGTCGTGCGGGAGTACCACATGCCGGCGCCCTTGATCGTCACGTTGTTGACGATCACGTGGTCGTGGATCTTGAACGTGCCGACGGGGATCCAGACCGTACCGCCGGCGCCCGCCGCTGCGATCGCCTGCGTCATCGCGGTCGTGGAGTCGTTCACGCCGCTCGCGTCGGCGCCGTAGGTCGCGATCGACACCGACCCGGTCGGCTGCGTCAGCGGCGCCGCCACGTTCTCGAAGTCGGCGAAGTCGATGGTGGACGACGAGGCCGTCGCGTCCGCGTCGACCTGCAGCCGGAAGGTCGTGCCGGCCGGGTAGGTGGTGGTGAAGAGGCGGTTGACCTCGTCGTAGAAGTGGTGCGCGTTCGAGCCCGGCTGGTTGCTGAACGGGTAGCTCGAGTAGTACCAGCTGTAGGCGTTGGTCAGCGTGAAGCTCGGCTGCTTGACCCCGTTGACGTACAGCGACAGGGGCGACGTGTAGACGGCGCCCCCGGCCTGGTCGGGGATCGAGTACCGGAAGTCGATCGAGTTGGTCGCCGTCGGCGTCGTGAACTCGACGTACTTGCCCTGGCCCGTCAGCGTGACCGCCTTGCGGTAGGAGGCCTCGCCGGGGAGCGTGTTGTAGTCGGCGGCCGGCCCGATGATCGTGCCGTTGGTCGCGGCGTTCTCCGCCTGGACCTCGACGTAGGGCAGGGTCGCGCCGACGCCACCGGTCGCGGCGGCCGACGCTGCCGTTCCCGAGACGGTGACGAGGCCGGCGGCGATGACGACCGAGCTGGCCGCGAGGACGCCGACACGGCGACGCCCTCGCGAGGTTCGCATGGCGAACATAGGGGTTTCTCACTCTCGAAGTACCGATAGGGATGACGCGGGTCTGTGACCGCCGATCGACCCTCGGCCGCCGTTGGCGCGGGGGTGTGACCGAGAGGACTCGGGTCGGGGCGGAGGCGGCGCTGCCTCGCAGACTCCACGCGTCCGTGGAGAGCGCTTGGTCCGTACGGTTTGTCATCGGCGTTGTGACCGATTCGGTAGACCGTAGCGATCCGGACACATCGGTGCAAGAGGACGATATCCGACTGCAAGTTTCGTCGCGGCGGGGCGGAAAATTGCGACTATTTGCGTCGCGGTGTGACGTGGAAGCGTGCTCACGCGACTCGGCGACGGGTCGCCGTCACCCGATCAGTGGGCGGAGCGCTGCTCCGAGGCGGCGAGCTGGGCGTCGATGAGCGCGTCCTCGGCGTCCTCGTCGCGACCGCCGCGGCGGTGCGGGACGTTGGGGTCGCTCGGGGTGCGCCTCGCAGGGGGCCGTCGACGAACCGGCCGGGGGTCGTCGCGGGTGGGCCAGAGTGCCGGACCGTCGCCGTTCGGCACGATCTCGACCGGGTCCTCGTCGCCCAGGGCGGCCTCGTACCGCGCTTCGAGGAGCTCGCGTCGAGCCATCGAGCCGAACGCCAGCAGGCCGCCGAGCGCGAACACCCACCACTGGAACGCGTACGACAGGTGCGGGCCGGGGTCCGTGCTGGGCTCCTGGAGCGGGCCGTGGGCGACGGCCGGCGCCGGTGACTCGGAGACCAGGCCGCCGTAGCCCCGGAACGTCGTCGCGCCGGCCATGCCGCCGGCCGCGAGCACCTGGTCGACCGAGATGGCCTGGACCTGCCGGGGCGGGGCCGACCGTCGGGTCGCAGGCTCGTCCTCGCGCAGCTTGACGGTCACCGTGACCGTCCCGGACGGTGGGGCGGGCGGATCGACGACCGCCGCGGAGGTCTCACCGGTCTCCACCCAGCCGCGGTCGACGACGAGCACCGAACCGACCTGGGTGGGCTGGGCCGACGTCCCGACGGACGCGTCCTCGACGACGAACGGGACCAGCGCGTGATAGCCCGCGTTGCCGTCGACGGGGCGGTTGCGCAGCAGGACGGTCGCACCAGGCTCGTAGTGCCCGACCACCTGGACCTGGCGCCACTCGTCGCCCTGCGGCAGCGGAGCACCGGCGGACGGAAGGAGCCGGTCGAGCGGGACCGGGGCGGCCTTCTCGCTCGCCACGACCTCGGCGATCGCGTGGTCGCGCCAGACGTGCCGGTTCCACTGCCAGCGACCGAGGAAGGTGCAGGCGACGGCGACGACGAGCGCGACGACGACCAGGCCGGACGCGCGGCGGACCGCGGGGCTCATGACGCGTCGACCCGTTCCAGCGTCGAGGCGGGCACGACGTCACGCAGGAAGTCCCGCACCCCGAGGAACTGGGACAGGGGCTCGCGGTGGTCGTCGCACGCCAGCCAGACCTTGCGTCGCTCGGGGGTGTGCAGCTTGGGGTTGTTCCAGAGCAGGCCCCAGGTCGCGGTCGCGCGGCAGCCGCGTGCGCTGCAGATCAGCTCGTCGACCGCGTCGGGCGTCGGCCCGAGCAGGCTCACGCGTCGGGCTCCTGACCCCGGCCCGGCGTGGGCGCCGGACCCAGGCCGTCGACGTCGTCACCGCCGCCGAGCTCGCGCGGGCCCAGGTAGGCGGCGCCGGAGTCGTCGCGCTCGCGTCCGGCGTTGGCCAGCAGGACGGCGGCGTACGGCAGGACCACGGCGGCGACGAGCAGCACGAGCGACACCCACATGGGGATGTGGTTCCAGGTGAGGACCGCGACGAGGAAGCACACGACCCGGATCGACATCTGGATCAGGTACCGGCTCTCGCGCCGCGACATGTCGGCGGTGAGCGGCTCCGGGGCGGTGGTGATCCTGTGCACCTCGCCCTCGGGGGCGTCGTGGCTCCTGCGGTTGCTGCTCACCACCTGATGGTAGTCCGGCCTGCGCCGCTCGGCGTTGTTGTGCAGGTCCCACAAGAGCGCCCGGCGAACCTGTGAGCGGGCGGTGCCGTGACGTGGGGCGGACGTCGGATAGCGTCGTGTCCCGTGCCTGAGACTTCCGACAACATCGCCCGCAGCGTCCTCGTGACCGGCGCCAACCGCGGGATCGGCCGCTCGATCGCCGAGCGCTTCGTCGCCAACGGCGACAAGGTGGCCACGATCTACCGGTCCGGCGAGCTGCCCGAGGGTGTGCTCGGCGTCGTCGGTGACGTGCGCGACACCGCGAGCGTCGACGCCGCGTTCGCGGAGATCGAGGCCGCCCACGGTCCCGTCGAGGTCCTCGTCGCCAATGCCGGCGTGACGCGCGACCAGCTGCTCATGCGGATGTCCGACGAGGAGTTCGCCGACGTCATCGACGTCAACCTCACCGGGTCGTTCCGCTGTGCGCGCCGCGCGAGCAAGGGCATGATCCGGCTGCGCCGCGGCCGCATCATCTTCATCTCCTCGGTGGTCGGCCTGTACGGCTCCGCCGGTCAGGTCAACTACGCGGCGTCCAAGTCCGCGCTGGTCGGCATGGCGCGCTCGATCACGCGCGAGCTGGGCGGGCGCGCCATCACGGCGAACGTCGTCGCGCCGGGCTTCATCGACACCGACATGACCCGCGCGCTGCCCGAGGACCGGCAGAAGGCCTACCGCGACTCGATCCCGCTGGGCCGGTTCGCCGAGCCCGACGAGGTGGCGCGCGTCGTGGAGTTCCTCGCGTCGGACGCCGCCGCGTACATCTCGGGCGCGGTCATCCCGGTCGACGGCGGCCTCGGCATGGGCCACTGACAACTCGTAGTTCGAACGTACGGATCTAGGGAACGGAACGCACATGGGTCTGCTCGACGGCAAGACACTCCTGGTCACCGGCGTCCTCACGGACGGCTCGATCGCCTTCCACGTGGCGCGGCTCGCGCAGGAGCAGGGCGCGGAGGTGCTGCTGACGTCGTTCGGCCGGCAGTTCCGGCTCACGCAGGCGATCGGACGCCGTCTGCCCAAGCCCGCTCCCGTGCTGCAGCTCGACGTCACGTCGGCGGAGGACCTGGCGGCCCTCGAGGAGCGGGTGCGGGAGCACGCCGACCACCTCGACGGCGCCGTGCACTCGATCGGGTTCGCACCGCAGTCCGTCATGGGCGGCAACTTCCTGGCGGGGGAGTGGGCCGACGTCGCCACGGCCCTGGAGGTCAGCGCGTACTCGCTGAAGTCGCTCGCCGTGGCGACCAGGCCGCTGCTCACCCGCGGCTCCGCCGTGGTCGGGCTGACGTTCGACGCACGGTACGCCTGGCCGGTCTACGACTGGATGGGCGTGGCCAAGGCCGCGTTCGAGTCGACGGCGCGCTACCTGGCCCGCGACCTCGGCGCCGACGGCATCCGCGTCAACCTCGTCTCGGCGGGCCCCATCCGCACGACGGCCGCCAAGTCGATCCCCGGCTTCAACACCATGGAGGAGGGCTGGTCGGACCGGGCGCCCCTCGGCTGGGACGTCAGCGACCCGGAGCCGACCGCACGCGCCGTCGCCGCCCTCCTGTCCGACTGGTTCCCGGCGACCACCGGCGAGATCGTGCACGTCGACGGCGGCGTCCACGCGATGGGTCTGTGACCGTCGCACGGTGCGCCCGACCGCTCGATGATGGGACCCTGTGCCGGTGACGCCCGACTCCGGCCCCCGGCAGCTCGTCCTGCTGCGCCATGCCAAGGCGGAGCACCCGGAACGGATGGAGGACATCCAGCGACCCCTCTCGCTCGTCGGGCGTCGCCAGGCGGGCCGGGTGGGCGCGGCGCTGGCCGCGGACGGGCTGGTGCCCGACCTGGTGCTCTGCTCGTCGAGCGTCCGGACCCGCCAGACGTGGGAGCTCGCGCGCTCGACCCTGGGCGCGACTCCCGACGTCCAGTTCGTCGAGGCCATCTACTACGCCGGCCCGCGCGAGCTGCTGGAGGCCGTGCAGGGCGTGCCCGACGACGTCCGCACGCTGCTCGTGGTCGGCCACGAGCCGACGATGTCGCACGCAGCGGCAGGGCTGGCCGGTCCCGACTCGGACCCGACCACCCTGGCCCGCGTCCGGGTGGGCGTGCCCACCGCCAGCTGGTCCCTGCTCGCGGTCGGGACGACCTGGGCCGACCTGACGCCGGGCAGCGCGACCCTGCGGCGGCTCACGCTCGCCGAGTGACGACGCGCACGAGCGACCGTCTCACGGCTGGGGGTGGGGTTCGGGCGAGCAGCCGTCAGGCCGTGAAGACCGGCAGCGCCAGCACGGCGTCGAGGCGGTCCCGCACGACGGCGTCCGCGGCCGCGCACAGGAGCGGCTTGGCGTTGTAGGCGATGCCGAAGCCGGCCGCCGTCACCATGTCGATGTCGTTGGCGCCGTCGCCGATCGCGACCGTGCGCGTGATCGGCAGACCCACCCGGGCGGCGTACTCGCGCAGGGTCACGGCCTTGGCGGCGCGATCGACGACGTCGCCGCTCACGCGGCCGGTCAGGCGCCCGTCGAGCACCTCGAGCCGGTTGGCCCTGGTCAGCGTGATGCCCAGCTGTGCCGCCAGGGGCGCGACGATCTCGATGAAACCGCCGGACACCAGTCCCACCGGCCAGTCGCGCACCGCCAGCTCGGCGATCAGCTCGACCGCACCCGGCGAGAGCTCGACCTCGGCCAGGACGTCCTCGAACACCGACACCGGCAGTCCGGCGAGCGTGGCTACGCGTTCGTGCAGGGACGCCGCGAAGTCCAGCTCGCCCCGCATGGCGCGCTCCGTGATCTCGGTGACGAGCTCCTCGGAGCCCGCTCGGGCCGCGAGCATCTCGACCACCTCACCCGTGATGAGCGTCGAGTCCACGTCCATGACGACGAGACGGCGCCCAGGGGTGAGATCGGGGCGATCGGGGTTGGCCACGGGAGGCGAGGGTAGCCGGTCCGTGGGTCAGTCCGCTTCGATGACCGCGCCCTTCGGCACGACGGTGATGCCCGACTCGGTGACGGTGAACCCGCGGGCGAGGTCGTGCGCGTGGTCGAGCCCGATCCGCACTCGCTCGGGGATCACGACGTTCTTGTCGACGATCGCGCGGTGGACCTGCGCGTACCGCCCCACCTCGACATCGTCCATGAGAACCGAGTCGGTGACCTGCGCCCAGGAGTGCGCACGGATGCCCGGCGAGAGGATCGACCCGCTGATGGTGGCGCCCGAGATGAGCACCCCGGGTGACACGATCGAGTCCGCCGCATGCCCGAGGCGGCCCGCACCGGCGTGCACGAACTTGGCCGGCGCCAACGACGTGTACCCGTTGTAGAGCGGCCACGCGTTGTTGTAGAGGTTGAACACGGGCTCGATCGAGATCAGGTCGATGTTCGCCTCGTAGAACGCGTCGATGGTCCCCACGTCGCGCCAGTAGTCGCGGTCGCGTGGCGTCGAGCCGGGCACGTCGTTGCGCAGGAAGTCATAGACGCCGGCCGTGCCGCGGTCCACGAACCACGGGGCGATGTCGCCACCCATGTCGTGCCGCGAGTTCACGTCCTCCGCGTCGGCCGTCACGGCGGCGACCAGCGCGTCTGCGTTGGCCACGTAGTTGCCCATCGACGCGAGGATCTCGCCGGGGGAGTCCGCCAGGCCGACCGGGTCGGTCGGCTTCTCCCGGAAGCGGGCGATGCGCGTGGGGTCGGACGGGTCCACCTCGATGACGCCGAACTGGTCGGACTCCTCGATGGGCTGGCGGATGGCCGCGACCGTGAACTCGGCGCCCGACGCGATGTGGGCGTCGACCATCTGGGAGAAGTCCATGCGGTAGACGTGGTCGGCGCCGACCACGACCACGATGTCCGGGCGCTCGTCGTCGATGATGTTCAGGCACTGGTAGATCGCGTCGGCGCTGCCGAGGTACCAGTGCTTGCCCACGCGCTGCTGCGCCGGCACCGCGGCCACGTAGTTGCCCAGCAGCGAGCTCATCCGCCAGGTCTGGGCCACGTGCCGGTCGAGGCTGTGCGACTTGTACTGGGTGAGCACGATGACGTGCAGGTACCGCGAGTTGATGACGTTCGACAACGCGAAGTCGATCAGTCGGTAGAGGCCCCCGAAGGGCACCGCCGGCTTGGCTCGGTGTGCGGTGAGGGGCATCAGGCGTTTGCCTTCCCCACCTGCGAGGACGATAGCGAGGACGCGCGGCGCTGCCATGCCTCGACCCTAGGCCCCCGCTGCGATCCCAGCGAGGTCAGGGGTCAGGTCACGCGCTAGCGTGTCGCGAGGAGAGCCGGTCGTCGGTGCCGGTGGGCGAGGGGATGGTTCGCGTGCGTGTCGATCTGCTGACCCGGGAGTACCCACCGCACGTCTACGGCGGCGCAGGCGTCCACATCGTCGGGCTGACCCGGGTGCTGGCCCGCACGATCGACGTGCGGGTGCACTGCTTCGACGGTCCTCGTGACGAGCCGGGGGTGTCGGGATACTCGGTTCCGGCGGACCTGGCCACGGCCAACGCGGCGTTGCAGACCTTCGGCGTCGACCTCGCGATGGCGGACGCCGTCGGGCGCGTGGGTGCCGACGGGGTCGCGTCCGACCTGGTGCACTCCCACACCTGGTACGCCAACCTGGGCGGCCACCTGGCGGGCCTCCTGCACGGGATCCCGCACGTGGCCACGGCCCACAGCCTCGAGCCGCTCCGTCCCTGGAAGGCCGAACAGCTCGGCGGCGGCTACGCGTTGTCCGGCTGGGCCGAGAAGACGGCCTTCGAGGGCGCAGCCGCGGTGATCGCGGTGAGCGGAGGCATGCGCGAGGACATCCTGCGCTCGTACCCGGCCGTGGACCCGGACCGGGTCAAGGTCGTGCACAACGGAATCGACCTCGACGAGTGGCGGCGGCCGACGACCGACGAGGCGCTGGCGCGGGCAGACGCCACGGTGCGCGCCCTCGGCATCGACCCGTCCCGTCCGTCGGTCGTGTTCGTCGGTCGGATCACCCGGCAGAAGGGGCTGCCCTACTTCCTGAGGGCGGTCGAGCTGCTGCCGGCGGACGTGCAGGTCGTGCTCTGCGCCGGCGCGCCGGACACGCCCGAGATCATGTCCGAGGTGACGCAGCTCGTCGACGAGCTGCGTGCGCGCCGCACGGGCATCGTGTGGATCGAGAAGATGCTTCCACGCGACGAGCTGATCGCGGTCCTGTCGCACGGCACGGTCTTCGCCTGCCCGTCGGTGTACGAGCCGCTCGGCATCGTGAACCTCGAGGCCATGGCCGTCGGGCTGCCCGTCGTCGGCACCGCCACCGGCGGCATCCCGGAGGTCATCGACGACGGCGTCACGGGGCGGCTCGTGCCGATCGACCAGCTGCAGGACGGGACCGGGACGCCCGTGGACCCTGCCGCGTTCGTGGCGGACCTGGGTGCCGCCCTGACCGACGCCGTCAGCGACGCCGGGCGCACGGCGGAGTGGGGACTGGCCTCCCGACGACGGGTCGAGGACCACTTCTCGTGGGAGGCCGTCGCCGAGCGTACGGTCGACGTCTACCGCGCCGCGCTCGCCTGACCCGTCAGGCCGGCAGCGTGGTGGCGGCTGCGCTCATCGCCCGACGGGCCAGCCGGTCGACGTCGCGCAGGGCGGTCGAGCGCTGGTCGGCCTGCCAGAGGTTCACGGCGGCGCCGTCGTCCTGGGCGGCGAGCGTCACGATCGCCCGCAGCCGCGCGGCGCTGGTCAGCACGCGCACGGCGCGGCCGGCCAGGCGGTCGGGGAGCCGCCAGCTCGGCAGGCCGATGTCGCGCAGGGCGACGATCGACTCGGCGGCGTCCGGCCGCCAGCGGGCCACGTCGAGCCGCTGCAGCGCGTCGGTCACCTGGATCAGGCCTTGCTGCAGGTCGCGCTCCGCCTCGGCCAGCGAGCCGGTCCGGGCGTGCACCGCGTGCCGCCAGTCGGCGACGTCCGTGACCTCCCAGGTGACCATGTGCCCGGGTTCCAGGTGCGAGCCGAACCGCTCGACCACCGGCACGGCGACGAGGCACGCGTGGCCCGTCCGCACCAGGACCGCCTCGCCGGCGTCGGTCGCCGCGGCGCTCACGGCCGCAGGGGTGGCGCCCAGGTCGCCGGGGGCAGGCAGGACGGTCGCGGTCTCGCGCGGGCCGGGTTCGAGCGCGTCCAGCAGCGAGGAGAGCGGCTGCGCGGTGAGGTCGTCGCGCATGGGGTCGTTCGAGCCCGGCTCGTAGCGGACCGTGTGTGGCTCGTCGTCGGACTGGACGGCCTTCAGCATCGGCCCGCGACCGGGGCCGTCACCGCCGAGCCAGAGGGCCAGCAGGACGGAGCGGGGGAGCTCCAGGGCGATGTCCACCGGACCACGGTAGGACCTGGGCGCCGCGGTGACGGAACCCATGCTCGCCCGTTCGTCTGACGCGCCCGTCGTGACGCACCGCGACCGTGCGCGCCGGTTAGGGTCATGCCCATGACCGACGTGCTCGACCTGCATGCCGTGAGCATCCGCCGCGGGACCACGACGATCCTGGACGACGTGACCTGGACGGTCCGTGACGGCGAGCGGTGGGTCGTCCTCGGTCGCAACGGCGCGGGCAAGACGACGCTGGTCCAGGTGGCGTCCGGTCGCATGCACCCGACCACCGGCACCGCCGACCTGCTCGGCTCCCGGCTCGGCCGCGTCGACGTGTTCGAGCTGCGGCCACGGATCGGTCTGTCCAGCGCCGCTCTCGCCGACCGGATCCCAGCGGGCGAGACCGTCCGTGACGTCGTGCTCACGGCCGCCTACGGAGTGACCGGACGCTGGCGCGAGGACTACGAGGCCCTCGACGAGGCGCGCGCCACCGACCTGCTCGCGGCGTTCGGCGTCGCGCACCTGAGCGACCGGTACTTCGGCACCCTCAGCGAGGGGGAGCGCAAGCGCGTCCAGATCGCCCGGTCGCTGATGACCGACCCGGAGCTCCTGCTGCTCGACGAGCCCGCTGCGGGTCTCGACCTCGGCGGCCGCGAGGAGCTGGTGGCCGCGCTGGCCGAGCTGGCGGCCGACCGCAAGTCCCCCGTCCTCGTGCTCGTGACGCACCACGTCGAGGAGATCCCGCCCGGCTTCACGCACCTGCTGCTGCTGCGGCAGGGCAAGGTGTTCGCTGCCGGTCCGGTGGACGACGTGCTCACGGCCGCGACGCTGTCGGGCGCCTTCGACCTGGACCTCGCCGTCGAGAAGGTCGACGGACGTTGGACTGCCCGCGCGACCGGCCCACGCTGAGGTCGTCGCGGTCCTAGTATCGAAGAGCGGCTCCGACGTCGGAGCTTGCCCGATGCAGGAGAGTGAGCCCGATGGGTTGGCTGTGGTGGGTAGGCGGGGCAACGGTGTTTGCCATCCTCGAGATTCTCTCGCTCGACCTCGTGCTCATCATGTTCGCCGGCGGCTGCCTGGCCGGCGCCGTGGCGTGGGCCCTGGGTGCCCCGCTCGGTGTGCAGATCCTCGTCGCCGCGCTGACGTCCGTGCTGCTGCTGGCGACGCTGCGCCCGTTCCTGCTCAAGCACCTGCGGGAGCGCACCCCCCTCGTCGAGACCAACTCCGCGGCGCTCGTCGGGCGTGAGGCGGTCGTCGTCTCGACCGTGACCCTCGAGGGTGGTCGCGTGAAGCTCAACGGCGAGGTCTGGAGCGCGCGCGTCGATGCCGCGCAGGCCATCCCGCCCGGCACAGAGGTTCGGGTCGCGCGCATCGACGGCGCCACAGCTGTCGTCGCGCCGCTCGTCTGAGCAGCACCTCGTCCGACGTACGACTCGCGGGCAGCGTGCCCGCGTGCAGCTTCTGGAGGTTCGATGAACGACCCGGGTACCGGAACGATCGCCGCCTACGTCGTCGGCGGTCTGATCCTGCTGTTCGTCATCATCGCGCTGGTACGCGCGGTGCGGATCGTGCCCCAGGCCACCGCGGTGGTCGTCGAGCGGCTCGGCCGGTACTCGCGGACGCTCGACGCCGGCCTGCACCTGCTGATCCCCTTCGTCGACCGGGTGCGCGCGAGCGTCGACCTGCGCGAACAGGTGGTCTCGTTCCCGCCGCAGCCCGTGATCACCTCCGACAACCTCGTGGTGAGCATCGACACCGTCATCTACTTCCAGGTCACCGAGCCCAAGTCGGCGGTCTACGAGATCGCCAACTACATCCAGGGCATCGAGCAGCTCACCGTCACCACGCTCCGCAACGTCGTCGGCTCGATGGACCTCGAGCAGACGCTGACCAGCCGTGACCAGATCAACGGCCAGCTGCGCGGCGTGCTCGACGAGGCCACCGGCAAGTGGGGCGTGCGCGTCAACCGCGTCGAGCTCAAGTCGATCGACCCGCCCGAGAGCATCAAGGGCTCGATGGAGCAGCAGATGCGGGCCGAGCGCGACCGGCGCGCCACGATCCTCACCGCCGAGGGCATCAAGCAGTCGCAGATCCTCACCGCGGAGGGTGAGAAGCAGGCGGCGATCCTGCGCGCCGAGGGCAACGCGCAGGCCGCGATCCTGAACGCCGAGGGTGAAGCACGCGCGATCCTTCAGGTGTTCGACGCCGTGCACCGCGGGGACGCGGACCCCAAGCTCCTGGCCTACCAGTACCTGCAGACGCTGCCGAAGATCGCCGCGTACCCGTCGAACAAGATGTGGTTCCTGCCGTCGGAGCTGACCAACGCGCTCGGCACCTTCGCCAAGGGCTTCGGGGGTCCGGTCGTCGACGAGTCCGCGCGGCCTGCCGGCACGTCGCCGCTGGGCGACGACCTGCCGCCGACCACGCTGACCGACCCGGCGGTGGCGCTCGCGGAGGCGCGGCGCGAGTCGGCCGCCGCCACCGCGGACGCCACGAGCTCGGGCACGCTCAGCGGGACGCCGTTTAACCCGGCCGTAGAGCTCGGGCAGCGCCCGGGTCGGGGAGCGGTCCCGCCGCGCGCTCCTGAGCCGGAACCACCGGCAGACGCGTGAGAGGCGAGGGGCTGGACCGACCGGTCCGGCCCCTCCGCCGTTGCCGACGTGCAGCGTTCGCTGACAGCGAACACGTGGCGGAGTGAGTGCTCACTCAGTTATGGTCGCGGCATGCAGACTGTTGTTCCGGCGAAAGGACGTGCCGCTCCGCTGCCACCCGACGAGCGCCGTGCCGCCATCCTGCTCGCCGTCCAGCCTGTGCTGCTCGAACGCGGCGCCTCGGTCACCACCCGTGAGCTGGCCGAGGCGGCGGGCGTCGCCGAGGGGACGCTCTTTCGCGTCTTCACGGACAAGGTGACCCTCGTGCGGCAGGCCGTGATGGCCGCCGTCGACCCCGCGGCCGGCGTCCCGGAGATCAATGCGGTGGACATGAGCCTGCCGCTGCGTGATCGTCTCCTGGTGCTCATGCAGCTCGGTCTCGACCGCGTCGAGAACACGATGCGCTGGATGCAGGTCCTGCACGAGGTCATCCGCATGGACGACGTGCAGCCCGGAGACAGCCACGAGCGCATGCGGTCATGGTCGAAGCGTCAGGAGCCCGGCAATGCCGCGCTCCGCGAGGCGGTGTACGCCGTCCTGGCGCCCGACGCCGACAAGATGCGTCTCCCTGTCACCGAGGTCGAGGACCTGCTCGTCACGGTCCTGCTCGGCGCCATCATCCGGACCGCCGACGCGCGGCGTCGCGGTCTCGACCCCGAACCGCCGGACGCCGAGCGCCTGGTCGATCTCATCCTGCACGGCGTCGCTCGCCCCGACGCACCCTCATCCCCCGAGAGGAGCGCCTGATGCTCATCAAGCTGCTCAAGGTGCATCTCAAGCCGTACCAGGGTGCCGTGATCGCGGTCGTCCTGCTCCAGCTGATCCAGACGATGGCGACCCTCTACCTGCCCAGCCTGAACGCCAGGATCATCGACGACGGCGTGGTCCAGGGCGACACGGCCGAGATCCTGCGCCTCGGGGGCATGATGCTCGCCGTCAGCTTCGTGCAGATCGTCGCCGCGATCATCGCGGTCTACTACGGGTCCCGGACCGCGATGGCCTTCGGGCGCGACGTCCGGGAGCGGCTGTTCGGTCAGGTGCAGACGTTCTCGGCGCAGGAGGTGGCCAAGTTCGGGGCCCCGACGCTCATCACCCGCACGACGAACGACGTCCAGCAGGTGCAGATGGTCACGATGATGACCTTCACCATGATGATCATGGCGCCGATCATGCTGGTCGGCGGCGTGATCATGGCCATGCGCGAGGACGTCGTCCTGTCCGGGATCCTGCTCGTCTCGGTGCCGGTCCTCGGCCTGATCATCGGCCTGATCATCTCGCGGATGGTGCCGTACTTCCGTGTCATGCAGAAGCGGATCGACGGGATCAACCGGGTGCTGCGCGAGCAGATCGCCGGTGTCCGCGTGGTCCGCGCCTTCGTGCGGGAGCGCCGGGAGTCCGAGCGGTTCGACGGTGCGAACGCCGAGCTCTACGGCACGTCGTTGCGCGTGGGCAAGCTCATGGCGCTGATGTTCCCGTCGGTCATGGTCGTCCTCAACATCACGAGCGTGGCCGTGCTGTGGTTCGGTGCGTACCGGGTCGACTCCGGCGCGATGCAGATCGGTCAGCTGACCGCGTTCCTGTCCTACATCGCCTACATCCTGATCGCGGTCATGATGTCCACGATGATGTTCGTGATGGTCCCCCGGGCCGTCGTCTCGTCCGAGCGCATCGGTGAGGTGCTCGAGACCGACACCTCCGTCATGCCGTCGGCCACCCCCGTGAGCCTGCCCGGCACGCGGTCCGGTCTGCTCGAGCTGCGCGGCGTCGAGTTCCGCTACCCGGGCGCCGAGCGGTCGGTCCTGCACGGGGTCGACCTGCTCGCCGAGCCCGGCCGCACCACGGCGATCATCGGCTCGACGGGATCGGGCAAGAGCACGCTCGTCAACCTGATCCCGCGGCTGTTCGACGTGACCGGGGGCGCCGTGCTGCTCGACGGCGTCGACGTGCGCGACCTCGACCCGGACGAGCTGTGGACCCAGATCGGCCTCGTCCCGCAGAAGCCCTACCTGTTCGCCGGGACCGTCCGCTCGAACCTGGAGTACGGCAAGCCGGGCGCGTCCGACGAGGAGCTGTGGCACGCGCTCGAGGTCGCGCAGGCCCGCCCGTTCGTCGAGGCGCTGGCCGAGGGTCTCGACGCCCCGATCTCGCAGGGTGGCACCAACGTGTCCGGCGGCCAGCGACAGCGGCTCGCGATAGCCCGTGCGCTCGTCAGGAAACCGTCGGTGTTCCTGTTCGACGACTCGTTCTCCGCGCTCGACTACGCCACGGACGCGGCGCTGCGGGCGGCGCTCGTGCCCGAGACCCGGGACGCGACCGTGCTGGTCGTCGCGCAGCGCGTGGCCACCATCCGGCACGCCGACTCCATCGTCGTCATGGAGGACGGGCTCGTGGTCGGGGTCGGGACGCACAGCGAGCTGCTGGAGTCGTCGGAGACCTACCGGGAGATCGTCTACTCGCAGGTGAGCGTGGAGGAGGCAGCATGAGCACCGACGAGCGTCCGGCCCCCGCGCAGCGGATGCCGCCGCAGCGCCGCGGTCCCGGTGGCGGCGGCCCGATGATGAACATGGGCATGCCCGGCGAGAAGTCGATGAACTTCCGCGGCTCGGCCGGCCGGTTCCTGCGAGAGATGAAGGGTGAGCGCTGGCCCATGGTGGCCATCGTCGCGATGGGCACGGCGTCCGTCGTGCTGGCGGTCACCGGACCCAAGCTGCTGGGCAACGCCACCAACGTGATCTTCCGGGGCGTCATCGGGCAGCACATCCCGGCGGGCGCCACCAATGCCGAGGCCGTCGCCGCCCTGCGCGCCGCCGGGCAGACGTCCCAGGCCAACATCGTCGAGTCGTCGGGAGCCGTGCCCGGCGTCGGCATCGACTTCGCCCAGCTGCGCAACATCCTGCTGGTCGTCCTGGTGATCTACCTGGGCTCGTTCCTGTTCGGGTGGCTGCAGGGCCGCATGACGGCCGTCGTCGTGCAGCGCGTGGTCTACCAGATGCGGCAGCGGGTCGAGGCGAAGCTGTCCCGGCTGCCGCTGAGGTACCACGACGGCCAGCCGCGCGGCGAGCTCCTCAGCCGCGTGACCAACGACATCGACAACGTCTCCCAGACCCTGCAGCAGACCTTGTCGCAGCTGATCACCTCGGTGCTGACGGTCGTCGGCGTCCTGGCCATGATGTTCTTCATCTCGCCGCTGCTGGCGGTGATCGCGCTGGTCACCGTGCCGCTGTCGATCTGGATCGCGGGGATGATCGCCAAGCGGTCGCGCCCGCAGTTCATGCAGCAGTGGGCGGTGACCGGGCAGCTGAACGCCCACATCGAGGAGATGTACACGGGGCACTCGCTGGTCACCGTCTTCGGGCGGCAGAAGGAGGCCGCCGAGGTCTTCGCGGAGCGCAACGAGATGCTGTACCAGTCGAGCTTCAAGGCGCAGTTCATCTCCGGGATCATCCAGCCGGCGCTGGGCTTCGTGTCCAACCTCAACTACGTGATCGTCGCCGTCGTCGGCGGCCTGCAGGTGGCGTCCGGCGCCCTGACGCTCGGCAGCGTGCAGGCGTTCATCCAGTACAGCCGTCAGTTCACGCAGCCGATCACGCAGATCGCCTCCATGGCGAACCTGCTGCAGTCGGGCGTCGCATCCGTCGAGCGGGTGTTCGAGCTGCTCGACGCCGAGGAGCAGGAGCCCGACCCGGTCGACGCGATCCAGCCGGACGAGCCCATCCAGGGTCGCGTCGCGTTCGAGAACGTCGCGTTCAGCTACTCGCCGGCCAAGCCGCTCATCCGGGACCTGTCCCTGGTGGCCGAGCCCGGTCAGACCATCGCGATCGTGGGACCGACGGGTGCCGGCAAGACCACGCTGGTCAACCTGCTCATGAGGTTCTACGAGGTCGACGACGGCCGGATCACGCTGGACGGCGTGGACGTGCGCGACATGACCCGCGACGCGCTGCGCTCCGAGATGGGCATGGTGCTGCAGGACACCTGGCTGTTCGGGGGGACGCTCGCCGAGAACATCGCGTACGGCGTGGAGCACGCGACGCAGGAGGAGATCGTCGAGGCGGCGATCGCCACCCACGTCGACCGCTTCGTGCGCACGCTGCCCGACGGCTACGACACGGTGGTCGACGACGAGGGCGCGAACGTGTCGGCGGGCGAGAAGCAGCTGCTCACCATCGCCCGCGCGTTCCTGGCCGACCCGGCGATCCTCATCCTCGACGAGGCCACCTCCTCGGTGGACACCCGCACCGAGGTGCTCGTCCAGCAGGCGATGAACGCGCTGCGGCACGGCCGGACCTCGTTCGTCATCGCGCACCGGCTGTCCACCATCCGCGACGCGGACATCATCTTGGTGATGGAGGACGGCGCCATCGTCGAGCAGGGGTCGCACGACGACCTGCTGGCGGTCGACGGCGCGTACGCGCGCCTCTACGCGAGCCAGTTCGCGGCGGCGGTCGCTCCCGTCGACTGAGGCAACCGACCCGTACGCTCGGCGCCATGGCAACCCTGCCCGGCGCCGAGCGCACCGGCTTCGCGCGGGACCGGATCACGGTCGCGTTCTACAGCACGTTCGCCGTGTGGGGCTGGCTGCTGTACAGCTTCAACCCCAGCGTCCCGCTGCTCGCCGACGACCTGCACATCTCCGACGCCCAGGCCGGCCTGCACGGGTCGTCGATGGCCGTCGGGGCGATCCTGTCCGCCTTCGTCACCCCGCGGCTGGTCCGTGGGCGCGGACGGCGGACGGCCGCGGTCGCGTCCGTCGCGCTCATCGCGGTCGGGGTGGTGGCACTCGTGCTGGCGCCGACCCTCGCCTGGAGCCTCGGTGCGGTCTTCGTCGTGGCGCTCGGCGGCAACGCGGCGCTGACCGCGACACAGCCCGGCCTGGCCATCCGCCACAGCCGGGCGTCGTCGGCGGCCCTGACCGAGGCGAACGGGGTCGGGTCGTCGATCGGGCTGATCGGCCCCCTCGCCGTCGGGGCGTGCGTCGCGATCGGCTGGGGCTGGCGTCCGGCGGTACTCGTCACCGCTGTGCTCGCCGTGGCCTCGGCCCTGATGCTCGCGCGGATCCCCGTCGGCGGGGCGATGACGCCCGCTCACGCCGTGATCGAACCCGCGGCCGCGGACGCGCCGGTCCGGCGTGCTTCGCTGCCCGCGTGGTGCTTCCTGGCGACGCTGGTCGCGGCGGTCGCCATGGAGTTCGCCACCACCTACTGGGCGACCAGCCTGGTCATCGAGCAGACCGACGCCGGGGCGGGCATCGCCGCCGCCACGACGGCGGGCCTGGTGTTCGGCATGTCGGTGATCCGCTTCGTCGTCGGACCCCTGTCGCTGCGGATCGCGCCGGCGCTGCTGCTCACCGGTGCGTTCGTCCTCGCGATCGGCGGCTGGGCGATCCTGTGGACCGCGACCACGCCCGCGATCGCCATGGTCGGGCTCGTCGTCTCCGGGCTCGGCTACGGCGCCCAGTACCCGCTGTCGGTCGCCCTCCTGCTGGCCACCGCACCGACCCGACCGGACGCCACCCAGGGTCGCGCGACGCTGGCGGCGGGCCTGGCGGTCGGCGTCGCACCGTTCGCGCTCGGCGCCCTCGCCGACCGGTTCGGCACGCACCAGGCGTTCATCCTCGTTCCGGTCGTCGCCGTCGTCGGCGCGGCGGCCGCAGCCGTTGGCGGCCGCAGGGTGCGCCGGGCCGTCGTGGCCCGGGCCGACGCGGTCGTCCTGGGAGGATGACGGCGTGCCTCGCCCGGACCTGCAGCCCGTCACGACGCCCGACGACGACCGCCTGACCGACTACGTCGCGCTGACCGACGTCGCGCTGCGCTCGAAGCTGGAGCCGTCCAAGGGCCTCTACATCGCGGAGAGCTCGACCGTGCTGGGCCGGGCGCTCGCGGCGGGGCACCGGCCGCGGTCGGTCCTGCTCGCGCCCCGCTGGGTGCCCGACCTGGAGCGGATGCTCGCGGCGTTGCCGGACGACGACGTCGTCGTCCCGGTCTACGTGGCCGACGAGCCCCTGCTCGAGGCGATCACGGGCTTCCACGTGCACCGCGGAGCGCTCGCCGCGATGCACCGGCCCGCCCTCGCCCCCGTCGAGGAGGTCCTGGCGGGTGCCCGGCGAGTCGCCGTGCTCGAGGACATCGTGGACCACACCAACGTCGGCGCCGCCATGCGCGCGTGTGCCGCGTTCGGGCTGGACGCCGTGCTCATCACGCCGCGCTGCGCCGACCCCTTGTACCGACGGTCGGTCCGCGTCTCGATGGGGACCGTGTTCCAGGTCCCGTGGACCCGCATCGACCCCTGGCCCGACGGGCTGTCCCTGTTGCGCTCGCTCGGATTCGTCACGGCGTCGCTCGCCCTGTCGGACGACTCGATCTCGCTCGACCAGCTGGCGGCCGACCCGCCCGAGAGGCTCGCGCTGATCCTCGGGGCCGAGGGTGACGGGCTCAAGGCATCGACCATCGCCGGCTCCGATCTCGTGGTCCGCATCCCGATGGCGGGCGGCGTCGACTCGCTGAACGTCGCGTCCGCGGCGGCGGTGGCCTTCTGGGCGACCCGGGTCCCCTGACACCATGGGGTGATGTCGACGGATCTGTTCGAACCGGTCGGGCAGGGTCCCGACGAGGTCGCCAACCGGTTGCTCGCGGCGACGCTGGGTGCGCAGGAGCTGCTGGCGATCTACGCCGGCGACCAGCTCGGGTGGTACGCGTCCCTGGTCGCACATCCTGGCTCGACCTCGGCCGAGCTGGCCGGGCGGACCTCGACGGACGAGCGGTACGTGCGCGAATGGCTCGAGCACCAGGCGGTGGCGGGGTACGTGACGGTCGACCCCGACCGCCGGTTCTCGCTCACCGACGGCGCTCGCGAGGTGCTCACCGATGCGGACTCCGAGTTCTTCCTCGCACCCCTTGGACGGCTGCAGGCTGCCACCGGCCGCGTGGTCGACGACCTTCTCGACGCGTATCGCACGGGCGGCGGCGTCTCGTGGGCGCACCTGGGCGACGACGCACGGACCGCCCAGGCTGCGCTCAACCGGCCGTTCTTCCTCGGCCCGCTCGTGGACGACGTGCTGCCGGCCATCCCGTCGCTGCACACCCTGCTGCGTGGCGGCGGACGGCTCGCGGACATCGGGTGCGGCATGGGCTGGTCGTCCATCGCGATCGCGCGGGCGTACCCCGAGGCGTCCGTCGTCGGCATCGACATCGACGCACCGTCGATCGAGGCGGCTCGTCTCAACGCCGCGTCCGAGGGGGTCGATGTCACCTTCGAGCTGGCCGACGCCTCGTCGAGCGGTGGCGCGTTCGACGTCGTGACGTTCTTCGAGTGCGTGCACGACATGCCGGACCCGGTGGCGGTGCTCGCGGCCGCGCGGGCGATGGTCCGCGACGACGGGTATGTCATGGTGGCCGACGAGCGAACGCTCGAGGAGTTCGTCGCGCCGGCCGGTCCGGTCGAGCGACTGTTCTACGGCTGGTCGCTCGGCGTGTGCCTGCCCGACGGTCGCGCCACCTCGCCCAGCGTGGCCACCGGAACGGTCATGAGGCCGTCGACGCTGGAGCGGTACGCGCGCGCGGCGGGCTTCGTCGGGATCGAGGTCCTGCCCGTCGAGCTCGACCTGCTGCGGTTCTACCGGCTGCTGATCAGCCCAGAGCCAGACCCTCGATGACCTCCACACCCGGCGCTCTGGCGAGCAGCGCGCCGGGCAGGGCGATCTTCGAACGACGGACACCGCTGCCGATGACGACGGTCGGACCGGCGGACGGGTCGTCGAGGGCGACGCGTGCGTCGACCAGCACGCGGTAGCGGGCGGGCAGCCCGAGCGGCGTGATGCCGCCGTACTCCATGCCGGACTCCTCCACCGCCCGGTCCATCGCCAGGAACGACGCCTTGCGGACGTCGAGCAGGCGCTTGACGGCGTTGTTGACGTCCGCGCGGGTCGTCGCGCGCACCACGCAGGCTGCGACGCGTTCCTCGCCCTCGCGACGGCCCGCCACGAGCACGCAGTTGGCCGACGCCGCCGGCGGCAGCGCGAACGACTCGGTCAGGGTCGCGGTGTCGGCCAGGTCCGGGTCGATCTCGGTCACCAGCACGGCGTCGGCGACCGACGGGTCGTCGTCGGCCCACGCGGTGATCGTCGCGAGGGTGGTGGGGGCGAGGAGGTCGGGGTGGTCGAGCGCGCGGGTCCAGGTGAGCGTGCCCAGGCTCATCGTCGATAGGTCCCGACGAGGATCGCGCGCGCCAGCGTGTGGAACAGGACGGCCGTGTTGGCGGCCCCGGGCATGGTGTCGGCGGCCAGCCCGAGCGAGGGGACGTCGAGGGCGTGGACGACGAAGAAGTAGCGGTGCACCTGGTCGCCGGGCGGGGGAGCGGCCCCCACGTAGCCCGCGACGCCGTCGTCTCCCCTGAGGTGGAAGGCGCCGGGCGGCAGCCCCGAGCCGTCCGGGTTGCCGGCGCCGGCCTCCAGCGTGGTGACGGTCGCCGGGACGTCCATCAGCGTCCAGTGCCACCAGCCCGCGGGACCGGGGGCGTCGGGGTCGAAGCAGCTGACGAGGAACGACTGCGTCTGCGAGGGGAAGCCCGACCACGACAGCTGCGGCGACACGTTGCGGTCGGCGGCGGTGTTCGTGTGGACGTCGGGAATCGGCTTGCCGGTGGTGATGTCGTCGCTGGTCAGCGCGAAGTCGGGGACCTTCGGCAGGAGCGAGTACGGGTCCGGGGCGACGGGACGGGTGAGGTTCACGGCCATGGCGACATCATGTCGCGGCGTGCGCCGCCGTGCGCGTCGTCGTCGGCTCGCGTCGCCCGATCAGTGCACGTGCAGGCATGAGCCGGTCGAGGCCGACGAGCGCCAGCCCGAGCACCCAGAAGCCCACGCCGTAGAGCAGCACGTTCAGCAGCAGGCCGCCGTAGCCGAGCTCGGAGACGTCGATGAACCCGTACGGGTAGGGGCTGCCGGGACTGACGACGCCGCGGACGGTGGTGAAGGCGCAGTACGCCACGGGGTAGGCGAGCCACCAGGTGGCGTTGCGGATGCGCAGCCGCCGGTGGGGGACCATCAGCAGGAAGTGCACGAACGCGGCGATGGGCGTCAACCGGTGCACCAGCTGGTCGTGCGTGAGGCCGAGGGCGATGACCTCCTGACCAGGTGGGGCCGGGTCGAGGATCAGGTACGAGACGAGCCCGGTGATCAGCAGGAAGAGCGTCACCGCACCCCACAGCCACGGCGAGGGTTCCGTCGTGCGCGCCAGGACTGCGATGCCGCCCCAGAGCATCACCACCGCCAGCAGCAGGTTCGACTGGTTGGTGAAGTAGACGTAGTCCTCGAGGTCGAGGCGCAGGCCGTGGCTCGGCGTCCAGAACAGTGCGACGAACGTGATCGCTGCCAGTGCGAGGCGGTAGACCCCGACGACGACTCCCATGACTGCCCTCCTGGCCGCGCCGGCGGCGCTGCCGGCCCGCGCAACCTACATCGCCGGGGTTCACCGTCGGCGGATTGACAGTGCCGCGGGTGTCAGCGTGTACT
Source organism: Cellulomonas sp. McL0617 (assembly GCF_049994875.1). Classification (GTDB taxonomy): domain Bacteria; phylum Actinomycetota; class Actinomycetes; order Actinomycetales; family Cellulomonadaceae; genus Cellulomonas. The sequence continues at coordinate 1,728,774 of NZ_CP188256.1, forward strand.
GAGATACTTCGAACAGTTGTTCGATCTGGCTCCGTTTTTTGTACGGTCGCGACGAGATTCGTGACGAGGTCTCGCGACGAGGGAGGTGCGCCGATGTCCGCCGGAACGATGACCCGGGACGACCGGGTCCGGCTCGCTCGCGCAGCCCTCGCGCGCGCCGAGGAGCGGACCGGCGCGCGCAGCGTGCTGCCCATCGGCGCGCGTCCGGAGGCTCCCGTCGTGACGTTGGTCCCGGCAGAGCCGGAACCCGAGCCCGCCGCCCCGCACGCGGGGATCCTCACCACCGAGCGGCCGCCCATGGCCGTGCCGCCCGCGCTGGTCCCGCTCCTGCCCGAGGGGCTGCGCCGGGGTGCGACGACCGTGGTGAGCGGGTCCACGTCGCTCGTGCTCGCCCTGCTCGCGCACGCGTGCGCCGGTGGGGCGTGGGCGGCCGTCGTCGGCCAGCCGACCGTCGGGCTGCTCGCCGCCGCGCAGGCCGGCGTCTCGCTCGAGCGGCTTGCCGTGGTGCCGCGGCCCGGGCTGGAGTCGCCGACCGTGCTCGCGGCGCTGCTGGACGGGGTGGACGTGGTGGTCGTCGGACCGCAGGTCTCGCTCACCGACGCCGACCGCAGGCGCCTGTCCTCCCGCGCGCGGGACCGGGGGTCGGTGCTGCTGTCGACCGCCGACTGGCCCGGGGCGGGTGTGGTGCTCACCGTCGAGCGGGGTCGGTGGACCGGGGTGGACGCGGGCGAGGGGCGACTGCGGACCCACGAGATCCGGGTGGCGCGGACCGGTCGGGGCAGCGCCGCCGTGCCGCGGTCGCTCGACCTGACGCTGCCGCTGGGGGCGCAGGAGGCCGTCGTCGTGCCGTCCGGCGAGCCCACCACCGGGCTGAGGCTCGTCGGATGAGCACCCGGACCACGGTGCTGTGGGTGCCCGACTGGCCGGTGGTGGCTGCCGCGGTCACCGAGGAGGTGCCGGCGCACCTGCCGGCTGCGGTGCACGACGGGCAGCGGCTGACCGCGGTGTCCGCCGTCGCCCGGGCCGAGGGGGTGCGGCGCGGGATGCGTCGGAGGCAGGCGCAGGGGATCTGCCCCGAGCTGGTCCTGCTGGCCGCCGACGACACCCGCGACGTGCGCATGTTCGAGCCGGTCGCGGCTGCCGCGGAGACCGTCGTGGCGGGCATCGAGGTGGTGCGCGCGGGGATGCTCCTGCTGCCCGCGGGGGGCGCCAGCCGGTACCACGGGTCCGAGGAGGCGCTCGCGGAGCTGCTGGTCGACGCGGTGGCAGCCCGCTCGGGGCACGAGTGCGCGGTGGGCACCGCGGACGGGCTGCTGGCCGCCGTCCTGGCCACCCGGTCGGGCGCGGTGGTGCCACCCGGGCAGTCGCCGGCCTACCTCGCACGGCACGGCGTGACCGAGCTGGTGCACGCCGCGGTCACCGACGAGGCGGCGGCCGCGGTGACGGACCTGGTGGACCTGCTGCACCGGCTCGGGCTGCGCACCCTCGGGCAGCTCGCCGCCCTGCCGCCCACCGACGTGCACGCCCGGTTCGGTCGCCTGGGTGCCTGGGCGCAGCTGCTGGCGCGGGGGGACGACGAGCGGCCGCCGGCACGGCGCCGGCCCGAGGCGGACCTCGAGGTGTCCACCGAGCTGGACCCGCCGCTCGACCGGGTCGACTCGGCCACCTTCGCCGGTCGACGGCTGGCCGAGGAGCTGCACGAGCTGCTGGTCCAGCACTCCGTGACGTGCGGCCGCCTGCAGATCTCCGCCCGCACCGACGAGGGCGAGGACCTGGTCCGCACCTGGCGCACCGACCTCGGCGGCTGGGGCGGTCTGACCCCCGCGCGCATCACGGACCGGATCCGTTGGCAGCTGGAGGGCTGGCTGGCCGCCACCGCCGTCCAGACCGCTCGCAGCCGTTCCCTGGACGACCCGGCCGGCCGCGCGCGGTCGGCGGCCGCTCGGGCGTCGGTCGCGTCCGGCAAGGACCCCTGGGCGCACGACGACCTGCCGGTGGACCCGTGGCCCGACGACTCCCGTCCTGTCACGCTCGTGCACCTCGCCGTCAGCGCCCTGGACGTCGCGCCGGCGGGGGCCGAGCAGGGGCGACTCTGGGGCGGACCGTCGGGCGGTGACCTGCGTGCGCACCGGGCCCTGGACCGGGTGCAGGGGATCGTCGGCGGGTCGGGGATCCTCGTCGCGACGCTGCAGGGCGGTCGGGACGTCCGCGACCAGGTGCACCTGCGGCCGTGGGGTGAGCAGACCGAGCCCGCACGTCCGGTGGACCGCCCCTGGCCCGGACGGCTGCCCGACCCCGCACCGGCCACGGTCCTGGACCCGCCCGAGCGCGTCGAGGTGCGGGACGTCGCCGGGGTGCCGGTGCTGCTCGACGTGCGCGCGGGGATGACGGGAGAGCCGGCGTGGGTGCGGTGGCTGCCCCGCCAGGACGACGTCGCGGCACCGCGTGCGCCGGGTCGGCGACCGGGTGAGTGGTCGAGCGTGCGCCGGGACGGGCGCTCCGCGGGCAGGCGCTTCGGTGACGCGCTGTTCGGCGATGACGCAGTGTTCGGCGAGGACGTGCGGTCCGGCGACGACGTGCGCTCCGTCGTCGGGTGGGCCGGCCCGTGGCTGCTGAGCGAGCGGTGGTGGACCGACGACCGCCCCGGACTGCGGGCGCACGTGCAGGTGACGTTCGAGGACGGTCGCGCGGTGCTGCTCGCCTGCACGACGACCGGCTGGACGTGCGAGGCGACCTATGACTGAGGGGCTGCGATACGCCGAGCTCCACGCGCACACGGCGTTCAGCTTCCTGGACGGTGCGAGCCAGCCAGAGGAGCTCGCCGCGGAGGCGTCCCGGCTCGGGCTGCGGGCGCTCGCGGTCACCGACCACGACGGGCTGTACGGCGTGGTCCGGTTCTCCCAGGCCGCTCGCGCGGTCGGCCTGCCCACGGTTTTCGGTGCGGAGCTGCACCTGCCGGCCCCGGATGGCCGTCGTCACCCGAGGGAGACACGGGTGACCCCCGGGCCGCCCGTGCTCGACCTGCCGACGGGCGTCCCGGACCCCCGCGCGTCGCACCTGCTGGTCCTCGCGCGCGGTGCCGACGGGTACCGCGCGCTGTCCCGCGCGATCGCGGAGGCACACCTGCGGACCGGGAAGAAGGGCGCTGCCGACTACCGCCTGGAGGAGCTCGCCGCGACGGCCGCCGGGCAGTGGCTGGTGCTCACGGGCTGCCGGAAGGGGTCGGTCCGGCGGGCGCTCGCAGGCGGCGACCCGTCGGGGGTCGCCGGGGTCGGCGCCTCGGGCGTCCAGGCCGCACGCACGGAGCTGGACCGGCTCGTCGCCCTGTTCGGCCGGGACAACGTGGCGGTCGAGACGACGGCGGCGGGGGACCCGTACGACGCCGAGCGCGCGGACGCCCTGGCGCTCCTCGCGGCCGAGGCCGGTCTCCCGCTCGTGGCCACCGGGAACGTCCACTACGCCACCCCGCGCGACGCGGACCTCGCCGCCGCGCTCGCCGCCGTCCGCGCGCGGTCCTCGCTGGAGGACCTCGACGGCTGGCTGCCAGGCGGGCCGAGCGCGCACCTGCGGTCTGCCGCCGAGATGCTCGCGCTGCATCGTCGGCACCCGTCGGCCGTCGGCACGGCGGCGGCCCTGGCGGACGAGTGCGCGTTCGACCTGTCCCTCGTCGCGCCGAACCTGCCGCCCTATCCGGTGCCCCCCGGACACACCGAGGCGACCTGGTTGCGCACGCTTGTACAACAAGGCGCCATGGAGCTGTACGGGCCGCCGGAGAAGGAGCGCGTGCCCGGTGCCTACGCACAGCTGGCGCACGAGCTGCGGGTGATCGAGGACCTCGGGTTCCCGGGCTACTTCCTGGTCGTCTACGACCTGGTCGACTTCTGCCGTCGCAACGGGATCATGGCGCAGGGTCGCGGCTCCGCGGCCAACTCGGCGGTCTGCTACGCGCTGCGGGTCACCGCGGTCGACGCCGTGCGGCACGGGTTGCTCTTCGAGCGGTTCCTCGCCCCGGAGCGCGACGGACCGCCGGACATCGACGTCGACATCGAGTCGGCGCGCCGCGAGGAGGTCATCCAGTACGTGTACGAGAAGCACGGCCGGTCGCACGCGGCGCAGGTGGCCAACGTCATCTCGTACCGGCCGCGGTCGGCGGTGCGGGACGCCGCGCGCGCGCTCGGGTACGACGCGGGGCAGCAGGACGCGTGGGCGTCGTCGATCGAGCGCTGGGGGAGCCTGCACCCGGCGGCGCCCGCGGTGCCCGCCGAGCCGGAGCGCCCGTCGAGCACGCGCCGGCGGCCTCACGTCGGACACGTCGGTCCGGTGCCCGAGCAGCCCACGAGCGTGGTCACGCAGCGCGAGGAGCGCACCCGGACGCGAGCGGCGATGTGGGGCAACACGTGGGAGCCGCCCGCGGTGCTGCGCGCACCGCCTGCGGGTGCACGGGGCGTCGGTGGCGCGCCCGGCCAGGGCGGCGCTCTGCTCGCGCGCGCCGCGAAGGGGCACGACACGCCCGGCCTGGCCACCGCGGACGGGCATGACGTCGTCCCGACGGTGCTTCCTCCGTCGGCGAGCGACCTGGACGAGATCCCCGAGCAGGTCATCGACCTGGCGGACCGGTTCCTTCGCCTTCCCCGGCACCTGGGCATCCACTCCGGCGGCATGGTGATGTGCGACCGGCCGGTGATCGAGGTGTGCCCGGTGGAGTGGGCGCGGATGCCGGGCCGCACGGTGCTGCAGTGGGACAAGGAGGACTGCGCGGACGCCGGGCTGGTGAAGTTCGACCTGCTCGGGCTCGGCATGCTCACCGCGTTGCGCATCGGGTTCACGTCCGTCACGGAGCACGAGGGCGAGGTGCTCGACCTGCACGGGCTGCCCGCGGAGGACCCACGGGTGTACGACCTGCTCAGCGCGGCGGACACGGTCGGGGTGTTCCAGGTGGAGTCGCGGGCGCAGATGGGCACGCTGCCCCGCCTGCAGCCGCGCACGTTCTACGACATCGTCATCGAGGTCGCGCTCATCCGCCCCGGCCCGATCCAGGGCGGCTCGGTGCACCCGTACATCGAGCGCGCGCACGGTCGGCAGCCGGTCACCTACCTGCACCCGCTGCTCGAGAAGTCGCTGGCCAAGACCAAGGGTGTCCCGCTGTTCCAGGAGCAGCTCATGCAGATGGCCATCGACGTGGCGGACTTCACGCCGGCCGAGGCGGACCAGCTGCGGCGCGCGATGGGGTCCAAGCGGTCGACCGAACGGATGGAGGCGCTCAAGGGGCGGCTCCTCGACGGGATGGCCGGGCACGGGATCGACGAGGAGACGGGCGAGCAGATCTTCGAGAAGCTCCGGGCGTTCGCCGACTTCGGGTTCCCGGAGTCGCACGCGTACTCGTTCGCGTTCCTCGTCTACGCCAGCGCGTGGCTGAAGGTCTACCACCCGGCGGCGTTCTATGCGGGGTTGCTGGCGGCGCAGCCGATGGGGTTCTACTCGCCGCAGTCGCTCGCCGCGGACGCCCGTCGGCACGGCCTCGAGGTGCTCCGACCGGACATCCAGGTCTCGGACGTGCAGGCGTGCGTCGAACGTCTGGGCCCGACACCGCCCGACGGGGAGCCGCGGCTGGTCCCGACCCCCAGCGGCACCGGGCCGGTCACCGCACCGGGTGTGCGCACCGGCGCCGGGTCGGACCGGCCGCGGTCGCTGGCCGTCCGGCTCGGCCTGGCCTCGGTCCGGTCCGTGGGAGAGGACGTGGCGCAGCGGATCGTCGACGAGCGCCGTGCGCACGGCCCGTTCGCCGACCTGCGCCAGCTGGTCCGTCGCGTCCAGCTGTCCACCGCGCAGCTCGAGGCCCTGGCCACGTCGGGTGCGCTCGACAGCCTGGACGTCACGCGCCGCGAGGCCCTGTGGGCGGCGGGCGCGCTGGCTCAGGAGGGGCCGGACACGCTGCCGGGGGTCTCGGTCGGGGTGAGCGCGCCGATGCTGCCGGGGCTGAGCGACGTCGAGATCGCCACGGCGGACGTCTGGGCGACGGGCGTGTCCGTCGACTCCTATCCCACGCAGTTCGTGCGCGAGGGGCTGGACGCCGCCGGGGTCATCCGCGTGCAGGAGGCGTACACCCACGAGCTCGGCCGCCGGGTGGCCGTCGCCGGTGTCGTCACGCACCGGCAGCGCCCGGGCACGGCCGGAGGCATCACGTTCCTGTCGCTGGAGGACGAGACCGGGCTGCTCAACATCATCTGCTCGGCAGGCCTGTGGCAACGGTTCCGCAAGGTGGCCCGCACGTCCCGCGCCCTGGTGGTCCGGGGACGGCTGGAACGTTCCGACGGAGCGACCAACCTGGTGGCCGAGCACCTGGTGCCCATGTCGCTGCGGGTCCGGACGACCTCCCGCGACTTCCACTGAGGCCGGTCAGGCCTCGTGAACCGGCTCGTCGTCCTCGATCTGCTCGACCTCGTCCACCGGGCCGTCGCCGTCGTCGGCAGGGGTCTCGGTATCCATCGGAGGATCGAGCGTCCGCAATCGCGAGAAGACCGCCCAGCAGACCGCCACGAGCGGCACGGCGATCACGGCGCCCAGGATGCCGAAGGTCAAGGTCCCCGCCGTCACGGACAGGGCGATGACTACCGGGTGCAGCCGCACCTGTCGACCCATGATGAACGGCTGGAAGATGTGCCCCTCGAGCTGTCCGATCAGGGCGATGCCGACGCCGACCAGAGCGGCGTTGAGCAGCCCGTTGGCCGCCAGCGCGACGACCATGGCGACGATCATGGCCGCAGGGGCACCGACGAGCGGGATGAACGCGCCGACCAGTACCAGCACCGCCAGCGGCGCTGCGAGCGGCACGCCCAGGGCGAGCAGCAGGATGAACGCGAGCACGCTGTCGGTGAGCGCGATGAGCACCGTGCCGCGCGTGTACCCGGAGAACGTGTACCAGCCGGCGCCGGCCGCCATCTGCCAGGTGCCCCGGACACGGGATGGCAGCTGGTTGAGGAACCACGTCCACATGTCGCGGCCGCGGGAGAGGAAGAACACCGTGCAGAAGATCGCCAGAGCGATGGCGGTGAAGATCTCGACCACGGAGCCCGCGCCGGCCGCGGCCTGACTGGCGAGGTCCCCGGCGTGGTCCTGGACCCATTTCTGCCCGTTGCTGATCCACGTCGCTATCTGGTCGTTCGTGATGGTGAACGGCAGCTTGCCGCTCTCGAGATAGTCGGTGATCTGCTTCAGGCCGTCGCCGAACTGCTTGGTCAGGTCGGTCCACTGGTTGGCGATCGAGTAGGCCACATACGCGATCAGACCGATGAAGAGGAAGAACCCGCCGAAGATCGCCAACGCCGTCGACAGCCCGCGTGGCAGGAATCGACTGAGGAAGTCGACGATCGGACGGAGCACCGCGGTGAACACGAAGGCGATGAACAGGGCGATGAAGAGGAGCATCACCTTGCCGACGACGAAGAAGATGAGTCCCACCATCAGGATCACGATCAGCAGCCGCCAGGAGACACCCGCGGAGTTGCGCAGCCAGCGCGGAGCTGTGTGCTCCACGCCGTAGACGGCCGGGTTGCGACGCGCACCGGCCACCTTGCGCGCGGCCGGCCCCGGTCCACGTCCCGGCGTCTGGCTCGCGTCCGTCATCAGGCTCCTTGCATCCTCGGCACCCCTGTCCCTGTCTCGCGCACAGTCTGCACCGGGAGGCCGATGCGTGCCTGCCAGCCGCGCCGTGCTATCTTTTCTGCCGCACCTGAGGGCGCCTCCGGGTGTCTCACGGTCCACCTGTCCGGGTGGCGGAATGGCAGACGCGCTAGCTTGAGGTGCTAGTGCCCTAACGGGCGTGGGGGTTCAAGTCCCCCTCCGGACACTCGTTGAGACAGCGACGAACAAGGCCCTGACCAGCAGAGATGCGGGTCGGGGCCTTCTTCGTCCCGTGCAGCTGCACCACAGCGCCTCAGTCCCTCGTCCCGGTCGGCACCTGGTCGGTCACGTCCTCGTAGGCGCGCGCGGCCAGCGCCTCGGCCGGCGCGTAGATGAGGCGCACGACGCCGGTGGGGAACACGTCCGAGCGCAGGAGCGTCAGCGGGTAGACCGGCTCGCCCTCGTCGAACAGGCGCTCGCCGTGCCGGGCCGCGACCGGGTGGACCAGGAGGCGCAGCTCGTCGAGGAGCCCGACGGCGAGCAGCTGGCGGACCACGGAGATCGATCCGGGGACCAGGATCTTGCCGGGCGCCTTCTTCAGCTCGGTCACCGCCTCGACGAGGTCGCCCTCGACGCGTTCGGCGTTGCGCCAGCCGAGGTCCTGCGAGCCGCGGGTGGCGACGACCTTGCGCACGTCGCCCAGGGTCACCGCGAGCGGTGCGTCCTCGCCTCCGGCGGTCTCGCGGTCGGGCCAGGCGCCGGCGAAGCTGTCGTACGTCACGCGCCCGAGCAGCAGGACGTCGACGTCCTCGTAGTCCTCGCCCACCGCAGCGCCCATGTTCGCGTCGAAGTACGGGAAGTGCCACGCGGGGTCGATCTCGACGACGCCGTCGAGCGAGATGAACAAGGTGGAGACGATCGTCGCCATCGGGGTCCTCCGAGGTGGGTGCGGTGGTCGGCCCCACGGTATCCGGGCTGTCGTCCCACGGGGTGGCGGCCTGGCGGCGACCGGGGACGCGAACGAGATCGTGCGCTCGCGGTTCGCGACGGGCGGCGTGACGATGGCTGGGATCCCGAGGAGGCGACATGCCCAAGACCGCACGCTCGGGGGCCGCCAAGCAGAGCGAGCTCCCGGCCACGTTGCAGAGTTCCGACGGGCCGGCGCAGCGCACCTACGCGCACGCGTACGACGCGGCGATCGAGCAGTACGACGGTGACGAGGAGGCCGCCCACCGGGTCGCCTTCGCAGCGCTCAAGCACACCCACGAGAAGGTCGGCGACAGCTGGCGACCCAAGGAGCGCAGCGGTCCGAGCGACAGGCGCGCGCAGGAGGGCTACGGCTCGACGGCACCGAGCGCGGGCGGCGTGGACGCGAACGCGTCCAAGGCGCACCTGTACGACCTGGCCAAGGAGCTGGACATCGAGGGTCGGTCGACGATGGACAAGAGCCAGCTGGTCGACGCGATCGACAAGGAGAACCAGCGACGAAGCCGCCGGGCACAGTGATGTTCCTCGTGACGCTGCGCCGTTCCGGTCCGCTGTGGCAGGCGGGGCTCCCGCTGGAGGACCAGTCGGGCTTCCCAGAGCACGCCGAGTTCATGGACGGGCTCGTGGCCGGGGGTGTGGTCGTGCTCGGTGGCCCGCTGTCCGACGAGGTCCGTGTGGTCGAGGTGATCGAGGCGCCGTCCGCCGACGCCGTGCGCGCGACGCTCGCCGACGACCCGTGGAGCGGCTCCCACCTGGTGGTCGAGTCGGTGGAGGCCTGGACGATCAGGCTCGACGGACGCTAGTCCGCGAGCTCGCGCAGGACGGCGGTGCGCTCACCGCCGACGTCGCCCGTGTTGACCGTCCCGGCGGGTTCGACGAGCAGGGCGCACACCACGCCGTCGGCCCTCGGGCAGTGCTCGACGCCCCGGGGGACCACGTAGACGTCCTGCGGCCCGAGCTCGACGTCACCGTCGCGCAGCTGGAGGGTCAGCCGCCCGGACAGGACCAGGAAGAGCTCGTCGGTGTCCGGGTGGCTGTGCCAGACGAACTCGCCGTCGAGCTTGACCACCTTGACGTCGTAGTCGTTCACCGACGCCAGCCGGTGGGGCTGCCACGGCTCCGTGATCGAGTCGAGCGCGTCCTGGATGTTACGCACGGTCGTCATCGCCCGAGCCTACGGGCGACAGCGAGACGAGCGGCGGGACGAGCAGGAGCGGGTCCGCGTCCAGATCGAGCACCTGGGAGCGTGCCGGCGGGGTGTCGACGGACTCGAACCGGACGGTCGCCTCGCGGCCGCGCACGTGCACGACCCACCCGCGGCCCAGGGTGGCGTGCTCGATGTCGAGGCCCGGTCGGGCGTTCTCCGCGGTCAGTGGGCGTGCCTGGGTCGGGTCCTGCGCCGGGAGGTCGAGCGGGTCCGGTTCGACGTCGTGCTCGTCGTCGGCGTCCCAGGGCAGGGTCAGCTGCGCGTGCGCCGACAGGTTGTGGAACGAGACCCCGAGCAGACGCACCGAGTCGGTCAGGCCGGCGGCGAGGGCGGCCTGGTGGGCGGCGGCGCGCAGCTCGGCCGGTTCGGCGGACGGCTGCGCCAGCGTGACCGAGCGTGTGAGCGTGGTGAAGTCCGCGAACCGCACCTTGGCGACGACGGTCCGCGCGCCCCCGCCGTGCGCGGTGAGCCGACGCAGGGCCTCGTCCGTGACGGCGTCGATCGCCGCGCCGATGACCTCCCGGCCGAAGATGTCGGCGGCGAACGTCCGTTCGGCGCCCACGGACTTGCGTTCGGCCCCCGGGGCCACCGGGCGTGGGTCGATCCCGCGCGCGAGGCGGTAGAGGTTCGCGCCCGACGACTCACCGACGGTCATGGTCAGCACGTCCAGCGGCTGGCGCCGCAGGTCCGCGACGGTCCGTGCGTCGAGCCGCTCGAGCGCCGCCGCGGTGGCGGGCCCGATGCCCGGCACCGCGCGCACGGGCAGGGGGAGCAGGAAGTCGTCCTCGTCGGCCGGCTCGACCAGCAGCAGCCCGTCCGGCTTGGCGGCGTCCGACGCGAGCTTGGCGACGAGCTTGGTGCGGCCGATGCCGACCGACACCGCGAGACCGGTCAGCGCCCGGATCCGCGCCCGGACGGCGGTCGCGGCGCTCGCGGGGTCGTCCGCGAACGGACCCGCCTCCAGGTCCACGAACGCCTCGTCGATGCTCAGCTGCTCGACGAGCGGCGACAGGGTGGCCAGCTCGGCCATGATCGCCCGCGAGTATGCGCTGTAGGCCTCGAACCGCGGGAACAGCACGGCCGCCGCAGGCGCGAGCCGCCGGGCCCGGCTCATGGGCATCGCCGACCGTGCCCCGGCCTGGCGTGCCTCGTAGGACGCGGTCGACACGACACCGCGCGGGCCGGTGCCGCCGACCAGCACGGGCTTGCCGCGCAGCGACGGCTTGTCGCGCTGCTCGACGGCGGCGAAGAACGAGTCCGCGTCGGCGTGCAGCACGGTCGCACGGGGGGTGCGCAAGGGGTCGGCCACGGCCCTACTCTGCCGCGACGGCGAGCGCGCGACGGACAGGGACGCCTCAGGCGATGGCGAGCGAGTCGCGCGACCGCAGGTCGTGCAACGCGTTGAGCAGTATCCGGTTGAACGCGACGGGAGCGTGCGCGTTGACGTCGTGCCCCGCGCGCGGGACGACGGTCAGCCGAGCGCCGGGCCGGGCCTCGAGGTAGCGGCGCTCGTCGAGGCGCAGGGGATCGCGGCTGCCGTTGACCAGCCACACCGGGACGGCGGTGCGGCGCAGGTCGGCCAAGGGGGAGTAGCCGGCGAGCGAGGTGAGCATGTCGGTCACGACGTGCCACGTACCGCCGCGCGGACGCAGGGTCTGGGCCACCACGTGGGCGACCCGTCGGTAGGCGCTGACCGGCTTGCCCTTGATCTCGGTGGAGCACCCCGCCAGCACGACGCCGGCGATCTTGCTCTCGTGCTCACGGGTGTACGCGAGGCTCGCGTAGCCGCCCAGCGACAGGCCGACGAGCAGGGGCGGTTCGGGGCAGCTGTCCACCGCGCCGTTGATCGCCTCGATCGCACCCGCGAGGCTGAACCGCTCGCCCGTGCGCGTCCCGTGCCCGGGCAGGTCGATCGCGATCGTCCGGTGCCCGGAGTGCTCCAGCGCATCGACCTGTCGTCGCCAGATGGCCGACGACGTCCGGGTGCCGTGGACCAGGACGATCGGGCGACGGTGGATGGCGAGCTCCTGACCTCGGGCGGCCGACCGGACGGTCAGGGCCTCGCCCACGGTAGTCGACCGTCCTGAGAGTTTCGTGAGAGACCGTCAGACGTGCGGCGCGCAGGCTCCGGTGCCGAGCTCGGCCAGCCCAGCCAGATCACCCTGCTGGAGCGTGGACACGGACGGGGTCGCGCGCGGGTTCATCAGCTGGGCAGGGTCGTCGACGTGGTCGAGGCCGACGACGTGACCGAGCTCGTGCGTGATCACGCCCAGCGCGGCGTCCGTGCCGTCGGGGGTGGCCAGGATCCCCGTGAGGTCGGGCGCGTCGAGCGTCACCGAACCCGTCACGTAGACCGCCAGGCCGTTGCGCGTGACGGGGGCGGAGCCACCGATGCCGACGGTGTCGCCCGCGAGCGAGGGCGTCTCGTCCGGCGTCGACCAGGCCACCAGGACGGGGGCCCAGCGTTTGCCGTACAGCTCGGGCTCGTAGGCGTCGCGATCGAGGCGAGGCGCTTCCTGGGTGAGCCCGTCGTCGACGAACACCAGGCCGCTCGCGGCCGACATGCGCGCGACGGCGGTCGCGATGAGCTCGGCGCCGTTCGGCGGCCCGCCCTCGGCCCGCACGACGTAGTGGATGGGTCGGCATGGGCTCCACGCGACCGGCCCGATGCCGTCGGGCTGCATCGCCGCGAAAGCGTGGTTCCCGGTGGCCACCATGGTGGCGGCCGGCGGGCTGCCCAGGGGTGTTGCCGACTCCTCGTAGCCCGCGGGCGGCGCCACGTTCTGCTCGATCGACCACCAGCGTCCGCCGACGGCGGTCGACGCCGCGACCAGAAGCGCCATGACGGCGAGGAACCCACGGCTCGGGCCTCGGCGCACGGCGACGGGCGAGCCCAGGAACCGGATGCCGACCTGATCCTCGAGCGGGGGGCGTGGGGCGGGCAGGAGGCTGGTCTGCGGCCCACGACCACGCGCATCGACCCACGGGTTCAACCCGTCCGGGTCTCCACCGCTCACCGCGCGCCTCCCGCTCGTCACCCGGAGGTGCTCCGCATCGAGTGCTCCGGTCTCGCTGAGGATCGCACACGCCCCGTTCCGGCCGCGAGCGGTCGGCTCGGGGCCCGCGAACGTGGGTAGCCTCGGCGCGTGCCGGCCCTGTACCTCCCTGCGAACGTGCGCAACGGTGTCGGACGCACCCCGGACGGTGCGGCCTGGCTGTCGCGCCTGCCGGGCCTGGTCACCCGTTCGGCGCAGCGGTGGGGCCTCGTCCTGGGTCGCCCGTTCGAGTCGGGCGCCTCCGGCTGGACGGCTCCGGCGCGGGACGCGGGCGGACGCGACGTGGTGCTGAAGATCGTCTTCCCGCACGACGAGGCTCGCGACGAGGCCGCAGGGCTCCGTGCCTGGCACGGTCGCGGAACCCCGACGCTCCTCGACCACGACCCGGACGACTGGGCGCTGCTGCTCGAACGCGTGCGCCCCGGGACCGCACTGGCCGGCAGCGCCGTCGACCAGCTCGCGATCGGCGCCCGCGTCGCCCGCACCCTGCACGAGTCTGTCGGCACGACCGCGTTGGCGGTCGCGTCGATGGCCGACGTCTGCGCGGGGTGGGCCGATCAGCTCGACCGCCGTGCCGGCCGCCACGGGATCGACGTGCGCGCGGCGGCCGACCTGCTGCGGACGCTGCCGTCCGAGGTCGCGGGCGTCGTGGTGCACGGTGATCTCAACCCGGGCAACATCCTGCGCTCCGGGGCGGACCGCTGGGTGGCGATCGACCCCAAGCCCATGCGTGGCGACCCCGCATTCGACCTGTGGCCCCTGCTGGAGCAGGTCGACGACCCCTTCGTGCACGAGGACGGGGTGCTCGCCGAGCGGGTCGACCTCGTCGCCGCGGTCCTCGGGCTCGACCCGTGGCGGATCGCGGCGTGGGGGGTGGCCCGCGCCACCGAGTCGGCGATGTGGATGTGGGACGTGCTCGGCGACGAGCGCGCCGGCCGGCAAGGGCTCGACCAGGCGCGGACCTGGGCGAGGGTGGCGGGTCGGACGAGGTCCTAGAGGGCGGCCGTGCCCGGCGCATGGACGTGCTCGAACACCAGGCTCGTCTGCGTGTGCGCGACCTCGGGGCGGGTGCTCAGGTGCTCGAGCACGAACCGACGCAGCTCGGGGGAGTCGCGCACCGCGACGTGCACGAGGACGTCGTCGACGCCCGCCAGGACGTACACGTCCCGTACCTCGGGGCGCTGGGCGAGCCGGTGCGCGACGTCGGACAGGCGGGCCCGCGCGGCGGCCTGCAGCCGCACGGCGATCATCGCCTGCAGGCCCCGGCCCACCGCCTCGGGGTTCACCTGGGCGTGGAAGCCGCGCAGCACACCGGACTCCCGCAGTGCTCGGACGCGGGCGTGGCAGGTGGAGGGTGCGACACCCACGAGTGCGGCGAGCTCCTTGTTGGAGATCCGCCCGTCGCGCTCGAGCTCACGCAGGATGGCGCGGTCGATGTCGTCGAGAGGGGCGCCGCCGCCGAACGTCGTTCGGCCGGAATCGGCCACACGCCCGGTGGGAGAATCAGGTGCGGACATGACGCGAATCTAGCGAATCGTCTACGCAATTGATGCGCCTGCAACAAAGGAAGTTCAGAATTGTCCGCGTCACCCACGACACACCCGGACGGAGCACCACCGATGAAGGTCGGCATCCCCAGCGAGGTCAAGAACCGCGAGTACCGCGTGGCGCTCACGCCGGCCGGCGTCCACCACCTCGTCTCGGCGGGACACCAGGTCCTCGTCCAGGCGGGCGCGGGCACCGGGTCCGCGATCAGCGACGAGCAGTACCTGGCCGCCGGGGCCGCGGTCGTGGGCGATGCGGCCGAGGTCTGGGCGCGCGCGGACCTCGTCTGCAAGGTCAAGGAGCCCGTTCCCGCCGAGTACGGGTACCTGCGTGCCGACCTCGTCCTGTTCACCTACCTGCACCTCGCCGCGGACCGACCGGCTACGGACGCGCTGCTTGCGGCCGGGACCACGTCGATCGCGTACGAGACGGTGCAGCTGCCCGACGGCTCGCTGCCGCTGCTGGCGCCGATGAGCGAGGTCGCGGGCCGGCTCTCCACGCAGGTCGGCGCGTACCACCTGATGAAGAACGAGGGCGGTTCGGGCCTCCTGCTGGGCGGGGTGCCCGGGGTGGACGCGGCCAAGGTCGTGGTGCTCGGCGGCGGCGTGGTCGGGCGGCACGCCGCCGAGATCGCGGTCGGCATGCGCGCGGACGTCGCCGTCCTCGACCTGTCCCTGCCGCGGCTGCGGGAGACCGACACCGTGTTCGGCGGGCGGGTGCGTACCGTCGCCTCGAGCGCGTACGCGATCGAGCGCGAGGTGCTCGACGCCGACCTGGTGATCGGTGCGGTGCTGGTGACCGGGGCGCGGGCGCCGAGGTTGGTCAGCAACGAGCTGGTATCCCGGATGAAGCCCGGCTCGGTGCTCGTCGACGTCGCCGTGGACCAGGGCGGCTGCTTCGAGGACACGCGGGCGACCACCCACGACGACCCGACGTTCCGGGTGCACGGCTCGGTGTTCTACTGCGTCGCCAACATGCCCGGCGCGGTCCCGGTGACGTCCACCCGTGCCCTGACCAACGTGACGCTGCCGTACCTGTCGGCGCTCGCGGACCGCGGCTGGGAGGCGGCCACCGCCGCCGACCCCGCACTCGCGGCCGGCCTGACCACGCACGCGGGAGCCCTCCGGAACGAGGCGGTCGCGCGAGCCCACGGCTACGAGGTGGCGCTCACCGCGTAGCGTCGGCTGCCATGGCGACGGCTCTGGTGATCGGTGGCGGCGGTCAGATCGGTCGGGCGGCGATCCCGGCCCTGCTGGCAGACGGCTGGGACGTCCGCGCCCTCGCGCGGCACGACATGCAGCTCGAGGGCGTCGAGCAGGTTCTCGGCGACCGCGACGACGGTGACGCCCTGGACCGGGCGGTCGGCAGCGGCGTCGACGTCGTGGTCGACGTCGTCGCGTACGACGACCGCCACGTCGAGCCGCTGCTCGCGCGCCGCGACCGGATCGGCTCCGCCGTCGTCGTCTCCAGCGCGGCGGTCTACGTGGACCAGAACGGGCTGGGTTTCGAGACCGACGTCTTCGGCACGTTCCCGGTGCCGATTCCCGAGACCCAGCCGACCGTCGAGCCCGGCCGCGACTCCTACGCCACGGGCAAGGTCGCGCTCGAGCAGGCGTGGCTCGCCTCGCCGGTCCCGACGACGATCCTGCGCCCGGGGGCGATCCATGGGCCGGGCTGCCGGCAGCCGCGCGAGTGGACGTTCGTCAAGCGGGTCCTGGACGGCCGCGACGTGCGCGTGCTGGCCTACGACGGCGAGAACCGCTTCCAGACGACATCCACGGACGTTCTCGCCGAGCTGGTCCGCCTGGCGGCGGCCCTGCCCGGCGACCGGGTGCTGAACGCGGCCGACCCGGACGCGCCGACGGTCGCCGAGATCGCCCGGACGATCGACGTCGTCATGGGAGCGACGAGTCGGTTGGTCCGCGTCCCCGGTGAACCGGTCGGCGATGTCGGGAGCACCCCATGGGGCGTCCCGGGGCCGCTCATGCTGGACATGGGTGCGGCCGGACGAGAGCTCGGGTACGTCGCGCCCGGTGCGTATGGCGACACCGTCGGCGCGTGCGTCGAGTGGCTGGTCGAGGAGGTGGCGCACACGGATTGGCGCGAGGCGTTCCCCGGGTTCGCGCGGATGGACCCGACCGGCAGCTTCTTCGCCTACGACGCCGAGGACGAATTCCTTTCCGGCGTCGGCCATGATGAACGCCATGACGACCGAGCTCCCCGCTGACAACCCGTTCGCCACCCCGTCGACGCTGCCGTACGGCCTGCCGGACCACGCGCGCATCCGCGAGGAGCACTACCGCCCCGCGCTGCTCGCGGGCATGGCCGAGCAGCGCGCAGAGATCGCGGCGATCGCGGCGAACCCCGACGCGCCGACGGTCGAGAACACCCTCGAGGCGCTCGAGCGCTCGGGTCGGCTGCTGCACCGTGCGGCCACGTCGTTCTTCAACCAGTCCAGCTCGGACTCGTCGCCCGGCCTCGACGCGATCGAGGAGGAGATCTCCCCGCTGCTCGCCGCGCACCACGACGCGATCTACCTGGACGCGCGCCTCTTCGCCCGGGTCGAGACGCTCAAGGCGTCAGCATCGGAGGATCTCGACCCCGACACCGCCTGGCTCCTGGAGCGCACGCAGATCCAGTTCGTCCGATCGGGCGTCGGGCTCGCGCCGGCGGCCCAGGAGCGTCTGCGCGTCCTGAACGGCGAGATCAACTCTCTGGAGACCGCGTTCGGCCGCGACCTGCTGGCCGCGACGAACGCCGCCGCCGTCCTGGTGACGCACGAGGGCGAGCTGGACGGACTGGCGCAGGACGCCCGGGTGGCCGCGGCCAAGGCGGCCCGCGACCGCGGCATCGAGCACGGCTGGTTGCTCGAGCTCGAGCTGCCCACGCAGCAGGCGCCGCTCTCGTCGCTGACCGACCGGGCGGTGCGCGAGCGTGTCTTCCGCGCCTCGATCGCCCGCGGCGCCGCGGGTGACGAGCACGACACCCGGGTGACCCTGCTCGGCCTGGCCCGCAAGCGTGCCGAGCGGGCCCGGCTGCTCGGGTACGCCCACCACGCCGAGTACGTCGCCGCGGACGCCACCGCCAAGACCGCCGAGGCCGTCGCCGGCATCCTCGAGCAGCTGGCACCGGCCGCCGTCGCCAACGCGAAGGTCGAGGCCGCCGAGCTGACCGAATCCCTGACGGCCGAGCACCCGGGTGCCACCCTCGAGCCGTGGGACTGGGCGTTCTACGCCGAGCGGGTCAAGAAGGCGAAGCGCTCGCTGAGCGAGGACCAGCTGCGGCCGTACCTCGAGCTCGAGCGCGTCCTCGCCGACGGGGTGTTCGGGGCCGCGAACGCGCTGTACGGCCTGACGTTCGCCGAGCGGCACGACCTGGTCGGCTACCACCCCGACGTGCGCGTGTTCGAGGTCTTCGACGAGGACGGCATCGGGATCGGCCTGTTCCTGGGCGACTTCTGGACGCGCGAGTCCAAGCGCGGCGGTGCCTGGATGAACAACCTGGTCGACCAGTCGACGCTGCTGGGCGAGCCGGCCGTCGTGGTGAACAACCTCAACATCCCTAAGCCCCCGTCCGGGGAGCCCACGCTCCTGACCTGGGACAACGTGATCACGCTGTTCCACGAGTTCGGTCACGCTCTCCATGGGTTGTTCTCGGCGGTGCGCTGGCCGTCCCAGTCGGGGACCGACGTGCCGCGCGACTTCGTCGAGTACCCGTCCCAGGTCAACGAGATCTGGGCGTGGGAGCCGTCGATCGTCCGGGCGTTCGCCCTGCACCACGAGTCCGGCGAGCCGATGCCGAGCGCCTGGGTGGACACCTTGCTGGCCGCCCGGCAGGACGGCGAGGGCTTCGCGACGACGGAGTACCTGGCGGCCGCGCTGCTCGACCAGGCCTGGTACCGACTCTCGCCCGACGAGGTCCCGACAGACGTCGACGAGGTCGAGGCGTTCGAGGCTGCCGCGCTGGAGCGGGCCGGTGTCGCGTTCGCGCCGGTGCCGCCCCGCTACCGCACCACCTACTTCAACCACATCTTCGGCGGCGGCTACTCGGCGGGCTACTACTCCTACATCTGGTCCGAGGTGCTCGACGCCGACACGGTCGAGTGGTTCCGCGAGAACGGGGGCCTGCAACGCGCGAGCGGCGACACGTTCCGGGCCAAGCTCCTCTCGCGGGGCGGGTCAGTGGACTCGATGGAGCTGTTCCGCGACCTGCGGGGCCGGGACCCCCTGATCGAGCCGCTGCTGGTGCGCCGGGGTCTGACGGCGACCACCTGACGGTCCGGATAGGGTTGGTCGCCATGCCGCCGACATCCCCCGTGACAGCCGAGGACGAGGTCGTCGGCATCTGCCGTGACCTGATCCGGATCGACACGTCGAACTACGGCGACGGCTCCGGACCGGGGGAGCGGGTCGCCGCGGAGCACGTCATGGGTCTGCTGACCGAGGTCGGTCTGGACCCCGAGCTGTTCGAGAGCGAGCCCGGCCGGGCCAGCGTCGTCGTGCGGCTCGAGGGCTCCGACGCGTCCCGGCCCGCGCTGGTCCTGCACGGGCACCTCGACGTGGTGCCGGCACGCGCCGAGGACTGGTCCGTGGACCCCTTCGGGGCCGACGAGGTCGACGGTCTGGTCTGGGGCCGCGGCGCCGTGGACATGAAGGACATGGACGCGATGATCCTGGCCGTCGTGCGGCAGATGGCCCGCGAGGGTCGTCGGCCGGCGCGGGACGTCGTCGTGGCGATGTTCGCCGACGAGGAGGCGGGCGGCGCCCAGGGCGCGCGCTGGGCGGTCGACAACCGCCCGGAGCTGTTCGAGGGTGCCAGCGAGGCGATCAGCGAGGTCGGTGGCTTCTCCGTCGACGCCTTCGGCACGCGCGTCTACCTGCTGCAGACCGCCGAGAAGGGGCTCTCCTGGCTGCGCCTCGTGGCGGAGGGCCGCGCCGGCCACGGAAGCCAGGTCAACCCCGACAACGCGGTGACCCACCTGGCCGACGCCGTCGCCCGGCTGGGCCGCCACCCGTGGCCGCTGCACCTGACGCCCACGGTCCGTGCGCTCCTCGACGGCGTCGCCAAGCTCACCGGACTGACCTACGACCCGGAGGACCCCGCCGCGATCGACGCCCTCGTCGCAGCCCTGGGTCCGGCGTCGAAGTTCGTCGGCGCCACGCTGCGCAACACCACCAACCCGACGCAGCTGACGGCGGGCTACAAGGCGAACGTCATCCCGGGCTTCGCGGAGGCCACCGTGGACGGACGCTTCCTGCCCGGGCTCGAGGAGCAGTTCCTGGCCACTGTCCATGAGCTGGCTGGAGAGCACGTCACGGTCACGCCCCTGCACCACGACCAGGCGCTCGAGGTGCCGTTCTCCGGCGACCTCGTGGACCGCATGGTCGACGCGCTCGTCGCGGAGGACCCGGACGCCGTGGTGCTGCCGTACACGCTCTCCGGCGGCACCGACAACAAGTCGCTGGCCCGCCTGGGGATCCGCGGCTACGGCTTCGCGCCGCTGCGCCTGCCGGCAGACCTCGACTTCGCCGGGATGTTCCACGGCGTCGACGAACGCGTCCCCACCGACGCCCTGCGGTTCGGCACCCGCGTGCTCGACCGGCTGCTGCGCGACTGCTAGTTCATCCACCCTGCGCCGTACGGATCCCTGTACATCGTCGCTCCTGATGTCGATGGACAGGGCAAGGGAGTGCCGCGACATAGGAGTCGGCCATGGACGAGCGCATGCAGGTACCCGCACGAGACGACACCGAGTCCGTTGCGGCGGTCGGTGACGTGGCCAACCTGATCGAGATCAGGACCTGGCTGCGCGACCGGCGTCCGGCGATGACCGTCGACCAGTTCCGCGCGCGCACGGTGCCGCACGTGCTGACGCCGCACCGTGCGGCTCACGCCTGACCGCTAGTCGAGGTCGGTGGTCTCCGCGAGCGTCGAACGCACGCGGATGACCTTGCGCCGCAGCCAGACCTTGCGCTCGCCGCCCGCGAACAGGAGCGTCCGGGAGAGCTCCCAGCGGCCCAGCTCGGCCTGTTCCGTCAGCATCCGGCGGGCGTCGTTCCGGGACGTGGATGCGGGGATCCGTAGGACGCGGTACTCGTACTGACCGCCCTGCGCCACCCAGTCGGGGCGCTTCGTCCGTGTCTGACCGTTTGCCATCCGTCACCCCGTCCTTGCCGTCCGGGGGCCGCCCCGCTGCTCGTTCGGCCTGCCGGTGCCGAGATACCTTACGCGCTGCCATTGTGCCTCGCAGGAGGCTAACGTCGTCGCATGACCGTCGACCCGCGTGCCGCCCTGGACCGCCTGATCGCAGCCCTCGAGGCCCACTACACCGCCGTCGCTTCCCCGCACGGGGAGGACGACCCGGCCGTCGACGACGCGTACGACATCCTGGCCGACGCCTTCGAGGTCTACGACGACGCGCTCGGCACCGTGCACGGCGAGGCCACGCCGTTCTACCTCGCCGAGGAGGACGACGACGACGAAGACGACGAGGACGAGGACGAGGACTACGACGGCGACGTCGACGCGGACGTCGACGACCTCGCCGAGGCCTGAGCGGCCTGCGGCTAGAACCTCTCGGGGTAGCCGAGCGTCGGCGCGCTGATCTCGCTCAGCGCGCGGCCCAGCTCGTCGGGAAGCTCGAGGTCCTGTGCGGCCAGGGAGCCGCGCAGCTGCGTGGCGGTCCGGGCCCCGACGATCGCCGACGAGATCCCGCGGCTGAGCACCCAGGCGAGCGCGACGTCGAGCGGCGTGCGCTCCAGGCCCTGCGCGGCCGTGGCCACCGCCTCGACGATCGCGGCCGACGACCGGGCCAGGTACGGCTCGACGAACCCGGCCAGGTGCGGCGACGCCGCGCGGGAGTCCGCAGGGATGGTTCGCCGGTACTTGCCGGTCAGCACACCGCGGCCGAGCGGCGACCAGGCCAGCACCCCGACACCCAGCACCGTCGCCGCCGGCAGCACCTCACGCTCGATCCCGCGCTGCAGGAGCGAGTACTCCGCCTCGACCGCGGTCAGGCCGACCTCGTGCTCCAGGAGCGTGGCCGCGCGGGCGACCTGCCACCCGGCATGGTTGGACAGGCCGACGTACCGGGCGCGACCGCTGGTGACGGCGAGCCGCAGCGCGGAGACGGTCTCGTCCAGCGGGGTGCGCGGGTCGGGCGTCTGGACGAGCCACAGGTCCACGTGGTCGGTACGCAGTCGACGCAGCGACGCGTCCAGCGAGCTCAGGAGGCCACCGCGGGAGGCGTCGACCACCCCCCCGGTCGGCGTCTGGCGGATCCCGGCCTTCGTGCACAGGACGACCTCGTCGCGCGGGACCACGTCGTCGAGCAGCGAACCGAGCAGCTCCTCGGCGCCCCCGTCCGCGTACGAGGCGGAGGTGTCGATGAGAGTCCCGCCGGCGTCGGCGAAGTCACGCAGCTGCTCGGACGCGTCGTGCGCGTCGGTGTCCCGGCTCCACGTCATGGTGCCGAGCCCGAGCCGGGAGACCCGCAGACCGGTCCGGCCCAGGTGGCGCTGTTCCATGAGGCGCAACACTAATCGGCGCGGGGTGCGCACCTGCGGCAACACGGCACGGCTAGGGTTCGGCTCGTGACTTCCGGAATGGGTGTGGGCGAGGCGATCCTGCTGGGGCTCGTACAGGGACTGACGGAGTTCCTGCCGATCTCCTCGAGTGCGCACCTGGCGATCGTCGGGCAGCTCATCGGGTCGCAGGACCCGGGTGCCGCCTTCACCGCGATCATCCAGCTGGGCACGGAGACCGCCGTGATCCTGTACTTCCGCCACGACATCGTGCGGATCGTGCGTGCCTGGTGGTCCGCGCTGCGCGGTTCGCTGGGCACCTCGTGGCGGGCCCGGGTCGGCGCACCCGTCGGGGAGCCGGCCGACCACGACGCCCTGATGGCCTGGTTCATCGTGCTCGGCTCGCTGCCGATCATCGTGTTCGGCGTCCTGTTCCAGCACGCGATCGAACAGAAGTTCCGCAACCTGTGGATCATCGTCGTGACCCTCGCGGTGTTCGGTCTGCTGCTCGGCTGGGCGGACAAGGTGGGCGTCAAGCAGCGGGGCCTGCAGGAGATGACCGGGCGGCACGCCGTCCAGTTCGGGCTCTGGCAGTCCCTCGCGCTCGTGCCTGGCGTGTCGCGCTCCGGCGGCACGATCACCGGCGGGCTCCTCATGGGCTACACCCGGGAGGCCGCGGCGCGGTACTCGTTCCTGCTGGCCATCCCGGCCGTCTTCGGGTCGGGGCTCTTCGAGCTGGCCAAGCAGGTCGGGGCCGAGCCGTGCCCAGGCACGTTGCACGCCGGCTTCGTCGCCACCGCCGTCGCGACGCTCGTCGCATTCTTCGTCGGCTACCTGGTGATCATCGTCTTCCTGAAGATCGTCTCGACCTTCAGCTACAAGCCGTTCGTGTACTACCGGCTCGGCCTGGCCGCGCTCGTGGCCCTCTTCCTGATCACGGGCGTCCTGCACCCCACGGTGGGCGTGCCCGCCTGCTGACCCGCTACAGCCACCCCGACCGGCGGAACAAGCCGTACAGAGTCCCGCAGATGGCCAGCATCGCGAGCAGCGCCAGCGGGTACCCGTAGGTCCACGTGAGCTCGGGCATGTGCCGGAAGTTCATGCCGTAGACGCTCGCCAGCAGGGTCGGTGCCGCGGCGATGGCCGCCCAGGCGGAGATCTTGCGGACGTCCTCGTTCTGCCGCACCGACACCTGGGAGATGTGCGCCGAGAGCATGTCGCTGAGCAGGTCGTCCGACCCGTCCAGGTGCTTGTCCAGCCGCTCCACCCACGCCTGTGCACGTCGCAACCACGGCTGGGAGTGTCGCCGGTCCTCGGCCTCCTCGGCCTCCGCGACGAGCTCCGGAAGCACCGTCGTGACCGGGCCCAGCGCGCGACGAGCCTCGGCGATCTCGCGCTTGAGGTCGTAGATCTGCTCGACGGGGTCGACGTGCCGTGTCGAGGAGAACACGATCCGCTCGACCGCCGCCACCGCGTCGCCGAGGCCGATCTCGACGTCCGAGGCCTCCGCGACGAGGGTCAGGAGGACGGCCGCGAGCACCTGGTGCACGCCCTCGTCGGGGACCGGGAAACCTCCGGTCAGCTTCTCCACCGCGTGCTCGAGGACCCCCGCGTCGCCCAGCTCGCACATCAGGACCACGTCCTTGCCGACGACGCAGGTCAGGGCGCCGGTGTGGACGTCGTGGGAGGCCTCGACGTAGGAGAGCGTCGGCACGGTCAGCACCAGCTCGCCGTCCGGGGACCGGTCGAGCCGGGCGCGCAACGGGTGGTCCTTCGACTGTGCGTGCGCCCCGGGGCCCCGGTGCTCGAGCATGGCCAGCGCGTGCTCGCCGATGCCGCGCCGCCGCGCCGCCTCCGGCAGCTCCGAGCGTTCGTCGACGATCACCCACTGCGCCCCGGTCGCGGTCGTACCCGGCGGGAGCGCATCCCACCCGCTGGACGTCTGGGCGACGACGAGCTCGCCGTCGGCGTTCTGCGGCATGTCCGTCAGGTGCGCGGCCTCGTGGTTCACCTCGGCATTGTGGACCCCGAACCTTCGTGCCGCTGGGACGGTTAGGCTTCCGCCGTGCTCACCTGGCCATCGCCGCATGTCCCTGCGATCCCGGGGCACGGTGATCCGGTCCGGGTGCTCGACTCGTCGACCGGACGGCTCGTGGTCGCTGCGGCCGGTCCTGCGGCGACGCTCTACGTCTGCGGCATCACGCCGTACGACGCCACCCACATGGGCCACGCCGCGACCTACGTCGCGTTCGACGTGCTCGGCCGCGCCTGGCGGGACGCCGGGCACTCGGTGCGGTACGTCTCGAACGTCACCGACGTGGACGACCCTCTGCTCGAACGCGCCGCGGCCACCGGCGTCGACTGGCGCGACCTCGCCGAGTCGCAGACCGCCCTGTACGGCGAGGACATGGCGGCCCTCGCCGTCATCCCGCCGGACGTGTATGCGGGCGTTGTCGAGACGATCCCCGCCGTCGTCGAGGCGGTCGAGAAGCTGCTCGTCGCGGGCGCGGCCTACCGGGTGCCCACCGAGGGCCACGAGCTGGGCGACGTCTACGCCGACCTGTCCGCGGACGCGTCCTTCGGCTCCGTGGCGGGTCTCGAGGACGACCTCATGCGGACCCTGTCCGCGGAGCGCGGCGGCGACCCGGACCGCCCCGGCAAGCGTGCGCCGCTCGACCCGCTGCTGTGGCGGCGGTCCCGTGCCGGCGAGCCCGCGTGGGACGGCGGAACCCTTGGGGACGGACGGCCGGGCTGGCACATCGAGTGCGCCGTGATCGCCCGGGACGGCCTCGGCCTGCCGTTCGACGTCGAGGGCGGCGGCTCCGACCTGCTGTTCCCGCACCACGAGATGAGCACCTCGCACGCCCGTCTGCTCGACGCCGGGCACGGTGCGCGGGTCCACATGCACGCCGGGATGGTCGGCCTGGACGGGCAGAAGATGAGCAAGTCGCTGGGAAACCTCGTGCTCGTCTCGCAGCTGCGCGAGCAGGGCGTCGACCCGATGGCCATCCGGTTGACGATCCTGTCGCACCGCTACCGCGACGACTGGGACTGGACCGATGCCGGGCTGGCCGAGGCCGGGGCGCGGCTGGAGCACTGGCGCGCGGCGGTCTCCGGCAACGGCGGGCCGGACCCGGAGGCGACCCTGGCAGCTGTCCGCGCGGCCGTCGCCGACGACCTCGACACCCCGAACGCGCTGGCGGCCATCGACGCGTGGGCGACCCTGTCCCTGTCCGGCACGGCCGATCCCGTGGAGGGTGCCCCGGGCGTCGTCGCCCGGACGATCGACGCCCTCCTGGGCATCCGTCTCTGAACCCCGGTCGCGGCGTCCGCCCGGACGCCGCCCTGGGTCAGCCGCCGGTGCCCTTGTCGCGCCGGCGCAGGTAGCGCTCGAACTCCTGGGCGATCGCCTCGCCGCTGGCCTCGGGCAGGTCCGCGGTGTCCTTGGCCTCCTCGAGCTGCTGCACGTACTCGCCGATCTCGGAGTCCTCGGCGGCGAGCTCGTCGACCCCGTGCTGCCAGGCCGCGGCGTCGTCGGGCAGCTCACCCAGCGGCACGGGCTCGCCGAGCAGCTGCTCGATCCGGTGCAGCAGCGCGAGCGTGGCCTTGGGGGACGGTGGGTGCGCGACGTAGTGCGGCACCGCGGCCCACAGCGACAGCGAGCGCAACCCGCGGGCGGCGGCCTCGTGCTGCAGGACGCCGACGATCCCGGTCGGCCCCTCGTAGCTGTTGGGCTCGAGGCCGAAGGTGTCGCGGACGTCTGCGTCCTCGCTCGTCGCGTTCACCGGGATCGGCCGCGTGTGCGGGACGTCCGCGAGCAGCGCACCCAGCGTCACGACGGTGTTCACGCCGAGACCCGCGGCGATGTCGAGCAGCTCCGTGCAGTACCGCCGCCAGCGCATCGACGGCTCGATACCGTGCACGAGCACCACGCGCCGGCCGCTGATCGGTGCGGTCGCCACGGCGACCGCCGTGGTCGGCCAGGTGATCTCCCGGCGGCCGTCCGGACCGGGCCCGACGATCGGGCGGTTGACCTGGAAGTCGTGGTACTCCTCGGGGTCGAGCTCGTCGACGTGCTCGGCGTCCCACACCTCGTGCAGGTGCTCCAGGGCCTGGGTGGCCGCCGACCCGGCGTCGTTCCACCCCTCGAAGGCGGCGAGCAGGACGGTCTCGTCGGCCGGGAGCTCCCCTGCTGGCGTACTCATCGGGCCAGCCTAGGGTGCGCGGCTGCGCAGCGGCCGGACGGGCGGCCCGCGAGCGCGTCGGGTCCGTCCACAGCGCGCTCGTAGGATGGCTCGGTGAATGCCCACCTCGCCGCAGTCCTCTGGGACATGGACGGCACCCTGATCGACACCGAGCCGTTCTGGATCGCCGCCGAGATCGAGCTGGTGGAGGCGCACGGCGGTGTCTGGACGCACGAGGACGGCCTCGCCATGGTGGGCAACCCGATGCTCGTGAGCGCCAAAGCCCTGGCCGCACGCGGTGTCGACCTGCCGCACGACGAGATCGTCGACTTCCTGAACGGGCGTGTCGCGGCCGGCGTCGCCGCGGGGATCCCGTGGCAGCCGGGAGCGCGCGAGCTGCTCGAGGCCGTGCACGCGGCGAGGATCCCGATGGCGCTGGTGACCTCGTCGTTCGCCGTGCTCGCCGACCCGTTCGCGGCCGCCGTCGGGCTGTTCGACGCGGTGGTGAGCGGCGACGAGGTGAGCCACCCGAAGCCGGCCCCGGAGCCCTACCTGCTGGCCGCGCAGCGCCTGGGCGTCGACGTGACCACGTGCATCGCGGTCGAGGACTCCCGCTCGGGCATCGCGTCCGCGGTCGCCTCGGGCGCGCGGACCATCGCTGTCGAGGTGCATCAGGCCGTCGCGCCCCGACCCGGGCTCAGCCGGGTGGCCTCGCTCGCCGACGTGTTGCTGACGGACCTGCTGCGCGTCGCGGAGGGTGACGTGCTGGACCTGCGGGAAGCCGGCTGACGCGCTCACGTCGCAACGCGGCCGACCGGCTCACGCCGCGGGAACGATGCCGATCGACCGTTCGACGGCCCCGGCCGGAACCTCCGGCGGCGTCCCGCCGAACGCCGGGCACAGTGCCTTGAACGAGCACCAGTCGCACAGCTTGGACGGCCGGGGCCGCCAGTCACCGGTGCGCGCCGCGTCCTCGATCCCGCCCCAGATCGACCGCACCCGCGCCTCGATCGTGGCCATCTCGGACTCGGACGGCTCGTGCGTGAGGATCACACCGTCGCCGAGGTACTCCAGCTGCAGCCGCTTGGGCAGCACCCCGCGCGTGCGCCAGATGACGTAGGCGTAGAACCGCATCTGGAAGAGCGCCGAGCTCTCGAACCCGGCACGCGGCGACCGGCCGGTCTTGTAGTCGACCACGCGCACCCAGCCGTTCGGTGCGACGTCGACGCGGTCGATGATCCCGCGCAGCTGCGGGCCGTTCTCGTGCAGCTCGGTGGACACCATGAGCTCGCGCTCGCGAGGCTCCAGACGCGTGGGGTCCTCGAGCGTGAAGTAGGTCGCCAGCAGGGCCTCGGCGCTGGTCAACCACTCGGCCAGGTCGGCGGGCTCCGCGAACAGCTCGCCGATCGACGGGTCGCGTTCCAGGAGCGTCTCCCACTGGACCGGCAGCAACGCCTGGGCCGCCTCGACCGTGCGCTCGGCCGCGGGCAGGTCGAACAGGTGCTCCAGCACGGCGTGCACCAGCGTGCCGCGGGCGGCGGCCGGGCTCGGCGGCTCGGGCAGCCGGTCGATCACCCGGAACCGGAACAGCTGCGGGCACTGCAGGAAGTCGTTGGCCCGCGACGGCGACAGCCCGGGCCGCGAGGGCGGGCGGTCACCGGTGACCAGCTGCTCGGCCGTGTCCTCGATGGCCGCGCCCGCCTCGTCGGCGACCTCGAGCTCGAGCGCGTCGCTGGTCATGAGGCGTCGGCGGGGCGGGAGATGTGCACGCCTCCGACAGTAGGCGCCGCCACCGACACCGGGCGGGATCGACGCACACCTACGCTGGGCACGTGAGCACCAACCGCCCCCCGGAACGTCGCACGCCCGGCTGGGTGATCGGCCGTGTCGTCGGCGCCCCGATCATCCTGGCCCCGAGCTGGGTGCTCGCCGCGGTCGTGCTGACACTGTTC
The DNA here is from genome assembly GCF_049994875.1 of Cellulomonas sp. McL0617. GTDB lineage: Bacteria > Actinomycetota > Actinomycetes > Actinomycetales > Cellulomonadaceae > Cellulomonas. Next base: position 1,756,848 of record NZ_CP188256.1, read on the forward strand.
ATCGCACCGAGCGTGCGCCGGTGGCTCGGGGGCGACGTCGGGCCGCGGATCTACGTCGTGGCCCTGGGCTTCGTCGTCCTCCTGTTCGCCTCGGTGCTCGTCCACGAGCTCGCGCACGGCCTGATGGCGCGGGCCCGCGGCCAGCAGCCCCGGGAGTTCGTGCTCACCCTCTGGGGTGGCCACACGAGCTTCGGCGGGGTCTCGCCGACGCCGCTCACGAGCATCCTCGTGGCGATCGTCGGCCCGGTCTCCAACCTGGTGCTCGCGGCGGCGTTCTCGGCCCTGGCACGGCAGGTGGGCACCGACAGCGTGGGTGGGCTGCTGCTGTGGTCGGGGGCGGTGTCCAACGGCTTCCTCGGGCTGTTCAACCTCATCCCCGGCCTGCCGCTGGACGGTGGATGGGTGCTGGAGGCGGTCGTCTGGGGCGTGACCAAGAACCGGCACACCGGGACGGTCGTCGCCGGCTGGGTGGGCCGGCTGGTCGCGGTCGGCGTGCTCGCGTGGGCCCTCGTCGTCCCGCTCCTGGACGGGCGGCAGCCCGACATCACCAACGTCATCTGGTCCGCGCTGATCGGCGCGTTCCTGTGGTCCGGCGCCTCGGCGGCGGTGCAGGGTGGTCGTCGGCAGAAGGCCGTCCAGACGGTCACCCTCGCATCCGTCGGACGACGGGCGGTGGGCGTCGGTCACACCGACTCTCTCGCCCATGCCGGCGCGGTGGCCGCCGCCGCCGGTGCCGAGGAGGTCGTCATCCTCTCGCCCGACGGACGGCCCGCCGCCTATGTGGACCGCGCCGCGGCCGCCTCCGTCCCCGCCGACGTGGCGGGAACCACGCCCGTGACGGCCGTCGCGATCCCGCTGCCGGTCGGCGCCTTCGTCGACGGCACGCTGACCGGCCCGGCGCTCGTCGGTGCGATCGGCGAGGCGACGAAGAACTCGCCCGTCGTCGCGGCGCTGGTGGACGGCAAGGTGGTCGGTCTGATCCGCGCCATGGACGTCGTCGCGGCCATCCGCTCCTAGACGCTCCTAGACGCTCCTAGACGCTCCTAGACTCGACGACCGTGACCCCCGACCAGACGTCCACCGGTGCCGCGCAACGCCGCGGCCCGTTCCGAGCGGGCGACCGCGTGCAGCTCACCGACCCGCGCGGGCGGCTGCACACGATCACGCTGGCGGAGGGCGGCTCGTTCCACACGCACCGCGGTTACCTCACGCACGACTCGTTGCTCGGCGCGCCCGAGGGCACGGTCGTGCGCAACACGTCGGGCATCGAGTACCTCGCGCAGCGACCGCTGCTGGCCGACTACGTCCTGTCGATGCCGCGCGGTGCCGCCGTGGTCTACCCGAAGGACTCGGGCCAGATCGTCGCGATGGCCGACATCTACCCAGGGGCGCGTGTCATCGAGGCCGGCGTCGGCTCCGGTGCGCTCACCATGTCTCTGCTGCGCGCGGTCGGCGACGGTGGCTCCCTGCACTCGATCGAGCGGCGCGAGGACTTCGCCGCGATCGCGCGCGGCAACGTCGAGGGGTTCTTCGGCGGCCCGCACCCGGCCTGGGAGCTGTCCGTCGGCGACCTGTCGGACGTGCTGCCGACCGTCGCCGAGCCCGGCAGCGTCGACCGGGTGGTCCTCGACATGCTCGCGCCCTGGGAGAACCTGGACGCGGTCGCCGAGGCGCTGGCCCCGGGCGGCGTCTTCATCTCGTACGTCGCGACCACGACCCAGCTCTCGCGGCTCGCCGAGGACATCCGCACCGACGGCCGGTACACCGAGCCCGAGGCCTGGGAGTCGATGGTCCGCGGCTGGCACCTCGAGGGCCTCGCCGTGCGTCCGCAGCACCGGATGATCGGCCACACGGGCTTCCTGCTCACGACGCGTCGCCTCGCGGACGGGGTCGACGCGCCGCAGCGTCGGCGTCGGCCGGCCAAGGGCGCGTACCCGGTGGCGCCGGACGGTGCGCCCGCCGTGGACGACGCCGAGCTGTGGTCGTCCGAGGCCATGGGGGAGCGGGCGGTCAGCGACAAGAAGCTGCGCAGGGCGCGGCGCGACGTGGGCCAGGCACCGGAGGCCTGAGCCTGTCGTCTCGAGCCCCGCGGAACCCGGTCGCCTCGAGCGGGGGCGACGTCGGCGAAGGTCGGTGCCGCGAAACGTGACGAACCGGTCACGGCCGGTCGTGTCGGGCCGCCGGTGGTTGACAGGTGTGACTAAGGTCGTCGGACCAGCAGGCACAACGCGGTGCACGATGGAGACGGAGCCCTGACGACGGAGACTACGCGCAAGCGGAACGGAGGCCGACGACATGACTGATCCGGGCGCCCCTGGACGGGACGTGCACCGAGAGCTCAGCATCCTGGCGGCCAAGAACGAGCGGCTCAGCGACGCGCTCGTGGCCGCACGTGAGCAGATCATCGACCTCAAGCGCCAGGTGGACGACCTGGCCAAGCCGCCGGGCACGTACGCCACGTTCCTGGGGTCCCGCGCCGATGGCAGCGTCGACATCATGTCCGCCGGGCGCAAGATGCACGTCGGAGCCAGTCCGTCGCTCGACGTCACCACGCTGCGCCCCGGCCAGGAGGTCATGCTCAACGAGGCCCTCACGGTCGTCGAGGCCGGCGGCTACGAGGAGGTCGGCGAGCTCGTCACCGTCAAGGAGCTGCTGGGCACCGACCGCGCGCTCGTGGTGGGCCGCGGCGACGAGGAGCGGGTGGTGCGCTTCGCCGGGCAGGTCCGGGACGCGCACGTGCGCGTCGGCGACGCCCTGACCATCGACTCGCGCAGCGGGTTCGTGTTCGAGGTCATCCCGCGCGCCGAGGTCGAGGACCTGGTGCTCGAAGAGGTGCCGGACATCGACTACAAGGACATCGGCGGGCTGGGCCCGCAGATCGAGGCGATCCGCGACGCGGTCGAGCTCCCGTTCCTGCACCCGGAGCTGTTCCGCGAGCACGGGCTCAAGCCGCCCAAGGGTGTCCTGCTGTACGGCCCGCCCGGATGCGGCAAGACGCTCATCGCCAAGGCGGTCGCCCACTCTCTGGCCGCGACGGCGGCCGCGGCACGCGGTGAGGACACGGCCGACACCAAGAGCTTCTTCCTCAACGTCAAGGGCCCCGAGCTGCTCAACAAGTACGTCGGCGAGACCGAGCGGCACATCCGGCTGATCTTCGCCCGCGCCCGCGAGAAGGCGTCCCAGGGCCACCCGGTCGTCGTGTTCTTCGACGAGATGGAGTCGCTGTTCCGCACCCGCGGCACGGGCGTCTCCAGCGACGTCGAGACGACGATCGTGCCCCAGCTGCTGAGCGAGATCGACGGCGTGGAGCGGCTCGAGAACGTCATCGTCATCGGCGCCTCGAACCGCGAGGACATGATCGACCCGGCCATCCTGCGGCCAGGCCGGCTCGACGTGAAGATCAAGATCGAGCGCCCGGACGCCGAGGGCGCCCGCGAGATCTTCGCCAAGTACCTGGTGCCCAGCCTGCCGATCCACCCGGACGACCTGTCCGAGCACGGCGGGTCAGCGGTGGAGGCGGTCGAGGCCATGATCAGCCGCGTGGTCGAGCGGATGTACACCGAGAGCGACGAGAACCGCTTCCTCGAGGTGACCTACGCCAGCGGCGACAAGGAGGTCCTGTACTTCAAGGACTTCAACTCGGGTGCCATGATCCAGAACGTCGTGGACCGGGCCAAGAAGTCGGCGATCAAGGACTTCCTGTCCAGCGGGACGCGCGGCATCCGCGTCGAGCACCTGCTGACCGCGTGCGTCGACGAGTTCCGCGAGAACGAGGATCTGCCCAACACCACGAACCCCGACGACTGGGCGCGGATCTCCGGGAAGAAGGGCGAGCGCATCGTCTTCATCCGGACGATCGTGCAGGGCAAGAAGGGTGCGGAGGGCTCGCGCACGATCGAGAACGTGACGAGCACGGGTCAGTACCTCTAGGTCAGACGGACGCCCGCAGGCACACACGGTCGCGGGACGACCCTAGGGTGGTCCCGTGACCGTGCGCCGCGTGATGGGGATCGAGACCGAGTACGGGATCCTCCAGCCCGGACGCCCGCTGGCCAACCCGATGCTGCTCTCGTCGCACGTGGTCGCCGTGCACGCGGCCGCGCGCGAGGGGGCCCGGACCCGCGCCCGCTGGGACTACGACGACGAGGACCCGCTGCACGACGCCCGTGGGTTCCACCTGCAGCGGGCGTCGGCCCACCCGTCGCTGCTCACCGACGACCCGGACGAGCCCGCCCCGTCGGGGGACGGGCCGCAGGCGCTCCCGCGCGCCTCGACGGACGAGTACGAGGACCCGGGCGCGGCCAACGTCATCCTGACCAACGGCGCACGCCTGTACGTCGACCACGCGCACCCCGAGTACTCCTCGCCGGAGGTGACCAACCCGCTGGACGCCGTGCGCTGGGACCGGGCCGGCGAGCGCGTGATGCTGGCCTCCGTGCGTGCGCTCGCCTCCACGCTCGCCCTGCCCGACGTCGCGCTCTACAAGAACAACGTGGACGGCAAGGGCGCCACGTACGGGATGCACGAGAACTACCTCGTCGACCGGGCGGTGCCGTTCAACGACCTCGCCGCCCGCCTGATCCCGTTCTTCGTCACCCGGCAGGTGTTCACGGGGGCCGGCCGGGTCGGGATCGGTCAGCGGGGCGAGGGCGCGGGATTCCAGCTGTCCCAGCGTGCCGACTACATGGAGGCCGAGATCGGCCTCGAGACGACCCTGCGGCGCCCCATCGTCAACACCCGCGACGAGCCGCACGCCGACCCGGACCGCTGGCGCCGGCTGCACGTGATCATCGGTGACGCGACCATGCTCGAGGTCTCGACGTACCTGCGCCTGGGCACCACGTCGCTGGTCCTGTGGTTGATCGAGCGGGCCGTGGCCGACGGGGGGGCCGGTGGTGCCCTGGCCGTCGTCGACCGGCTCACGCTGCGCGACCCGGTGCAGGCGGTCCACCTGATCAGCCACGACCTGACGCTCACGGCCCGCGTCGAGCTGGCGGACGGTCGACGACTGACGGCGCTGGAGATCCAGCGTGAGTACCTCGATGCGGTGCGCAGCGCGCTCGCGCGCACCGGCGACGACCTCGACCCGCAGAGCGAGGACGTGCTGGACCGTTGGGCGTCCGTTCTCGACCGCCTGGCGACCGACCCTGCGAGCTGTGCGCGCGAGGTCGAGTGGCTGGCCAAGCTGCGGCTGCTCGAGGGGATGCGTCGTCGGGACCACCTGGCCTGGGACCACCCGCGGCTCGCGGCGATGGACCTGCAGTGGTCGGACGTGCGCCCCGAGCGCGGCCTCTACCACCGGCTGGTGGCCGCGGGCGCGGTCGAGCTGCTGGTCACACCCGAGCAGGTTGCCGAGGCGGTGCTGCACCCGCCCCGGGACACCCGTGCGTACTTCCGGGGCGAGGCGGTGGCGCGCTACGGCGCCGAGATCTCGGCCGCGAGCTGGGACTCGGTCGTGTTCGACGTGCCGGGCGCCGCGACCTTGCAGCGGGTGCCCATGCGGGATCCGTTGCGCGGCACGGCGGCCCACGTCGGGGACCTGCTCGACCGGAGCCCCGACGCGGCGTCCCTGCTCGAGGCCCTGGGCGCCTGACTCCGTGCGTTCACCCGGCCGGCGTCCGAACGACGGGCACCGGAGCCGGACGCGTCCGAGGATGGGCCTAGGGTGGAGCTGAGCACGTCAGCTGGCACACCGGGAGGTCACGATGGCTGGTCAGGAACGCGTAAGCCCACGTCGCGAGGACGACGAGCCGGACGACGGGCCGGACACGCCCGCCCCCGCAGCGCCCAGCGCGCAGCAGCGTGACGCGGACGTCGACGCCCTGCTCGACGAGATCGACGACGTGCTGGAGTCCAACGCCGAGCAGTTCGTGCGCGGGTTCGTCCAGAAGGGCGGCCAGTGAGCCAGTACGACCAGTCCGCCTCCGGGCGGCTGCCGCACGCGTTCACGACGCCCGGCTCGTCGTCGTTCGTGGAGTTCCTGTCCAGCCACGCGCCGCACCTGCTGCCGGGCAACCGGCCGACGGGCGAGCTGCAGGCGCCGCACGGCACGACGATCGTGGCGCTCGCGTTCGACGGCGGGATCGTCATGGCGGGCGACCGGCGCGCCACGATGGGGTCGATGATCGCCAGCCGGGACATCGAGAAGGTGTTCCCGGCCGACGAGTACTCGGCGGTGGGCATCGCCGGCACCGCCGGCCTGGCCATCGAGCTGGTCCGGCTGTTCCAGCTCGAGCTCGAGCACTACGAGAAGATCGAGGGCTCGCTGCTCTCCCTCGACGGCAAGGCCAACCGGCTGGCGACGATGATCCGGGGCAACCTCGGGCTCGCCATGCAGGGCCTCGCCGTGGTGCCGCTGTTCGGCGGGTACGACCTGGACAGGCGCACCGGCCGGATCTTCTCCTACGACGTCACCGGCGGTCAGTACGAGGAGCATGACCACCACGCCGTCGGATCGGGCTCGGTCTTCGCCCGCGGCTCGCTGAAGAAGACGTGGAAGCACGGGCTGGACGCCGAGGGTGCCGTCCGCGTGGCGGTCGAGGCGCTCTGGGACGCCGCCGACGACGACTCCGCCACCGGCGGCCCGGACCGCACGCGGGGGATCTGGCCCGTCGTCGCGACCGTCACGGAGGCCGGCTACCTGCGAGCGTCCGACGACCAGCTCGCGGGCATCGTCGAGCAGGTCGAGGACCAGCGCCGGGGCGCCCACCGCGCGCGGGGAGGTGGCCAGCGATGAGCATGCCGTTCTACGTCTCGCCCGAGCAGCTGATGAAGGACCGGGCCGACTACGCGCGCAAGGGCATCGCGCGCGGGCGGTCGGTCGTGGTGCTGCAGTACGACGACGGGATCGCGTTCGCCACGGAGAACGCGTCGCGCGCGCTGCACAAGATCTCGGAGATCTACGACCGCATCGGCTTCGCGGCCGTCGGCAAGTACAACGAGTTCGAGAACCTCCGCGTCGCCGGCGTGCGCTACGCCGACCTGCGGGGCTACTCCTACGACCGGGTCGACGTCACGGCCCGCGGGCTCGCCAACGCCTACGCGCAGACGCTCGGCACGGTGTTCACCACCGAGTCCAAGCCGCTGGAGGTGGAGATCGTCGTGGCCGAGGTCGGCCACGAGGCCTCGGGCGACCAGATCTATCGGCTCGCCTACGACGGCTCGGTCACGGACGAGCACGGCTACGTCGTCATGGGCGGGCAGGCCGAGCGGCTCGGCACGATCGTGACCGAGGGCTGGCGCGCGGGCATGACGCTGCCCGAGGTGCTCGCGCTCGCGGTGCGGACGCTGGGTTCACCGGCGGAGGACAACGGTGAGCAGCGCGTCATCCCGGCGTCGCAGCTCGAGGTCGCGGTGCTGGACCGCACGCGGCCGCGTCGGACGTTCCGTCGCTTGGCGGGTGCCCTGCTGGAGGACCTGCTCGACTGACCGGCTGGTGCGGGACACGAAGGAGGTATGGCGATGGACCGGCGGATCTTCGGCCTGGAGACCGAGTACGGCGTGACGTGTGCCGCGCAGGACGGACGCGGGCTCTCGGCCGACGAGGTCGCGCGGTACCTCTTCCGCAAGGTCGTCGCGTGGGGACGCTCATCCAACGTCTTCCTGCGCAACGGCTCACGGCTCTACCTGGACGTGGGGTCGCACCCCGAGTACGCCACGGCCGAGTGCGACGACGTCCGGCAGCTGGTCACCCACGACCGGGCCGGTGAGCGGATCCTCGAGGGCCTGGTCGCGGACGCCCAGCAGCGGCTCGAGCACGAGGGGCTGCCCGGCAAGATCCACCTGTTCAAGAACAACACGGACTCGGCGGGCAACTCCTACGGCTGCCACGAGAACTACCTGGTGCGCAGGCAGGGCGACTTCTCCCGGCTCTCCGACGTGCTGGTGCCGTTTCTCATCACGCGCCAGATCCTCACGGGTGCCGGCAAGGTGCTGGCGACGCCGCGGGGCGCGGTCTACTGCCTGTCGCAGCGCGCGGACCACATCTGGGAAGCCGTGAGCAGCGCGACGACACGCTCCCGGCCCATCATCAACACCCGCGACGAGCCGCACGCCGACGCCGAGCACTACCGCCGCCTGCACGTGATCGTCGGCGACTCGTCGATGTCCGAGACGACGACGATGCTCAAGGTCGGCACGACAGACCTGCTGCTGCGGATGATCGAGGCCGGCGTCCCGATGCGGGAGATGGCCCTGGAGAACCCGATCCGGGCGATCCGCGAGATCAGCCACGACATGACGGGGATGCACCCGATCACCATGGCGAACGGGCGGACCGTGACGGCCGTCGACCTGCAGGAGGAGTACCTCACGCGGGTCAGCGACTTCCTGGCCTCCGAGGGCGGTCCGACGCCGGAGAACAAGCAGGTGCTGGACCTGTGGGAGCGGGGCCTGCGTGCGCTGCGGACCGGCGACCTGTCCCTCGTGGACCGCGAGCTCGACTGGGTGATCAAGTACAAGCTCATCGAGCGCTACCAGGCCAAGCACAACCTCGAGCTGTCCGACGTCCGCGTGCAGCGCCTCGACCTGGCGTACCACGACATCTCCCGCACCGAGGGCCTCTACAACCTGCTCGCGGCCCGGGGCATGGTCGAGCGCGTCACCACCGACCTCGAGATCTTCGAGGCCACCGCTGTCCCACCGCAGACCACCCGGGCGAAGCTGCGCGGAGACTTCGTGCGGGCCGCCCAGGACGCCCGGCGCGACTACACGGTCGACTGGGTGCATCTCAAGCTCAACGACCAGGCCCAGCGCACGGTGCTGTGCAAGGACCCGTTCCGCAGCGTCGACGAGCGGGTCGACCGGCTCATCGAGTCGATGTGACGCACCGGGCGAGCGGATCCCGGCCGCGTCTCTGAGCTCCAGGTCGGGACCGTACAGTGTCCCGGTGCGTCGGCCGGTCGTCCGGTCGGCGACGCGCCCCTGCGGGCGCCCGACGACGAGGAGGACCGACGTGCGACGACTGCGCGCCCTTGCGGCAGCGGCCGCGATGGTGCTGGCCCTCGCCGGCCTCGCCGGGTGCACGACGCCCGCAGCCTCCGTCCCGGAGGTCAACGTCACGGGCGAGCCCGGCGGGGCGCCGACGATCACATACCTCACACCCCTGCAGGTCACCGAGACGCACACGCAGCAGATCTGGCCCGGAACGGGCCCGGCGCTCGTCGAGGGGCAGTCGGTCCTGATCGACTACTGGCTCGAGGACGCGGCGGACGGGTCGTTGGTCAAGGAGAGCTACTCCAGCAAGCCGGTGGCGATGCTCCTCAGCGAGGTCGACCTCGGCAAGGACCTCTACCAGACCCTGCGCGGGCAGAAGGTCGGCGCCCGGCTGCTGCAGATCAGCCCGGGCAGCGGGGCCGGGGGAGCCACGGACTACCCGACCGTCACCGTGGTCGACGTGCTCCCCACGAAGGCGTCCGGCGAGGCGGTCCCCCCGCGCTCCGACCTCCCGGCGGTGTCGCTGGATGCGTCGGGGGCACCGAAGCTCACGCCGACCGGGACCGACCCGCCCGGCGCACTCGTCGCGCAACCGCTCATCCGTGGCACCGGCGACCAGGTCCAGTCCGACGACGTGGTGACCGTGCAGTACACGGGCTTCGCCTGGACGACCGGTGACGCGTTCGACTCGACGTGGTCGCACAACGGGCTGCCGGTCTCGTTCTCGCTGCAGGACGTTCCGGCGTGGGCGGAGGGCCTGGTCGACCAGCCGGTGGGCAGCCAGGTGATGCTGGTGGTCCCGCCCACCTACGCGCTGGGCGTCACGGACAGCGAGGAGATGAAGGGCCAGACCGTGGTGTTCGTGGTCGACATCCTCGACACCAGCCACCCGGACGCGGCCTCGAGCTGATCGGACCTCCCGCAGCGTCTCGCACGCCGCGCCGAGCGGGTCCTGTCCGGACCGTGAGAAACTTGCTGGCATCCCCTCGCCGCTCCACGGAAGGTTCTGTCGTGCCCACGCGAGACGTTTCGACGGCGCTCACCGGATCGGTGCCGCGTCGCGCCACGCAGCTGCTGTGGCGCGGCATGCGCGCTCACCCGGGCACCTACGTCCTGGCCGTGGGCACGGCCGCGGTCTTCGGGGTGCTCACGGTCGGGATCAGCAGGGTGCTGGGCGTGATCACGGACCAGGTCGTCGTGCCCGCGATCTCCGGTTCGCACGAGGCGCGCGGCGAGATCTGGTGGGCGGGTGCGGCGATCGCGCTCGTCGCCGTGTCGCTGGCCGTCATGGTCGCGCTGCGGCGGGTCTACGCCGGTCGGGGGTTCGCGCTCATCCAGGAGGACCACCGCGCCGGGGTGACGCGCCAGTACCTGCACCTGCCGATGAGCTGGCACCGGCAGCACCCCACCGGGCAGCTGCTGTCCAACGCGAGCGCCGACGTCGAGGCGGCCACCAGCATCTTCAACCCGCTGCCGTTCGCCCTCGGCGTCGCGGTCATGCTCGTCGTCGCCACGGTCGCCCTGTTCCGGACCGACGTCTGGCTCGCGCTCGCGGCGCTGGTGGTCCTGCCGCTGGCGGTCGTCGCCAACCTCGTGTTCCAGCGTCGGATGTCACCGGCAGCCATCCGGGCGCAGCAGCTGCGCGCGGAGGTCGCGGACATCGCGCACGAGAGCTTCGAGGCCGCGGTGCTGGTCACCTCGCTGGGCACGGCGGCCCGTGAGGAGGCCCGGTTCGCGGGCCGGGCCAAGCAGCTGCGGGACGCGAACGTGCACGTAGGGACGGTCCGGGCGATGTTCGACCCGGTCATCGACCTCCTGCCCAGCCTCGGCACGCTGCTCGTGCTCGTCGTCGGCACCGTGCAGGTCAGCGAGGGGCACATCCAGACGGGTGACGTCGTCGCGGCGGCCTACCTGCTGACGCTGCTGGCCGTTCCGGTGCGGGCCTTCGGCTGGGTGCTCGGCGAGGTTCCGCGCGCGCTGGTGGGGTACGACCGGATCGCCCGCGTGCTCGACGCGCGCAGCGAGCTCCCGGCCGGCGACCGGCCCTGGACGCCGACCGGCGGGGGTGCTCGGGTCGAGCTGCGCCGCGTCGGCCTGAGCGTCGACCTGCCGGGCGGGGGCGACCTGGCGCTGCTGACCGACGTGGACCTGGACGTCGCACCCGGTCGGACGATCGCCGTGGTGGGCCCGACGGGCGCCGGCAAGACCACGCTCGTCTCGCTCGTCAGCCGTCTGAGCGACCCGACCCGGGGTGCCGTGCTCGTCGACGGCGTCGACCTGCGGGAGCTGGCGCCGGCCGACCTCGCGCGCCACGTCGCGCTCGTCGCGCAGTCGACGTTCGTGTTCGAGGACTCGGTGCGGGGCAACGTCACCCTCGCCGACGACACCGACGCGGACGCGCCCGACGACGACGCGGTGTGGTCGGCGCTGCACGTCGCGCGGGTGGACGACGTGGTGCGAGCGCTGCCCGGCGGCCTCGACGCGTGCCTGGGCGAGCGCGGCGCCAACCTGTCGGGCGGTCAGCGGCAGCGGCTCGCGCTGGCCCGCGCGCTGGTCCGGCGGCCCGCCGTCCTGATCCTGGACGACGCGACCTCGGCGGTCGACCCGCGGATCGAGCAGGCGATCCTGCGAGGACTGCGGGGCAACGGCCCCACGGTCCTGCTCGTGGCGTACCGGATGTCGTCCGTGCTGCTCGCCGACGAGGTCGTGCACGTCGACGGCGGCCGCGTGGTGGACCGGGGCACGCACGAGGAGCTGCTGGCCCGCGACCCCGGGTACCGGGAGCTGGCCACCGCGTACGAGCAGGAGACCGCCCGCCGCGCCGCCGAGTCGGCCGACGAGCTCGCGCTCGACGAGGTCCTGGACTCCTTCGCGCAGGACCCCGCATGAGCGCGATGGCACCCGCGAGCTCGCTCGGCGTCGTCGCGACCCTGCGGCGCGGTGTCGCCGTCTCCCCGCAGCTGCTCGTCGGCTGGAAGGTGACGTTCCTGCTGGCCGTCGTCGCCTCGCTCGGCAAGATCCTCGTGCCGATCGCGGTGCAGCAGACCGTCGACACCGGCATCCTCGCGCCGGGCGGACCCGACGTGCACCGCGTGGTGTGGCTGACCAGCGTGGCCGCGTGCGGCCTGCTCATCGGTGCGGTGTGTGCCGGCTACGTCAACGTCCGGCTCTTCCGGTCCAGCGAGAGCGGCCTGCTGGCGCTGCGCACCCAGGCGTTCCGGCACGTGCACGACCTGTCGGTGCTCACGCAGAACACCGAGCGCCGCGGCTCGTTGGTCTCGCGGGTGACCTCCGACGTCGACACGATCTCGTTGTTCGTGCAGTGGGGCGGGATCATGCTGCTCGTCTCGGTGCTGCAGATCGGCGTGGCCACCGTCCTGATGGCCGTCTACTCCTGGCAGCTGACGCTCCTGGTCTGGGCGGGCTTCGTCCCGCTGTTCCTGGTGCTCCGCCCGCTGCAGAAGCGCGTCAACAGCCGCTACACGGCCGTGCGGGAGCGCGTCGGGGGGATGCTCGGCGCGATCTCCGAGGCCGTCGTGGGCGCCGAGACGATCCGCGCGTACGGCGTGGGCGAGCGCACGCAGGGTCGGATGGATGCCGCGATCGCCGGCACCCGCTCGGCGATGGTCCGGGCGCAGAACCTCGTGGCCGTCGTGTTCTCCAGCGGCGTCCTGGTGGCGAACCTCGTGCTGGCGGTCGTGGTCGTCGCGGGGACGTACCTCGGCATCGCCGGGGAGATGTCGGTGGGCAAGCTGCTGGCCTTCCTGTTCCTGGTCCAGCTGTTCACCGGTCCCGTCCAGATGGCCACCGAGGTGCTCAACGAGCTGCAGAACGCCGTCGCGGGCTGGCGCAGGGTGCTCGGCGTGCTCGAGACCCCGGTCGAGGTCGTCGACGCGGGCAGTGACGGGGTGCCCAGCCCGCGCGGTCCGGCGACGCTCGAGCTGCGCGACGTGGCCTACCACTACCCGGACGGTCCGCCCGTGCTGCGCGACATCGACGTGCAGGTGCCGGCGGGATCGTCGGTCGCCGTGGTCGGTGCGACCGGGTCGGGCAAGACCACGATCGCCAAGCTCGTCGCCCGGTTCATGGACCCCACGGACGGTGCCGTGCTGCTCGACGGTGTGGACCTGCGGGACATCTCCGTCGACGACCTGCGCCGCCGGATCGTCCTGGTGCCGCAGGAGGGGTTCCTCTTCGACGGGACCCTGGCCCAGAACATCGCCTACGGCCTGCGCTCCGACGACGACGCGGCGACCGCGGCCGCCGACGACGTGCGGGTCCGGGACGCCGTCGACGCGCTCGGGCTGGCGGACTGGGTGGACGGGCTCGCCGCCGGTCTCGGGACGCCGGTGGGGCAGCGCGGGGAGTCGCTGTCGGCGGGGGAGCGGCAGCTGGTCGCCCTGGCCCGTGCCTACCTGGCGGACGCCGACCTGCTGCTCCTCGACGAGGCCACGTCTGCGGTCGACCCCGCCACCGAGGTCCGCATCGCCCGCGCGCTGGAGTCGCTCACGCTGGGCCGCAGCACCGTCACCATCGCGCACCGGCTGTCCACCGCGGAGGCCGCCGACGCGGTCGTCGTGGTCGACGCCGGCCGCGTGGTCGAGGTGGGGCACCACGACGACCTGGTCGCCCGCGAGGGGCACTACGCCGCTCTGCACGCCGCCTGGGTGTCGCAGACGCGCTGAGAGCGCCCGCGCACACGTGGCAGGATTCGTGGCGTGTCGTCCGCACCCGTCCCACCCGTGCCGCTGCTCGATCCCGCCGTCGCCGAACGCCTGAGCCACGACCCGCAGGGGCTCGTCGCCGCGATCGTGCAGCAGCACGACACGCGCGAGGTGCTCATGCTCGGCTGGATGGACGACGAGGCGCTGCACCGCACGCTGACCACGGGCCGCGTCGTGTTCTGGAGCCGCTCGCGCCAGGAGTACTGGCGCAAGGGCGACACGTCCGGGAACGCGCAGTACGTCAAGGCGGTCAGCCTGGACTGCGACGGCGACGCGCTGCTCGTCCAGGTCGACCAGGTCGGCGCCGCCTGCCACACCGGCGCCCGCACCTGCTTCGACGCCGGCGGCCCGCTGCCGGCCGTCGTCGGAACCCGCCCGATCGAGACCGGAGCATCGTCATGAGCGCCCCAGCCGTGCCCACGTCGCCGACCCACGTCGCCGCGGCGGAGGTGCCGTGGGGCGGCACGTGGCCGGCGCTGGCGACGTTCCGCGAGCTGGCCACCGAGCGCCGGGTCATCCCGGTGGTCCGCCGGCTGCTCGCGGACGACGTCACGCCCGTGGGCCTGTACCGGACGCTCGCGGCCGGGCGCCCGGGGACGTTCATCCTCGAGTCGGCCGAGGCCGACGGCACGTGGGACCGCTACTCGTTCGTCGGCGTGCACGCGCGCGCGACGCTCACGGTGCGCGACGGTGCGCCGGTGTGGGTCGGCGACGTCCCGGTCGGCGTGCCGACGCACGGCGACGCGCTCGACGTCCTGGCGGGCACCCTCAACGCGCTGCGCACCCCGGCGATCGGCGGTCTGCCACCCCTGACGAGCGGGCTGGTCGGCGCGCTCGGGTGGGACATCGTGCGGCACTGGGAGCCGACCCTGCCCGCGAACGCTCCCGACGAGCTGGGCGTCCCGGAGCTGACCCTGCTGCTGGCCACGGACCTCGCGGTCGTCGACCACCACGACGGGTCGGTCTGGCTCATCGCCAACGCGATCAACTTCGACGACACCGACGAGCGGGTCGACGACGCGCACGCGGACGCGGTCGCGCGGCTCGACGCGATGCAGGCGGCGCTCCTGCACCCGGTCGAGCCGGGTCTGGCCGTGCTGGCCGACGTCGACGAGCCGTCGCTGGTCTTCCGATCGACGCGCCAGGAGTTCGAGGACTCGGTGCGCACCGGCCAGGAGGCCATCCGGGACGGCGAGGTGTTCCAGGTCGTCCTGTCGCAGCGCCTCGACCTGGACTGTCCGGCCGACCCGCTGGACGTCTATCGGGTGCTGCGGACGATCAACCCCAGCCCGTACATGTACTACCTGCAGCTGCAGGACGCGGACGGGCGGGACTTCGCGGTCGTCGGGTCGAGCCCGGAGACGCTGGTCAAGGTGACGTCCGGGCGGGTGGTGACCTTCCCGATCGCCGGCTCGCGCCCGCGCGGCGCGACGCCCGAGGAAGACCTGCGCCTGCAGGACGAGGTGCTCGCCGACCCGAAGGAGCGCGCGGAGCACATCATGCTGGTCGACCTGTCGCGCAACGACCTGGTCAAGGTGTGCGAGCCGACGAGCGTCGAGGTCGTCGAGTTCATGGCGGTCAAGCGCTACTCCCACATCATGCACATCTGCTCGACGGTGGTGGGGCGGCTCCGCGAGGGCGCGACCGCGCTGCAGACGCTGATCGCCACGTTCCCCGCGGGGACGCTGTCGGGCGCCCCCAAGCCACGCGCGATCGCGCTCATCGACCAGATCGAGCCCGCCCGGCGCGGCATCTACGGCGGCACGGTCGGCTACTTCGACTTCGCCGGCGACATGGACATGGCCATCGCGATCCGCACGGCCCTCATCCGCGAGGGCCGCGCGAGCGTCCAGGCCGGCGGCGGCATCGTGGCCGACTCGGTCCCCGCGCTGGAGTACGAGGAGTCCCGGAACAAGGCGGCCGCCGCCGTCCGCGCGGTCCAGGTGGCCTCCCGGCTGCGGCGCGCGGGCGCATGAGCAGCCGGGCCGGCCGCGGCCGCGCGGCGGTGCTTCTGCTGGTGCTGGCGGGCGTCACGGCCCTGTCGGCAGTCCCGGTCTGGTTCACGACGAGCGGCACGACCGCGCTCGCCGGCAGCGTCGACATCTCGGTCCACGGCACCGACGTGGCGCCCGGGATCCTGGCCGCGGCGGTGGCGATCCTTGCGGCCGGTCTGGCCACCGGGCTGGTCGGTCGGGTCGGCCGGTGGGTCGTCGCCGTGGTCGTCGCGGGCTGTGGCGTCCTGGTCGTGGCGACGACCGTCTCGGCCCTGAGCGACCCGGCCGCCGCGGTCGCCCCCGTCGTCGCGGCGCAGACCGGGATCGGTCACCTCGCCGGTCCGGTCGCGTCGAGCGCATGGCCGACGATCGCGATCGCGGTCGGTGCCGTCGACGTCCTGGCCGCCGGCTGGCTCGTCGTCGCGTCCCGGCGGTGGTCCGGTCCGACCCGTCGGTACCAGGCGACGACCGCTCCCGCAGCGCCCGCCGCGACCCCGGACGAGCGGGCGGACTGGGACGCGCTGAGCCGCGGCGACGACCCGTCCTGACCGTACGGCTCGGCACGTCGGGCACGCATCGTCGGTCCGCTAGGGTGAGCCGCAGAACCGAGCACGAAGGGCATCCCCATGGCTGACCGCACCCTGGCGCACCGCGCGCAGAACCCGACCACCACCGAGAAGCTGAACCTGCCGCCCAGTGCGGCGCCGACGAACCACGGCAAGACCGTGGCCGCGTGGTTCACCACCTACGCGGTCGTCATCGCGTTCACGATCGCGGGTCTCGGCGTCGCGTTCGCGTTCGAGTGGATGTTCTGGGTCGGTCTCGGGCTCGTCGCGCTCAGCCTCATCGTCGCCCGGGTGCTCGTCTCGGCCGGTTATGGCCAGGGCGGCGCCAAGACGCGCGCCAACGCTTCCAAGCACGGCGGCCACTGACCTCCTCGGGCTGCCGGCCCTGGTGACGGCGTCGCACGTCGACTCCACCCGCGGTTCTCTCCCGGTCGTCAGCCGCGCGACCCTACGATGGGCCGGTCCGGCTGTGCTCGTCCTGTGAGCGGGTCGCGGCACATCGCCAGAGTTCCTGCCCGCCGCGGGTCCGTCCCGTCCGGGCAGCCAGCCAGACCGCGACCGGCACGGTGCCGGGCACGGCCCGACCGAGAAGGACCCCGATGTCGACTCCGAACGACCCGTACGGGACCGCTGGCACGCCGGAGGAGCCGGGCACCCCGGGCCCGGGCAGCACCCCGGAGCAGCCGTCCGCGCCGCAGCCTCCCGCCACCCCGCCGTACCCCGGCCAGCCGACCTACGGCACGCCCGCCGCGCCACCGCCGCCCCAGTACGGCAGCCCGCAGTACGGGGCCCCTCAGTACGGCGCCGCCCCCCAGTACGGGGCCGCCCCGCAGTACGGTGCCGCGCCGTATGGACAGCAGCCGTACGGGCAGCAGCCATACGGGCAGCAGCCGTACGGCGCGCCGACGGCGCCGCCGAACAACTACCTGGTGTGGGCCATCCTGACCACGGTGCTGTGCTGCCTGCCCCTGGGCGTCGTCTCGATCATCTTCTCGACGCAGGTCAACTCGAAGTGGTCGATGGGCGACTACGAGGGTGCGATCAAGTCGTCCAAGCGGGCCCGCCAGTTCGCCATGTGGAGCGCGATCGCCGCCGTCGTCGTCGCGGTCCTCTACATCCTGTTCGTCGTGATCCTCGGCGCAACCGGTGCGCTGAACTCGAACTACTGACGCGATGCGAGGGGCGGGGGTGGACGGGGGTGTCGCCGACGAGGCGACACGCACGTCCACCTCGGCGCCGCTCGCGCGGCGCCTCGCCGGCCCCGCGGCGGTCGTGCTCGCCGCCGGGGTCGGTCTGGCCACGCTGGCCCTCGTGGACCCGAACCAGGCCGGGCACTACCCGACCTGCCCGTTCTTCTGGTTGACCGGTCTGTACTGCCCGGGCTGCGGCTCGCTGCGCGCCCTGCACGACCTCACCCGGCTGGACGTCGCCGCCGCCTGGGGGATGAACCCGCTGCTCGTGGTCGCGCTGCCGTTCCTCGTCGCCAGCTGGATCGCGTGGACGCGACGATCCGTGACGGGTGCGCACCGCCGGCTCGCGCACCCCGCGTGGATCTGGGCGGTCCTCGCGCTCGTGCTGGCCTTCTGGGTCGCACGCAACATCCCGGCGCTGGCTCCCTGGCTGGCCCCCTGAGACCAGGGCACCCACCGGCCGTGGGCGGTGCCGTCGCCGCGCTGTCCCACCCATCGGCTGTGGTCGGGGTCACTCGCTCACCCCCTCTACGATGGAACCCGGTCCCGAGCCACTCACGACGGTGTGTGCGGGCCGAGCCGACAGGGGAGAGGGTGAGGCTTCGATGACCGTGCTGGACGACATCATCGCCGGAGTCAGGCAGGACCTTGCCGTCCGCGAGGAGGCCACGCCGCTCGCGCTGGTCAAGGAGCAGGCGGACCGTCGCCCGTCCGCCCTCGACAGCCTGAACCGACTGCGCGCCGAGGACGCCGTGCGGGTGATCGCCGAGGTCAAGCGCTCGAGCCCCAGCAAGGGCGCGCTCGCCACGATCAAGGACCCGGCCGCGCTGGCGGCGGAGTACGAGAAGGGCGGCGCGGCCGTCATCTCGGTCCTCACCGAGGAGCGCCGCTTCCACGGGTCGCTCGCGGACCTGGACGCGGTCCGGGCGCGGGTCGACATCCCCGTGCTGCGCAAGGACTTCGTCGTCACCCCGTACCAGGTGTGGGAGGCGCGCGCACACGGCGCGGACCTCGTCCTGCTGATCGTCGCGGCGCTGGAGCAGACCGTGCTGGAGTCGCTGGTGGAGCGGGTGCACTCCCTGGGCATGACCGCCCTGGTCGAGGTGCACGACACCGAGGAGGTCGCCCGGGCGGCCGACGCCGGCGCTCGGGTGATCGGCGTCAACGCCCGCGACCTGCGCTCGCTCGAGGTCGACCGGACCACGTTCGCGCGGGTCGCGCCCAGCATCCCGTCGCACATCATCAAGATCGCGGAGTCCGGTGTGCGCGGTCCGCACGACGTCATGGACTACGCCCGCGCCGGCGCGGACGCCGTGCTCGTCGGCGAGGCCCTGGTCACGGACGACGCGCCGCGCGAGTCCGTCGCCGATCTCGTCGCGGCAGGTGCCCACCCGTCCCTGCGTGCGGTGCGCCAGTGACCGGTAGACCCGTCTCCGACAAGATGCGCGAGGCCGTGTCCGACGGCCCGCTGTCGACGCACGCGGGCCCGTACTTCGGGGAGTTCGGCGGCAGGTTCGTCCCGGAGGCGCTCATCGCGGCCCTCGACGAGCTCGACACCGAGTACCACAAGGCCCTGACCGACCCGGCGTTCGGGCGTGAGCTGGCCCGGCTGCACAAGACGTACACGGGCCGGCCGAGCCCGCTCACGGAGGTCCCGCGGTTCGCGGCCCACGTGGCGCCGGGCGTGCGGGTGTTCCTCAAGCGCGAGGACCTCAACCACACCGGCTCGCACAAGATCAACAACGTGCTCGGGCAGGCCCTGCTGGTCAAGCGCATGGGCAAGACGCGTGTCATCGCGGAGACGGGCGCTGGCCAGCACGGCGTCGCGACGGCGACCGCGGCCGCCCTGCTCGACCTCGAGTGCGTGGTCTACATGGGCGAGGAGGACACCCGGCGCCAGGCGCTGAACGTCGCCCGGATGCGCCTGCTCGGCGCCGAGGTCATCCCGGTGTCGATCGGCACCCGCACGCTGAAGGACGCGATCAACGAGGCCCTGCGCGACTGGGTGGCCAACGTCGAGACGACGCACTACCTGCTCGGCACGGTCACGGGGCCGCACCCGTTCCCGGAGATGGTCCGCGACTTCCACAAGATCATCGGCGAGGAGGCCAAGGCCCAGCTCCTCGAGGAGATCGGCCGGCTGCCGGACGCCGTCGCGGCGTGCGTCGGGGGCGGCTCGAACGCGATGGGCATCTTCAACGCATTCCTCGACGACCCCGCCGTCCGGCTGTTCGGCTTCGAGGCCGGCGGTGAGGGCGTCACGAGCGGGCGCCACGCCGCGCGGTTCTCGGGCGGCGAGCCGGGTGTGCTGCACGGTGCCAAGTCGTACCTGTTGCAGGACGACGACGGCCAGACGCTGCCCAGCCACTCGGTGTCCGCCGGGCTCGACTACCCGAGCGTCGGACCGGAGCACGCCTGGCTCCACGACATCGGCCGCGCCGACTACCGGCCGGTGAGCGACGTCGAGGCCATGGAGGCGTTCCGCATCCTGTGCCGCACCGAGGGGATCATCCCGGCGATCGAGTCCGCGCACGCCCTCGCCGGCGCGATCCAGCTCGGCGACGAGCTCGTGGGGTGGACCGGCGACGACGGTCACGAGCCGGTGCTGCTGGTCAACCTGTCCGGTCGGGGGGACAAGGACGTGGCCACGGCGGCGGCCTGGTTCGACCTGATCGACGACGAGCCGGTCGTGCTGGCCGACCAAGGAGAGCAGCTGTGACGGCCGTGGATGTCCGCTCGCAGGTCGGGGAGTTCCTCGACGGCCTGGGTCGCTCCGCGCTCATCGGCTACCTGCCGGTCGGCTACCCGACGGTCGACGGCTCGATCGACGCCGTGCGCACGATGATCGACGCCGGCGCGGACGTGGTCGAGCTCGGGGTGCCCTACAGCGACCCGGTCATGGACGGCCCGGTCATCCAGAAGGCCGTCGACGCGGCGCTGGCCGGCGGGACCAAGGTGCGCGACACGATCCGCGCGGTCGAGCAGGTCTCGGGCCGCGGTGCGCCGATCCTCGTCATGACGTACTGGAACCTCGTGCTGCGCTACGGCGTCGACGCCTTCGCTCGCGATCTCGCCGCGGCGGGTGGCGCGGGCCTCATCACCCCGGACCTGATCCCCGACGAGGCCGCCGACTGGATCGCCGCCTCCGACGCGCACGGGCTGGACCGCGTGTTCCTGGTCGCCCCGAGCAGCACGCCCGAGCGGCTGGCCTCCACGAGCGCCGCCTCGCGCGGGTTCGTCTACGCCGCCTCGACGATGGGGGTCACGGGCGAGCGCACGACGCTCGGCAACCGCGCCGAGCAGCTGGTCGCGGACACCCGCGCCGCCGGCGCCCAGCACGTCTGCGTGGGTCTGGGCGTGTCGCGCCCGGAGCAGGCCGCCGACGTCGCCCGCTACGCCGACGGGGTCATCGTCGGCTCCGCCCTGGTGCGCGCCGTCCTGGACGCACCCGACGCCGCCGCCGGCCGCGCAGAGCTCGCGCGCGTCACGACAGCCCTGGCAGACGGTGTGAGGTCCGCACGATGATCGCCGCGATCCCGAGCCCCTCGGAGGGCGTCTGGCACCTGGGACCGTTCCCGCTGCGCGCCTACGCGTTCGCCATCCTGCTCGGCATCCTCGCCGCGCTCTGGATGACGCGGCGCCGTTGGGTCGAACGCGGTGGCGAGGCCGACACGGTCCTGGAGATCTCGTTCTGGGCGGTGCCCTTCGGCATCATCGGCGGCCGGATCTACCACGTCATCACGTCGCCGCAGGCGTACTTCGGCCACGGTGGCGACCCGGTCAAGGCGCTGTTCATCTGGGAGGGCGGCCTGGGCATCTGGGGCGCGGTCGCGTTCGGTGCGGTCGGCGCCTGGATCGGTTGCCGACGGCAGGGCGTGCGGCTCCCACCGTTCGCGGACGCGCTCGCGCCCGGCCTGCTGGTCGCGCAGGGCATCGGACGGCTGGGCAACTGGTTCAACCAGGAGCTGTTCGGCGGACCGACGACCCTGCCGTGGGGCCTGCGCATCGACGACGCGCACCTGCCTGCGGGTTTCGCCTCGGGCACGCTGTTCCACCCGACGTTCCTGTACGAGATGCTGTGGAACTTCGCCGGGGCGGCCCTGCTGATCTGGATCGACCGCCGGTACCGGCTCGGCTACGGCCGCGTGTTCTGGCTGTACGTCGTCATCTACACGACGGGTCGGCTGTGGATCGAGCTCCTGCGCATCGACCCCGCCAACCACATCCTCGGACTGCGCCTCAACGTCTGGACAGCGATCATCGTCGGCGTCGGAGCGCTGGTAGCGTTCGTGGTGGTCGGGCGCCGGCACCCAGGACGTGATACGACCCTCCTGCTGACACCCCCGATCGTGCAGGAGGATTTGCAGGAAGAAGACGAGACAGCCACCGACCCGCCCGCTGACCCGCGGGAAGCCGGCAGCGCTTCTCAGCTCTGACGATGCGTGCGGTCGGCTGACCGCCCTGTATCGTCGCCACGTCTGGGCCGACGACGTCCCGCGTTCCCTCTTGTTCGTGCTATTCCCCGACCCTCGGGGACCGTGAGGACGGTGCAGATGTCGACGACGCCGGTGAGCCCTGGCGCGCTGCGCGCGCCATTGCCGCAGGGTCTCTACGACCCCGCCGCCGAGCACGACGCATGCGGTTTCGCCTTCGTCGCAACGCTCCGTGGAACGCCCGGCCGGGACATCGTCGACGCCGGCCTCACGGCGCTGCTCAACCTCGACCACCGCGGCGCCGTGGGCGCCGAGGAGGACAGCGGTGACGGCGCGGGCATCCTCACCCAGATCCCGGACGCGTTCCTGCGCGACGTGGTCGACGCCGAGCTGCCGCCGCCCGGCTACTACGCGATCGGGATGGCGTTCCTGCCGGTCGACGAGGCCGAGCAGCGCATCGCCGTCAGCGCCATCGAGTCGATCGCCGCCGAGGAGAAGCTCGACGTCCTCGCGTGGCGTGAGGTCGTCGTCACCGCAGACCTCGTCGGCCCCACGGCGCGGGCCTCCATGCCGGTCTTCCGTCAGCTCGTCGTCGCGGACCCCTCACGAGAGCTGTCGGGCATCGACCTCGACCGCCGCGCGTACCGCCTGCGCAAGCGCGCCGAGCGCGAGCGCGGGCTGTACTTCGCCTCGCTGTCGTCGCGGACGCTCGCCTACAAGGGGATGCTGACCACCGGTCAGCTCGAGCCGTTCTTCGCGGACCTCTCCGACCCGCGCTACGCATCGGAGATCGCGCTGGTCCACTCGCGCTTCTCCACCAACACGTTCCCGTCGTGGCCGCTCGCGCAGCCGTTCCGCCTGATCGCACACAACGGCGAGATCAACACGGTGCGCAGCAACCGCAACTGGATGGCCGCGCGCGAGGGCACGCTGGCCAGCGACGCGCTGGGCGACCTCGCGCCGCTGCTGCCCGTGTGCACCCCGGGCGGATCGGACTCGGGCAGCTTCGACGAGGTCCTCGAGCTCCTGCACCTGGGCGGCCGGTCGCTGCCGCACGCCGTGATGATGATGATCCCGGAGGCGTGGGAGAACCACGCCCAGATGGACCCAGCCCGGCGCGCGTTCTACGAGTACCACTCGACGCTGATGGAGCCGTGGGACGGTCCGGCCGCCATCACGTTCACCGACGGGACGCTCATCGGCTCGGTGCAGGACCGCAACGGCCTGCGCCCGGGCCGCTACTGGGTCACGGAGGACGGGCTCGTCGTCTGCGCGTCCGAGGCCGGCGTGCTCGACATCGACCCGGCGACCGTGGTCGCCAAGGGTCGCCTCGAGCCCGGCCGCATGTTCCTCGTCGACACCGGCAAGGGTCGGATCATCGATGACCAGGAGATCAAGTCGACGCTCGCGGCCCAGCGGCCGTACGCGGAGTGGGTGCGCGACAACTCGGTCTACCTGGCCCAGCTGCCCGAGCGCGAGCACGTGGCGCACTCGGCCGCCTCCGTGCGCCGTCGCCAGCGTGCGTTCGGGTACACCGAGGAAGAGCTGAAGATCCTGCTCAGCCCGATGGCTGCCGCCGGCGCGGAGCCGCTGGGTGCGATGGGCTCGGACACACCCGTCGCGGTGCTGTCCACGCGTCCGCGCATGCTGTTCGACTACTTCACGCAGATGTTCGCTCAGGTCACCAACCCGCCGCTGGACGCGATCCGCGAGGAGCTGGTCACCGCGGTCGGCGGGGCGATCGGGCCGGAGCCCAACCTCCTCGAGGACGGCCCGGCGCACGCCCGCAAGCTGGTCCTGCCGTTCCCGGTGATCGACAACGACCAGCTGGCCAAGATCGTGCACGTGGCCAAGGAGCCTGCGCTCGGCTTCCGTGCGACCACCATCCGCGGCCTGTACAAGGTCAGCGGCGGGGGACAGGCGCTCGAGGAGCGCCTGGAGGAGATCTTCGCCGAGGTCGACGCCGCGGTTGCCGACGGGGTCAGCTTCATCGTGCTCTCGGACCGCAACTCGGACGCGGACCTCGCGCCGATCCCGTCGCTGCTGCTGCTCAGCGCGGTGCACCACCACACGCTGCGCCGGCACACCCGCACGATGATCTCGCTGATCATCGAGGCGGGGGACGTCCGCGAGGTGCACCACACCGCGCTGCTGATCGGCTACGGCGCGGCAGCGGTCAACCCCTACCTGGCGATGGAGACGGTCGAGGACCTGGCGCGGTCGGGGTACCTGCCCGGAGTGGGCCCCGAGAAGGCCGTCGCCAACCTCATCAAGGCGCTCGGCAAGGGCGTCCTGAAGGTCATGTCGAAGATGGGCATCTCGACCATGGCGTCCTACCGCGGCGCGCAGGTGTTCGAGGCCATCGGTCTGTCGCAGCCGCTGGTGGACCGGTACTTCACGGGCACCACCAGCCGTCTGGGCGGCATCGGCCTGGACGTCATCGCGGCCGAGGTCGCGGCCCGCCACGCGGACGCGTACCCAGCCAGCGGCAACCGCCAGGCGCACCTGCGGCTCGCGGTCGGCGGCGAGTACCAGTGGCGGCGCGACGGCGAGGACCACCTGTTCGACCCCGAGACCGTCTTCCGCCTGCAGCACTCCACGCGCACGCGGCAGTTCGACATCTTCCAGCAGTACACGAGCCGGGTGGACGAGCAGTCGTCGCGCCTGATGACCCTGCGCGGGCTGCTGGCGTTCAAGGACGGCGTGCGCCCGCCCGTGCCGATCGACGAGGTCGAGCCGGTCAGCGAGATCGTCAAGCGGTTCAACACGGGCGCCATGTCCTACGGCTCGATCTCGGCGGAGGCGCACGAGACCCTGGCGGTCGCGATGAACAGCATCGGTGCCAAGTCGAACACCGGTGAGGGCGGCGAGGACTCCGACCGCCTCAACGACCCGGTGCGTCGCTCCGCGATCAAGCAGATCGCCTCCGGCCGGTTCGGCGTGACCAGCGAGTACCTGACCAACGCCGACGACATCCAGATCAAGCTGGCCCAGGGCGCCAAGCCCGGCGAGGGCGGTCAGCTGCCTGGCCACAAGGTGTACCCGTGGGTGGCCAAGACCCGGCACTCGACGCCGGGCGTCGGGCTCATCTCGCCGCCGCCGCACCACGACATCTACTCGATCGAGGACCTGGCGCAGCTGATCCACGACGCCAAGAACGCCAACCCGCAGGCGCGCATCCACACCAAGCTCGTCAGCGAGTTCGGCGTGGGCACGATCGCCGCGGGCGTCGCGAAGGCGCACTCGGACGTGGTGCTCATCTCGGGTCACGACGGTGGCACCGGCGCCTCTCCGCTGACCTCGCTCAAGCACGCCGGCACCCCGTGGGAGATCGGCCTGGCCGAGACCCAGCAGACGCTCGTGCTGAACAACCTGCGCGACCGTGTCGTGGTGCAGGTGGACGGCCAGCTCAAGACCGGTCGCGACGTCGTCATCGGGGCGCTGCTCGGCGCCGAGGAGTTCGGCTTCGCGACCGCCCCGCTGGTGGTCTCGGGCTGCATCATGATGCGCGTCTGTCACCTCGACACCTGTCCGGTCGGCGTCGCCACCCAGAACCCCGAGCTGCGGGCCAGGTTCACCGGCAAGCCGGAGTTCGTGGTCACGTTCATGGAGTTCATCGCCCAGGAGGTGCGCGCCCTGCTCGCGCAGCTCGGCTTCCGCACCCTGCTCGAGGCGGTCGGGCACGTGGAGCTGCTGGACACCCGCACGGCGATCGACCACTGGAAGGCCGAGGGTCTGGACCTGGCCCCCGTGCTCGCGGTCCCGACGCCGGTGGCCGGGTCGGCGCTCCACCGGACCAAGCTGCAGGACCACGGCCTGGCCCGTGCGCTCGACAACCGCCTCATCGCGCTCGCGGCCGACGCCCTCGAGCGTCGCGACCCGGTCCGCATCGCCCTGCCCATCCGCAACGTCAACCGCACCGTCGGGACGATGCTCGGTCACGAGGTGACCAAGCGGTTCGGCGCCGCCGGCCTGGCCGACGACACGATCGACGTCACCCTCACCGGCTCCGCGGGCCAGTCGTTCGGAGCGTTCCTGCCGCGCGGCATCACGCTGCGACTGTTCGGCGACGCGAACGACTACGTCGGCAAGGGCCTGTCGGGCGGTCGGATCGCGATCCGTCCCGACCGCAACGCGGTGCTCTCGTCAGAGCACAACGTGGTGGCGGGCAACGTCATCGGCTACGGCGCGACGACCGGTCAGATCTTCCTGCGCGGTCTCGTCGGCGAGCGGTTCGGCGTCCGCAACTCGGGCGCCACGCTGGTCGTCGAGGGCGTCGGCGACCACGGGTGCGAGTACATGACGGGCGGCACCGTGCTGGTGCTCGGCCGGACGGGTCGCAACTTCGGGGCCGGCATGTCCGGCGGCACGGCCTACGTGCTCGACCTGGTGCCGGCGCTGGTCAACCTCGACGCGGTGCGCACCAACGAGCTCGCGCTGGACCCCCTGGACGACGAGGACGCGGCTCTGGTCGAACAGCTGCTGCGCGCACACCACGACGAGACCGGCTCGCCCGTGGCGGCCGAGCTCCTCGAGGACTTCCCGCAGACGCGGGCGCGGTTCACGCGCCTGCTCCCGACCGAGTACGCCCGCGTCCGTCGCGCGCTCGCCAAGGCCGAGGCCGACGGTCTCGACCCGGCCGCGCCCGGCGTGTGGGACACGATCCTGGAGGTGGCCCGTGGCTGACCCCCGCGGCTTCCTCAAGGTCCGTGACCGCGAGCTCCCGCCCAACCGGCCCGTCGAGATCCGCCTGCGTGACTGGGCGGACGTGCACGCGCACCTGCAGGAGGGCCAGCCCTACCTCAAGGAGCAGGCCGGCCGCTGCATGGACTGCGGGATCCCGTTCTGCCACAACGGCTGCCCGCTCGGGAACCTGATCCCCGAGTGGAACGACCTGGTGTGGCGCGGGCAGTGGTCGGACGCCATCGACCGGCTGCACGCAACCAACAACTTTCCCGAGTTCACCGGCCGCATCTGCCCGGCGCCGTGCGAGTCCAGCTGCGTGCTGGGCATCAACCAGCCCGCGGTGACCATCAAGAACGTCGAGGTCTCGATCATCGACGAGGCCTTCGCGCAGGGTCTGGTCACCCCGCAGGTGCCGCAGCGACTCACCGGTCACACGGTCGCCGTCGTCGGCTCCGGACCCGCCGGCCTGGCCGCCGCCCAGCAGCTCACGCGGGCGGGACACACTGTCGCCGTGTACGAGCGGGACGACGCCATCGGCGGGCTGATGCGCTACGGCGTGCCGGACTTCAAGCTCGAGAAGATCCACATCGACCGCCGGCTCGAGCAGATGGAGGCGGAGGGCACGCGCTTCCGCCCGGGTGTCGAGGTCGGTCGGGACGTGACGTGGCCGCAGCTGCAGGCGCGGTACGACGCGATCGTCATCGCCACTGGTGCGACGGTCCCGCGCGAGCTGACCGTGCCCGGCAAGGAGCTCTCCGGCGTCCACGTGGCCATGGAGTTCCTGCACCAGGCGAACGCCGTGGCGGCCGGCAAGCCCGTCGCCGACCAGATCACCGCGACCGGCAAGCACGTCATCATCATCGGCGGCGGCGACACAGGCTCGGACTGCCTCGGCACGGCGCTGCGCCAGGGTGCCGCATCGGTGACCACGCTGGCCATCGGCAAGCGACCGCCGGAGGACCGGCCCGACCACCAGCCGTGGCCGACCGACCCCATCCTGTTCGAGGTCTCGTCCTCGCACGCGGAGGGCGGCGACCGCGAGTACCTCGCCTCGACCGTCGAGTTCGTCGGCGACGAGTCCGGCGCCGTCGCGCGGCTCCAGCTGGCGACCACGGAGTACCTCTCGGACGGCCGCCGCGTGCCCAAGGCGGGGACCGAGCGTGACATCCCGGCCGACCTGGTGCTCGTCGCGATGGGCTTCACCGGTCCGGAGACGCCGTCGCTGACCGAGCAGATCGGCATCGAGCTCACGCCGCGCGGGCTCGTCACGCGGTCCGAGGACTACGCCACGTCCGTGCCGGGCGTGTTCGTTGCCGGCGACGCCGGCCGCGGCCAGTCCCTCATCGTCTGGGCGATCGCCGAGGGCCGCGCCGCGGCGGCCGCGGTCGACACCTACCTCTCGGGGAGCACCGAGCTCCCCTCTCCGGTGACCGCCTCCACGGTGGCGCTGCGCCCCTAGACCACCCCAATCGACCGGCGTCGACAACTGCCCGGCCCTGGGGGCCGGACCGGGGCGTGCGGTCACGGCCACGAGAAGTACATGATCACGGAAGGCATAGGCTCGCCCCATGCGTAGAGCAAAGATCGTCTGCACCATCGGCCCTGCTACGGAGTCCGCGGAGCAGATCCAGGCCCTCGTCGACGCCGGGATGGACGTGGCGCGGCTCAACCGCAGCCACGGCGACACCGAGGTCCACCAGCGGGTGTACGACAACGTCCGTGCCGCAGCGAAGTCCTCCGGCCGCTCCGTCGCGGTCCTGGTCGATCTCCAGGGCCCGAAGATCCGGCTCGGCCGGTTCATCGACGGCAAGCACAACCTCGCGGTCGGCGACGTGTTCACCATCACGACTGACGACGTCGAGGGCACCAAGGAGCGTGTCTCCACGACGCACAAGGGCCTGACCGACGACGCGCGCGTGGGCGACCCGATCCTCATCGACGACGGCAAGGTGCTGGTCCGCGTCACCGCCGTCGAGGGTTCCGACGTGGTCACCCGCGTCGAGGTCCCCGGCCCCGTGTCGAACAACAAGGGCCTGAACCTACCCGGCGTCGCCGTGTCCGTTCCGGCCATGAGCGACAAGGACGAGGACGACCTGCGCTGGGCCCTGCGCGTCGGCGCCGACATCATCGCGCTGTCGTTCGTCCGGTCGGCCGAGGACTACACCGACGTGCGCCGGATCATGGAGGAGGAGAACCGGGTCGTCCCGGTCATCGCCAAGATCGAGAAGCCGCAGGCCGTGGAGAACCTGGCCGAGATCGTCGCCGCGTTCGACGGGATCATGGTCGCCCGCGGTGACCTGGGCGTCGAGCTGCCCCTCGAGCAGGTTCCGCTCGTCCAGAAGCGCGCGGTCGAGCTGGCCCGCCGCAACGCGAAGCCGGTCATCGTCGCTACGCAGGTGCTCGAGTCCATGACGACGAACCCGCGCCCGACGCGCGCCGAGACCTCCGACTGCGCCAACGCGGTCCTCGACGGTGCCGACGCGGTCATGCTCTCCGGCGAGACGTCCGTGGGCGACTACCCGATCGAGACCGTGCGGACCATGGCGCGGATCATCGAGGCCACCGAGGAGATGGGCCGCGAGCGGATGGCCCCCCTGGGTTCCACGCCGCACACGCGCGGCGGTGCGATCACTCGTGCCGCGGCCGAGATCGGCGAGACGCTCGACGTCAAGTACCTCGTGACGTTCACGCAGTCGGGCGACTCGGCGCGGCGCATGTCGCGGCTGCGCTCGGCCATCCCGCTGCTGG
The DNA here is from genome assembly GCF_049994875.1 of Cellulomonas sp. McL0617. Classification (GTDB taxonomy): domain Bacteria; phylum Actinomycetota; class Actinomycetes; order Actinomycetales; family Cellulomonadaceae; genus Cellulomonas. The sequence goes on from NZ_CP188256.1 coordinate 1,786,123, forward strand.
CGTTCACGCCCGTCGAGGACGTCCGCAACACGCTCTCGCTCAGCTGGGGCGTGCAGACCTACCGGTCGCCGTCGGTCGAGAGCACGGACGAGATGGTCAACCAGGTCGACTCGACCCTGCGTGCCAACGGCCTGGCCGAGGTGGGCGACTACGTCGTCGTCGTCGCCGGTGCACCGGTCGGCGTGGTCGGCTCGACCAACTCGATCGTCGTGCACAAGATCGGTGACGACGAGCGGGCGAACGGCCGCGTCGCCTGACACCTGCACACACACCGACGAGGGGCCCGGAGAGCGATCACCGGGCCCCTCGTCGTGAGTGGTGCAGCGTGTCAGGCGGTGAGGATCTTGTTCTTCTGCACCTCGAACTCGATGTCCGTCAGGACGCCCGAGTCACGCAGTGCCCCAAGCTGCGCGAGCTGCGCGAGCTTGTCGTCCGTGCTTGCCACGGGGGCGGGGGGCGGGGGCGCGTACTGCGGCTCGGCGTACTGCGGGGCCTGCTGGGCCGCCTGCTGGTCGGCCTGGTCGTTCCAGCGGCCCGCCTGACGACGGGACACGCGGTTGGACACCGCGGTGGCGGTGCCGGCGACGACGGCCGTCCTGGCGACGGTGCGCATCAATCTGGGCATGTCTTCCTACCTCTCTCGACGACGTTTCCCGGGGAACCCGGGGTACCTAATCGGCGGCCTCGATCTCGTCCAAGGACGCGAGGATCGCCTGGACGGGGATGCGGCCGCTGGCGACGAGCTGGCCGCCGGCTCGGCGCACGGCGGCGGCGAAGGGTGCCGCCCACACGTTCTCGAACACGATCACGGCGGCGGCGGTGCTGGGGAGCAGCGCCTCACCGGCCTCCGCGACGTCGTCGTCACCGATCAGCCCGGAGTGCACGCCCGCGAACACGGTCAGGTCGAAACCACCGCCGTCGAGCTGGTCGAGCTCGATCGCGCCGACGTTGCCCTCCTCGTCCTTCAGGACGAACACCAGGTCGAGGATCCGGATGGTCTTGCTGTCGACGAGGTCGAGAAGCAGCGGGAATGCTTCGCCGGTGAAGTTGGTCCGGGGGAACTCGATGACGAGATAGTCGATGGGACCCGTCTCTTCGAGGCTCTCGAGGCCGGCGAGATCGTCGGTCATGGTGGGCAGTCCTTTCGTCGCACAGTCGTGCCCAGCGCTCATGCCCCGGACAGTCGACCTTCGGGCGGAACATTGCGACCTTAGCGCGCAAATCGGCTCACGAGTGCCGACAACGGCAGCCTCACAGGCACGGTTCGCCCGGACGGTCCACGGCACCGTCCGCGCAGGTGGACGTGCGTGGCGTACCAGCCGTTCCAGCGGCCGTCCGGGCAGTTCAGTAGTGCGCGTCCTCCCCGCGTGGCTCGCAGGTGCGGATGTGTCGTCCTCCCCGGCTGCCGGGTGTCAGCGCTCTTGCCGCGGTTCGCCCCGAGGGCTTGACTGGCCACGGACGGTCTCGCCAGGGGGCACCGAGGTCCGCGCTCGTCCCCGTCGTCGGGTCACGCGCGAGGAGATGGGCGGCCATGGGCAGCACGCTTCGAGGCGGCCCGGCGAGCACCGGTCGGCAGACCGACCTCCCCGCGCCGGTCGGGCGCCTGGTGGTGCGCCCACGGTTGACGGCGATGCTCGCGGCCGAGGTCCCGCTGACGCTCGTGGTGGGCCCCGCGGGCTCCGGGAAGACCGTGGCTGTCGCCACCTGGGCCGCGCAGGTGCCCGGGCCGGTCGGCTGGGTGACGCTCGACGCGGCCGACCTGGTCGGGGCCGCGCCCTGGGTGCCGATCGTCGCCGCACTGCGCCGCACCGGCGTGCGGGTCCCCGCGCTCGTGTCGCTCGGCGATGGAGCCGCAGGGGGAGCGGCCTTCTCGACGATGCTCGGCGCGCACGTCGCCGCGCACCCGGAGCCCGTCGTCCTCGTGCTCGACGTCGGCGGCGCGGTCCCCGCGGACCTCGCAGAGGGGCTCGAGCGTGTCCTGCGGCAGGCCCCGGGGCGGCTCCGGCTCGTCATCGTCAGCCGCGTGGACCCGCCGGTGCCCGTGCATCGCTATCGCCTCGAGGGCGCGGTCACCGAGCTCGACGCGACGGACCTCGCGTTCCGCCCCGAGGAGGTCGGGGCGCTCCTCGACCACGCCCGGCTGACCCTGTCGGCCGACGGCGCGCGAGCGCTGCACGCGCGCACGCGCGGCTGGGTCGCCGGAGTGCGGCTCGCGATGCTCGACGCCGAGCGGTCGGGGGGCGGCTCGTGGGCGGGTGAGGTCTCCGCTGCGAGCGGGTCGGTCGCCGCGTACCTGCGGGCCGAGGTGCTCGACCAGATCGCGCCCGCCGAGCGTCGGCTGCTGCTCGACTGCAGCGTGGCCGACGACCTCCCGACGGGTCTGGTGGGCGCGCTCGGCGGATCGGTGCGCGCGCTCGAGCGGCTCGGGAAGGCCTTCGTGGAGGAGTCGCCGGGCCGGCCGGGGTCGTTCGTGCTGGCGCCCCTCGCCCGCGAGCTCTACTACGCCCAGCTCGTCGCGGAAGATCCCGAGCGCGCCCGGGTGCTGCACCGGCGGGCCGGGGAATGGCTTGCCGGCGAGGGTCGGTGGAGCGACGCCGCCTCACAGGCGGCACGCGCCCTCGCCTGGGACGAGGTCGCCCGGTACGCCGTGGCGGGGGGTGTGGTCGCCGACCTGGTGCGGGGTCACCTGCCCGCCGAGCGCGTCGCTGCGCTGGCCCGGGTCCCGGCGTCCACGCCCGGCGTCGACGCCGCGATCGTGCGCGCCGTTGCCTTGGCGGCCCGCGGCGACGTGACGCGAGCGACCGCTGAGGTCGCCGAGGCGCGCCCCGCGCCGGACTCGCAGGTCGCGCTGGGGCTGCTCCAGGTCGTCCTCGCGTCCGGGCGCGGGGATGCCGCCGGCGTCGTCGCCGCTGCCGACCGTCTCGGGCCGCCGATGCAGGACCGGCCGGACGTCGTCGCGGCGATCGAGGCCCTCCGTGGCGACGCGCTGCTGGTGCTCGGGCGGCTCGAGGCGGCGGCCCTGGCCTACCGGGGCATCGGGTCCCGACGCGGCCGGCTCGCGCTGGTGGAGGCGCTCCGCGGCGAGCTGCGCGGGGCTCGGGCCCTCGCGGACCGCGCGCAGTCCGGGCCGGGCCGTGTCGACCCGTCCGGGCAGATCGCGTCGGCCTGGGCGAGCCTGGAGGGCGACGAGCTCGACGCCGCCCGCGCACACCTGCGTCGCGCGGGCCGCGTCCCGATCACGCCAGCCGACCCGGTGCCGGGCACGCTGGTGGCCCTGCTCGAGGCACGGCTGCGGCGCGCGTCCGGCGACCTCGAGGGCGCTCGCGACGCGCTCGCCGTGACCCCGGCCGGGTCGGCGTGGCTGGCCGACCTGCTGCTGCTGGAGCACGGGGCGCTCGACCTGGCGGGCGGCCGGCCGGGGTCGGCGCTCGACCGGCACGCGTCGGTCGCCGATCCGACCAGTGAGGGCGCACAACGGCTGCTCTGGCAGGTGCGGCTCGCCGAGTGGGCGGGTGCGTCGGCGCACCCTGCGCCCGACGCCTCGCTCGCGGTGCGGGTCGAGGGGTGGCTGCTGGAGGCGTCGCGACGGTTGAGCCTGGGGGAGCGGGCCGCGGCGCGACGCGCCGTGCAGCGTGCGCTCGACCTCGCCGCGCCCGAGCAGCTGCGCCGCCCGTTCCGTGAGGCGTCCGTCGACGTGCGACGGCTCCTGCTCGAGGAGCCGGCTGCGGGACCGTCCACGCGTCCCACTCGGCGTCCCGCACAGCGGCCGGAGCTCCCGGTCGACGAGTCGGTCCGAGACCTGGTCGAGCCGTTGACGGAGAAGGAGTGCGAGGTGCTCGGGCACCTGGCGGCCATGCTGTCGACCGACGAGATCGCCGCGGCGATGTTCGTGTCCGTGAACACCGTGCGCACCCACGTGCGCAACATCTTGCGCAAGCTCGGTGCGTCGCGCCGCAACGAGGCCGTCCGCAAGGCCCGCGCGATCCACCTGATCCCTGCCTGATCGGCGTGGGTCAGGGCTGCTCCGGCGCCCGCTCCACCAGGAAGGCCTGTCCGTCGGGTCCGACCACCCGCTCGAACTCCTGCCGCAGCTGCGCGTCACGGGCGCGCTCGTCGGGCGTGAGTGGGCGGCGTCGCCCGCGGATGTTGCCCACCTGCGCGGGCCCGAAGTAGGTGAGGAGCCATTCGGTGGCGTCCTTGCGGCGCTTCTCGGTCACGTCGTCTCCTATGCTTAGTGCACTAACTATATCCCCCGAGGAGGGTCGATGACCGACGAGCGACCGGACCCGTTGGCGGTCGAGGCGCAGGTCTGCCTGACCGTCTCCGCCGCCGCGCGCAGCCTCGTCGGGTTCTACCGACCGCTGCTCGAGCCGCTGGGCCTCACCCACCCGCAGTACCTGGCCATGCTGGCGCTCTGGCAGTACGGCCCGATCTCGCTCACCCAGCTGGCCGGCCACCTGCACCTCGAACCCGCCACGACGTCACCGCTCGTGCGGCGCCTGGAGGCGATGGGCATGCTGCGGCGCGAGCGGGACACGGCCGACGAGCGCGCGCTGCTCCTGGTGCTCACCGAGACCGGTCGCGACCTGCGCGAGCTGGCGGTGCCCATCCCGGCGACGATGGTCGAGCGGCTCGCGCTCGATCCGGCCCAGATCGACGAGATCCGTCGTGCCGCCGAGCTGCTCGTCGCCGCCTGCGCCGCGGCGTCCTGAGCAGCTGCCCCCAAGGTCGGGACAGCCATCGCGAGCTCCGGACGTCGACCCGGACCGTGCACTACGGCACGATGGCCGCATGCCGGACCCGAAGCCCGTCCCGAGCGCGTCGCCGCACCTGTGGTGGCGCGTGCGGGACTACGCGAGCGTGCTGCGCTGGCAGCTCGCCGCGGCCCGCGGAGACGACGCCTACCGATCGCCCGTCGAGCCCGTCGGGCCCCCGGTCGTGCTCGTGCCCGGCGTCTGGGAGCCCTGGCAGTTCCTGCGACCGTTGGCCGAGCGGCTCTTCGCCCACGGGGTCCGCGTCCACGCGATCCCCGCGCTCGGCTACAACCGTCAACCGGTGGCCGACACGGCCGCGGTGCTCGGCGCGTACCTCGTCGAGCACGACCTGCGGGACGTGGTGCTCGTGGCACACAGCAAGGGCGGCCTGGTTGGCAAGCTCGCGATGCTCCGGCACGACCCGGACGGGCGCATCGCCACCATGGTCGCGGTCAACGCGCCGTTCGCCGGGTCGCGGTACGCGCGGTGGATCCCGATCTCGTCGGTGCGGGCGTTCGTGCCCTCGGACGCGACGATCACTGCCCTGGCCGCCGAGACCGCGGTCAACGCGCGGATCGTCTCGGTGCACAGCGACTGGGATCCGCACGTCCCCGAGGGGAGCGTCCTTCCCGGTGCGCGTGACGTCGTCCTGGCAACGCCGGGGCACTTCCGGCCGTTGGAGGACCGGCAGCTCGAGGAGCTGCTGCTGGAGCTCCTGCTGCCTTGAGTCAGCCGCGCGGCAGCTGGAGCACCCGGGTCAGACCGGGTTGGTCGGGATCGTCGACGATCTCCTCGCCGTCGAGCCACGACGTGATCACGTGCGCGAGCTCACCCGGGTGGCTGAAGTTGATCGCGTGCGCCGCGCCCTCGATGAGCACGACCGTCACGTGGGCCGGAGCGATGCTGCCGACCTCGCGGACGCGTCGGGGCGCGGGCATCAACGGGTCCCTGGAGCCGATCACCGCCAGCGACGGGACGGGCACCCGGACGAGCCGTTCGAGGGACGGGAACCTCGTCAGCTCGCCCAGCAGGTTCAGCGTGTTGATCGGTCCGAACTTGAGGTAGTCCGGCACGGCCACCCGCGCCATCTTGGGGCTCTCGCGTACCCCGTCCGTGGCGAGCTGCTTGAGGGCGCGACCCAGCGGCTGGTTGTGCACCCCACCCGCAGGCGAGACGAGGATCAGTCGGTGCACGCGCTCGGGTGCGGCGTGCGCGACCTCGAGGCTGACGACGGCGCCCATCGAGTTGCCGACGAGGATGACCTTCTCGAAGCCGAGCACGTCCAGCATCTCGAGCAGCGTGTGGGCCAGGGCCGGGATGCCGAGCGTGTGCGCCGGACGCTCGCTGCGGCCGTAGCCCGGCATGTCGGGGACCAGGTTGGGGCCGCGGTCGGTGAGCAGCCGCGCGGTCGGCATCAGGTACGAGCCGGAGATGCCGAACCCGTGGATGTGCACGATCGGGATGCCCTCGACGTCAGGGCTCCGGCGGTAGTACACCTGGCGGCCGTCGAGGGTCAGGTAGGCCTCGGACCAGGTCGGGTCGCTGCTCGTCACGTGCTGATCGTGGCAGAGACCGGTTCCCAGATCGAGGACTCGTGTTCATCGGGAACCGGTAGGCGTGTCCTGCGCCGCCTCCGGCCCGCGTCGCTACCTGCGGCGCTTCGTGCTCGACGTCTGGCCCGTCAGACCACGCGAGTGCAGCACGCGCCGTTCCAGCGGTGCGAACACCGCCAGCTCGATCGCGATGCCCACCAGGAAGATGAGGAAGATCGACGCGATCACGAGCGACATGTCGCTGGTGGCGCGGCCCAGGTCGAGCAGCTGCCCGAGGCCGCCACCGATGGTCTGGGTGATCAGCTCGGCCGCCATCAGGGACCGCCACGCGAACGCCCAGCCCTGCTTCAGACCGCCGAGGAATCCTGGGAGCGCGGCGGGCAGCAGCACGTAGCGGATGCGGGTCCAGCCGCGGGCGCCGAGCACCTGGCCGACGCGCAGGAACAGGGGCGGTACCTGGTCGGTCCCGGCGAGCAGGCCGTTGACGATCGACGGCACCGCACCCAGCAGGACGACGGCGTACATCGTCGCGTTGGTCAGGCCGAACCAGATGATCGCGGCCGGCACCCACGCCACGGACGGCAGCGACTGCAGGCCCGTGATGATCGGCCCGAACGCGCGCCGCAGCAGGGGAGAGGCGGCGAGGGCGACGCCGATAGCGACGCCCACCACCACCGACATGACGAAGCCGACGGCGGCGCGCTCGACGCTGCTGCGGATCGCGCGCCAGGCGGAGCCGTCCTGGATGCCGTTGAGCAGGGTCTGCCACACGTCGGAGGGGCTCGGCAACGCGTACGGCGGCTTGAGCTCGAGCGAGTACGCGACCTGCCACACGACCACGATCGCGACGAGGGCGGCGAGCACCGGCCAGGCGGAACGCCAGGTCGCGCGCAGGAACGACGGCCGGTCGACGCTGATCGGCGTCTCGAGCGCGTCGAGACCGGCGGCCAGCGCGCTCTCGGAGGGTGTCTCGGTCGACCGGACCGTGCCCGGTGCGTGGGTGTCAGTGGCCATGGCGAGCGATCTCCTGACGCAGGTGCTCCGTGATCTCGGCGCTGAGCGCGGACACGTCGTGGTCCTCGATGCGGCGCGGCTGCGGGATGTCGACGCGCCACTCGCGCACCACCCGGCCGGGTCGCGACGAGAGCAGGACGACACGCTGCCCGAGCCGGACGGCCTCCCGGACGTTGTGGGTCACGAAGATCACGGCGCGGCCGGTCTCGGACCAGATGCGGGTGAGCTCTTCGTGCAGGACGTCGCGCGTGATCGCGTCGAGTGCCGCGAACGGCTCGTCCATCAGGAGCAGGTCGCCCTCTTGCGCGAGCGCGCGGGCGAGGGCGACACGCTGGCGCATGCCGCCCGACAGCTCGTGCACCCGCTTGGGCGCGGCCCCGTCGAGCCGGACCAGCGAGAGCAGCCGTGCAGCCTCGGTCTTGCGCTCCTTGCGGGGCACGCCGCGCAGCCGCAGCGCGAGCTCGATGTTCGCCCCCGCGGACAGCCACGGGTAGAGCGCGGGCTCCTGGAACATGAGCGCCGGACGCCCGCCGGGTACCTCCACCTGGCCGGAGACCGGCTTGTCCAGGCCCGCGACGAGCGAGAGCAGCGTCGACTTGCCGCACCCGGAGGCGCCGAGCAGGCAGACGAACTCGCCGGGATGGACCGTGAGGTCGATGTGCTCCAGCACGGGCGGGCGCGAGGCCTCGCCGAAGTGCTGGGTGACGTCGGTGAGGCGCGCCGCAACGGCGGCCGGGGCATCGATGCCCGGGCCGCCGGCCGCCGTCGCGGTGGTGGTCACTTTCCGTCAGCTCCCAACCCGGCGTCGTCCACCGGCTTCTCGTTGTTCTCCTTCAGCACCTCGTTGAGGAGCGTCAGGTCGTAGATACCGGTGAGGTCCGTCTTCTTCGAGGTGCCCACCGCCACGCCGTGGTCGGCCGACGTCTGGAGGCTGGACGCGATCGGGTCGAGCGTCGGGGTCAGGTTGGCCCATGCCCGGTCGAGCACGGCCTCCGAGAGCGGCTTGGTCGTGAGCTTCTCGATGGCCGAGTTGGCCTCGGTCTTCGCGGCGTCGGAGTTCGCGGTCACCCAGACGTTCGTGGCGTACTCGGCCTCGATGAGCTTCTTGACCGTGCCCGGGTACTTCTTCAGGAAGTCGGTCGAGACGATCAGGTGCGTGGTGACGAAGTCGCCACCGGGCCACAGGTCCTTCTCGTCGACGAGGACGTGCCCGCCCGCGTCGACCAGCCGCGACGACCACGGCTCGGGCAGCCAGCCGCCGTCCACCTGGCCCGCCTTGAAGGTGTCGAGCGTCTGGGCGTTGTCCTGCGGCACGATCGTGACGTCGGACGGCGCACCCGTGAGCGAGCTGGTGAGCTTCTGGCCCGTGAGCCAGAAGCGCAGGGCGACGTCCTGGGTGTTGCCCAGCTGCGGCGTCGCCAGCGTCTTGCCCTTGAGGTCGGCCGCGGTCTTGATCTTGTCGTTGACGACCAGCTGGGCGCCGGCGGACGTGGCGCCCGCGACGATCCGGATGGCCTCGCCCTTGGACTGCGAGAAGGCGTTGATGGCCGGGTTCGGACCGACGTACGCGGCGTCGATCGCGCCCCCGAGCAGCGCCTCCACGGCCGCGGGACCGGCGTTGAAGATCGTCGGTGTGAGCTTCGTGTCCCCGAGCGTCTTCTGGTACGTGCCGTTGTCGACGCCGATGAGCGGGAGCGCGTGGGTCAGGTTGGCGAAGTAGCCGAGACGCAGCTCGGAGGCCTCGGCGAGGGGGGCGGCGGCGTTCCCGGAGGCGCTGGGGGCGCCGGCCGCGTCGGCGGTCGAGTCGGAGGAGCACGCGCCGAGCGACGCGAGCGCGGCGGCGGTGAGCAGGGTCGTCAGGGTGGCGGCGAGGCGGCGCGCGCGGGGCGCGGGGCGAGCAGTCATGTCGGGAGTCCTTGGTTCTCGAGTCGGTCGGTCAGCGCGTGCGGCGGTCGGTGATCGGCAGACATCGCCGACATCGCGCGCGCGCAGCGTCACGAGGAGCTCGAGCAGCAACGAACAAGGTGGACGCCATGAGGCGTTTCCTCCGCGGGGGACGGGGGTGGTCGCGGTCCTGCCAGGCCGACGTCGAGACCGGGGCCGGGCGATGAACGCGCGGCCGAGGGGGACGGGGCCGGGGGTTCAGATGCTCCGCGGACAGCAGGGGCACGCGGGAGCCATGACGACGTGACAACACGTCGAGGCGGCGCGGCGGGTCTGCATGTGACGAGGATGGCGGTCCCGGGTCCTCGGCGACACCCTCGTCTCGAATATTGGACTAAGCGGGTCGGAATTTGATACTTGCTGACGTGTCACGGTGTCGGCGCGCGGACGGGACTCGTCAGGACGAGCACCGACCACCCCGGGACCCAGAGATCGGCGCCCGCGCCGCGCGGCGCGGCGTCCGTCGGTTCGCCGGTGGGATCGGCGGAGTCGAGCCTGGCGGTCCAGGAGGCCCCGGGGCGCGGGTCCGGCAGCGTGAAGCGCACCGCCTGGGACCAGCCGTTCAACAGCAGCAGCAGGTCGGAGTCGACGAGCGGGCGCCCCTGGTCGTCCCGGTCGGGGGCGTCGGCGCCGTCGAGGTAGACCGCGACGCAGCGGGCGCGGGAGTCGGACCAGTCCGCGCCGGTCATGAACCGACCGGTCGGGGAGTACCACCCGATCTCCTCGGTCTGCGCACCGGTGAGGAACCGACGTCGGCGCAGGACCGGGTGCGTCCGACGCAGGGCGATCGCCTTGCGCGTGAAGGCCAGCAGCTCCGCGTCCGCACCGGCCCAGTCGACCCACGTCATCGGGCCGTCCTGGCAGTAGGCGTTGTTGTTGCCGCCCTGCGTCCGGCCCAGCTCGTCGCCGGCCAGCAGCAGCGGGGCGCCCAGCGACATCAGCAGCGTCGTCAGGATCGCCCGGGACCGCAGCCCGCGCAGGGCCGTGACCGCCGAGTCGCCCGTGGGGCCCTCCGCGCCGCTGTTCCAGGAGCGGTTGTCGCTGGTCCCGTCACGGTTCTGCTCAAGGTTCGCCTCGTTGTGCTTGCCGTCGTAGCTGACGAGGTCGCGCAGCGTGAAGCCGTCATGGACCGTGACCAGGTTGACGGAGGCGGACGGGCGACGGACCGACCCGCCGAACAGGTCGGACGAGCCGGACAGGCGCGTGGCGAGCTCGCCGAGCATCCCGTCCGTGCCGCGCCAGAAGTCACGCACGCTGTCGCGGTACCGCCCGTTCCACTCGCTCCACAGCGGCGGGAACCGCCCGAGGCTGTAGCTGTCCGCCTGCCCCACGTCCCAGGGCTCCGCGATCAGCTTGGTCCGACCGACGACCGGGTCCTGCGTGATCAGGTCGAAGAACGAGGCCGTCCGCTCGAAGCTGCCGTCCTCGCGCGCGAGGGTCGTCGCGAGGTCGAACCGGAAGCCGTCGACGTGCATCTCGAGGATCCAGTACCGCAGCGAGTCCATGATCAGCCGCAAGGTGGTCGCATGGTCGACGTTGAGCGAGTTCCCCGTGCCGGTCGTGTCGTAGTACGACCGCGGGTCTGTGGGGCTCAACCGGTAGTACGCGGGGTTGTCGATGCCGCGGTGGCACAGCGTCGGGCCGCCGGAACCGCCCTCCGCCGTGTGGTTGAAGACGACGTCGAGGATGACCTCCAGACCGGCCGCGTGCAGACGCTTGACCATCGTCTTGAACTCGGCCACCTGCCCCCCGACCACACCGGCGCGGGCGTGGGCCGAGTACGCCTCGTGCGGCGCCAGGTAGCCGATCGTGTTGTAGCCCCAGTAGTTGGTGCGCCCGCTCCGGGCGAGGAACTCCTCCGGGACGCTGTGGTGCACCGGGAGCAGCTCGACCGCGGTCACGCCCAGGTCGACCAGGTGCGCGATCACGGCGGGGTGCCCGAGGGCCGCGTACGTGCCACGCAGCTCGGCGGGCACGTCCGGGTGCAGCGCCGTCAGGCCCTTCGGGTGGGCCTCGTAGAAGACGGTGTCGGCGTAGTTGGTGCCCGGGTGGACGTCGCCCTCCCAGTCGAACGACCGGTCGACCACGATGCTGCGTGGCACGTGCCCGGCCGAGTCGAGCAGGCTGGGCACATCGGGATCCCCGACCGTGTACCCGAGCACCTCCGGCCCGAACCCGACGTCGCCGCTGATCGCACGTGCGTAGGGGTCGAGCAGGAGCTTGGCAGGGTTGCAGCGCAGCCCGCGGGAGGGGTCCCACGGGCCCGTCGCCCGGAAGCCGTACGCCGTGCCGGCCTCGACGCCCGGGACGAACGCGTGCCAGACACCGGCGTCGTTGTCGAGCAGCGGCACCTGGTGCTCGGCCCCGTCGGCGTCGAACAGGCACAGGACCATGCCCGTGGCGATGTCCGACGCCACGGCGAAGTTGGTCCCGCCGGGCAGGAGCGTGGCACCGAGGGGGAAGGCGGACCCGGGCGTGGACCGGACGGTCGGGATGACGGCGGCGGCGCTCATGGTCCGATCCTCACGACGTCGGGGGCCCCGCGGAAGTGGGTTCCGCCTGCTGGTCGGCCGGCGCGGCGACGGTGATGTGCAGGAGGTCGCTCAGCGAGGCGACCCCGGACCCCGGCCGACGCCGGATCAGGTCCGCGACGACGCCGGTCCAGCCGGTCTGGTGGGTGGCACCCAGGCCCGCACCGTTGTCGCCGTGGAAGTACTCGTTGAACTGCACGAGCCCCTGCCAGTGCGGGTTGTGCCAGAACTCCTGGACGAACCCGTAGCAGGGTCTGCGCCCGTGGTCGTCGAGCGTGAAGAGCGAGATCAGTCGGGTCCGCAGGTCGTCGGCGATCTCGGTGAGCGTCTTGTGCACCCCCGAGCCGGTGGGGAACTCGATCCGCACGTCGTCCCCGAAGAACGTGCCGTAGACCTTGATCGAGCTGGCCAGCAGGTAGTTCAGCGGGAACCACACCGGGCCGCGCCAGTTGGAGTTGCCGCCGAACATCGCCGTGGTCGACTCGGCGGGCTCGTAGTCGATGCTCGCGGTGAGCTCCCCGATCTCGAGCACGTACGGATGATCGCGGTGGGCTGCCGAGACCGCACGCAGACCGTAGGGCGAGAGGAACTCGCCCTCGTCGAAGAGCCGCGCGAAGAGGCGTTCGATGCGGTCCACACCCACGACGCCGACGAGCATGCGGCGCTCACCCGGTGCGCCGCGGACGGAGCCGGTACCCGGCGCGAGGTTCGCCGGGTCGAGCGCGTCGCCGAGCAGCCGCGCGAAGCCCTTGCCCAGGATGCCGACCTCGGCGATCAGGGGTTCGTCGATCACCACACCGGCGAGCACGGGCAGCACCCCGACCATCGACCGCACCTTGACCGGGATGCGCTCGCCGTCGTCCAGCTCGATCCGGTCGTAGAAGAACCCGTCGGTCTCGTCCCACAGGTCCTTCCCGTCCAGGGCGTTCTTGATGAGGGCGTAGTGCTCCAGGAACTTGATGGTCAGGTCCTGCGTGGGCTGCTTGCCCTTGCGGTGCAGGACGAACGCCATGGTCGCCATGTGCAGGGAGTACAGGGCCATCCAGGCGGTCGCGTCGGACTGCTCGAGCGTGCCCTTGACAGGCAGCCTGTCGCGGTCGATCGGGCCGATGTTGTCCAGCCCGAGGAACCCGCCCTCGAACAGGTTGGTGCCGTCGGCGTCCTCGCGGTTGACCCACCACGTGAAGTTGACGAGCAGCTTGTCGAACACCCGCCGCAGGAAGTCGAGGTCGGTGGCGCCGTCGACCGCGAACACCTCGAGGGCGGCCCACGCCTGGACCGGCGGGTTCAGGTCGTCGAACGACCACTCGTACGCGGGCAGCGCCCCGCTGGGGTGCTGGAACCACTCGCGGCAGATGAGGATGAGCTGGTACTTGGCGAACGCGGGGTCGACGTGGGCGAGGGCGACGCAGTGGAACGCGAGGTCCCAGGCCGCGAACCACGGATACTCCCAGGTGTCGGGCATCGACATGATGTCGAACGCGTCGAAGCTGCGCCATCGGCTGTTCCGGCCGGTCTTGCGCGACGCGGGAGGCACCGGCTGGCCCGGGTCGCCGTCGAGCCAGCGCGCGACGTCGTAGCTGTACAGCTGCTTGGACCAGAGCATCCCCGCGAACGCCTGCCGCATGACGAGCGCCTCGTCGGCCGTGCTCCCCGCGGGGGTCAGCTCGGCGTAGAACTCGTCGGCCTCTGCGCCACGCAAGGCGGTCACCGCGTCGAACGACGGGCCGACCGCGTCGGGTGGTCCGCCGCGGGCGCGCAGCCGCAGGCGGAGCTCGACCGTCTGCCCGGACGCCGCCTCGACCTGGTACCAGGCCGAGGCCTTGGTGCCCGTGCCCGCCGGGTTGACCGTCGGTGCGCCGTGCAGGACGTGGTCGTTGATCCCGTCCTTCGGGTACGCGGGGCTCGCCTCGGCGCCGAAGAGCCTGGCCGCGTTGGTCTCGTTGTCGCAGAACAGCAGGGGCGGCGCCACGCCGTCGGGGCCGGGGCCGACGACGAGCTCCAGGTCACCGAACACCGGGTGGTCGATGTCGATGGTGCCCGCGCCCGCCCGTAGCTGGGGGACGGGCTCGTCGTCGCCCCACGACCAGGTGTTGCGGAACCAGACGGTCGGCAGGACGTGCAGCACCGCGGGGTCCGGGCCCGCGTTGGTGACCCGCACAGACATGAGGACGTCGTCGGGAGCGTCCTTGGCGTACTCGACCTCGACGATCCAGAACCGGTCCTCGTCGAACGCGCCGGTGTCCAGCAGCTCGTACTCGGGCTGGTGCTTGTCGCGGCGACCGTTCTCGGCGACCAGGTCGTCGTACGGGAACGCGACCTGCGGGTAGTGGTAGCGCCAACGGTTGAGCGCATGGCTGGGCAGGGCGTCGGTGAACCACCAGTACTCCTTGACGTCCTCCCCGTGGTTGCCCTCGTTCCCTGTGAGGCCGAACATCCGTTCCTTGAGGATCGGGTCGACGCCGTTCCAGAGCGCGAGCGACAGGCACAGCCGTTGCTGGATGTCGCTGAACCCCGCCATGCCGTCCTCGCCCCACCGGTACGTCCGCGACCGGGCGTGCTCGTGCGGGAAGTGGTCCCACGCCTCGCCGTCGGCGCTGTAGTCCTCGCGGACCGTGCCCCACTGCCGCTCACTGAGGTAAGGACCCCAGTGGTACCAGTCGCCCGCTTGCAGGAGGCCGTCCTCCAGGCGGCCGAACGTGTCGACCCGGTCGCGCTCGGCACCCACGTCAGGACTCCTTGCTGAGGGCCGTGCAGCTGTCCGCGTCGGCGAACGCCGACTTCAGGGCGCCGCCGGAGCCGGCCGCCGCGGACAGCAGCGTCGTCGCGTACTCCTTGGCCGCCGTCAGCGCGGTCGACGTGGCGGTGAGTGCGGTACCGGCCGAACCGAGGAACCCGGCGACGTTCGTGGCGTCCGCGGCCTGCTGTGCGGCGGCCCGGGCGTCCCGCGTCGCCGACGTCACGTCGCCGGCGCTCGCCTGCAGGCTCTCCTTCAGGGCGGTGGCCTCGTCGGTGTCCGGGGCGTCGCCGATGGCGGACGTGAGGTCGTCCAGCGACGCACCGGCGGTCGCGACGTTGGCGCCGAGCTGCTTGGTGAGCTGGTCCAGCGCGTCGCCCGAGCCCAGCTGGACGCTCAGGCCGTCCCCGATCGCGCCGATGTTCGTGGTCAGGTCGCCGAGCGCGGTGCACACGTCGTCGGCCCACGCCGCGGCGCTCAGGCCGGTCGGCGTCGGTGTCGGGGTCGGGGTGGGCGTCGCCGCCGGCTCGCCGGACGACGAGCATCCGGCCAACGCCAGCAGCGGGACGACCGCCAGGGCGAGGACGGCGCGGCGGAGCGACGGGCGAGGTCCAGCGGTTCGACGGCTCACCCTCCGCAGACTCGCCTGCGTGAGCGGGCACGTCATCATCCGGTGGAGATGAAGACAGGACGAGGCGGCTCAGCCCAGGAAGAACGACCGGAGCACGGGCGCCAGGGCCGGGGCGTCGACGTCGTGCGTCTGACCCTCGAGCGTCGTGCGGGTGCCGTCCGGGAGCGCGTCGGCGACGGCCTGGCCGGCGGCCGCAAGGAACGGCGGGCTGGCGCCGCCCGTGAGCACCAGGACCGGCACCGCGATCGTCGCCGTCAGCTCGCGCGGGACCCTGCTGCCGGCCATCAGCGCGTTGTCGTAGGCGAGGGTCGGCGCGATCGCCTCGAGGCGGTCCCATCCCGGTCCCGCACGCATGCCGGCGACCGCCGGCTCGGGCACGCCGACATACGAGAGGAAGGCGGCGACCGCGTCCGCGCGGGTCGTCGCCGATGCCAGCTCCGCCGAGTACTGGTCGGCCCGCTCCTGCAGACCCGCCTCGGCGATGTACGGCGGCTCGTAGAGCGCCAGGCGCTCGATGCCGGGTGTCACAGCGGCGGTCGCGAGGGCGAGCGCGCTGCCCGACGACATCGCGTAGACGCGGGCGTGACCGCCTGCCGCATCGATCAGCGCGACGAGGTCCTCGATCTCGCGCTCGACGGCGTACGGGAGCGTGTCCGTGCTCTCGCCCCGGCCGCGGCGGTCGTAGGTGTAGACGGTGAAGTCGCCCTGCAGCAGCTCCGCGAGCGCGTCCATCGGGCCGGCGCCGCGGTAGCACATCGCACCGTCGACCAGGATCAGGGCAGGACCGTCGCCGGTGCGGGTGCAGGCGATCGCGGTGCCGTCGGGGGAGGTCACGGTCGTGCTCATGGTCGTGCTCCGTCGCTGATGTACGCGTCGAACCGGTCGAGGCTGGTCAGGAACCCGGACTGTGCCTGCGGGCTCGCCATCTGGGCGGGCACCCGGACCTGGTGGGTGGTCACCTCGGTGCGTCCGTCGTGCAGGTCCACGAACGTGAGCGTCGTGAGCATGTCGTGGTCGACGTCCCGCCAGACGAGCCGGTCGGGTCGGTCGACCTCGACGTACACGGCACGCATCGTGTACCGCCCGCCGTCCGAGCCGACCATCGTGGTCTCGAACGCGCCGCCGGGCCGTAGGTCGACGGTGATGTTCTCGACCGGCGTCGTGGTGCCCGTCGGACCCCAGAAGTGGGTCAGGTGCGTAGGCGTGGTCATGCAGTCGAACAGCAGCTCGGGCGTCGCGCGGTGGATGCGGCGGAAGGTCAGCTCGGTCACAGTGTCTCCAGGTGGGCGGCGAGGCGGTCGTGCCGGTCGGCCCAGACCTGCCGGTTGGTCTCGATCCAGCCGACGGCGGCCGCGAGGCGGTCGGCATCCAGCGTGCAGGGGCGGGACTGCCCGTCACGCGAACGCGAGACGAGCCGCGCGCGCTCCAGCACGAGCAGGTGCTTGGACACGGCCTGCTGCGAGATGGCGAAGGGCTCGGCCAGCTGGTGGACCGTCGCGTCACCGTGCGTGAGCCGTTCGAGGATCGCGCGGCGGGTGGGGTCCGCGAGCGCGGTGAACACCAGGGTCAGGTCGTCCTGCAGCACGGTCATGTGCCCGATCCTAGCCACAACCAAGCAGTTGTACAACGATCGGGTTGTGAACGGGCGTCCTGGATCGGACCCCGACATAGTGACGGGATGGACGACGAGAAGACGACCCTGCACCGCTACCTGAAGGCCGAGCGCGCGAGCCTGCTGAGCAAGCTCGACGGGCTCGACGAGTATGCGATCCGCCGGCCGATGACCCGTACGGGCACCAACCTGCTCGGTCTGGTGAAGCACGTCGCCAGTGTCGAGGTGGGCTACTTCGGCGAGGTGTTCGACCGCCCGTTCGCGGGGGAGCTGCCCTGGTTCGCGCAGGGCGCACCGGCCAACGCGGACATGTGGGCGACCGCCGACGAGAGCCGCGAGCAGATCGTCGAGCTGCACCACCTCTGCGCCGCGCACAGCGACGCGACGATCGAGGCGCTGTCGCTGGACGCGACCGGCACCGTGCCGTGGTGGAGCGAGCAGAACCGCCGCGTGACCCTGCACCGGATGCTCGTGCACATGAGCGTCGAGACCGCCCGCCACGCCGGCCACGCGGACATCGTGCGTGAGCTGGTCGACGGATCCGTCGGCAGCCGCCCTGAGGACCCGAACGTCCCCGACATCGACTGGGCCGCCTACGTCGAGGGTGTCGAGGCGGCGGCGCGCCGCGTCGGCGGCGTCGAGTGAGGCGGCACACTCATGACGAGCCCCGAACGCACTCGTGCGACGGGGTGGCGGAGGCGGGTAACTCCACCCGTCTGTACGCCCGGTGGTCACCTCGAGGTCGTCCGCCGTCGTCCGCGGCGCCGTGACCAGGGACTACAGTCGGATTTGCCCGGAACGTGCACTCACACAAGGAGCACCACATGTCTGAAGACGCTGCAAACGACATCGAGGTCGTCGCGGCCGTGAGCGATGGGGCCTACACGCTCCTCGTCGCCGACTTCGCCAGCCTGGACGCCGCATGGGAGGCCTACGAGCTGCTCGAGTCGCTCGAGGACGGCCGCACGGTCGAGATCGAGGGCGTCGTGGTCGTCAAGCGGGGCGAGGACGGCAAGCTCGAGGTCCAGAAGGCGACCGACCACAGCACCAAGTCGGGCCTGAAGTGGGGCGTCGTGGGTGGCGTCGTGCTCGGCTTGGTCTTCCCGCCGTCCATCCTCGGCAGCGCCGCTGTCCTGGGTGCCGGTGGCGCGGCGATCGGCAAGGTCCGCGAGCTGCGCAACAAGGGCGAGCTGGCCAAGGAGCTCGAGGACGCGATCCTGCCCGGCCACTCCGGCCTGCTGGCGCTCGTCTCCGACCCGGGCGAGGTCAAGATCCGCAAGGCGCTCGAGAAGGCGGACCGGATCGTCGAGGGTGCCATCGACGACGTCGCCGCCGCCGACATCAAGGCCGCGGCCAAGGATGCCGAGGCCTGAGTCCGACCGACGATGCCCCGGGCGCCATGCCCGGGGCATCGTCGTGCCCGGGACTACTCGATGCAGAACCCGATGTCGACGGGCAGGCTCCGACCCGTCCCGACCGAGTTGATGATCGCCCGGTCCGAGGTGGTCAGCCGCAGGACGTAGCCGCACGGCGTCAGGCCACCGGTGTCCAGCTCCCACGTCGACCCGACCGGGGCCTGCGACGTGGCGATCGACAGGGACGTGGACAGCGCGCCCACCGGCAGCGGGGTCGGCAGGAGGCTGAAGCCCCACGAGTCGAACCACGTGTCGTGGGCGTCGAACGTCCCCAGGATCGTCATGCCCTGCGTGAACTTCCCGCAGCCCTGGGCCGAGAGCTGCCCGGGGTCGACCGCCAGGTGCGCCGAGTTGGCCGGGTCGGCCGAGGCCGTGGCCAGCGTGTTGTCGAGCTGGAACACCTGGGAGTCGACGGTGGTCCCCGAGCCCTGCAGCTCGAGCTCGACCTGCCACACGTCGTCGCCCGAGGAGCGCATGTACCCCAGGGTGCCGAGCGTGTTGGCGTACCAGGTGGGCCAGTCGGTCCAGCCGCCCGCGCCGGGCGTCACCCAGCTGCCGATGGCAGCGGAGCTGACGACGAAGAACGGGTCGGTGACGGGGGTCGGTGTCCCGCCGGTGGTCACGTCGTGCACCATGAGTCGGTACTTGGTCCCGGCGAGCGCCGGGTCCGTCGGACCGTGCACCGTGACCAGGCCGGCGAACGGGCAGCCACGAGCGTCGAGCAGCGCGCCGTTGTAGGCGATGTGCGCGACCGGCGTGGTGACCCCGGTGACGGCGTTGATCTCGGAGGTGGCCACGCCACCGACGATGGTCAGCCGCGCGGTCCCGTCGTAGCCCCGGCCGGGCAGGACGTGGACGGTGGTGCTGAGCTGGTTGCCCCAGTGCGGGACGGCGTCGGGGTCGGTGGTCGACGGCGGCGTGTTCCACGAGAGGACGGCCCGCACCTTGTGGAGGCCGGGTTCGGTGCAGAGGCGCCGGTAGGCGTCGAGGTCGAGCGGCAGCACCGCCGCGTATGACAGCCCGCCCCCGGGCATCGTGATGTAGTCGTGCGCCCCGACCATCACGGTGCCGAGATAGGTGTAGCGGCAGTCGTCGTCGAAGTCGGCCCAGAAGGCCACGTACTCCGTGGACCCCGCCGAGCAGGGCGGGCCGGAGAACCCGGTGGGCCGCTTGACGCGGTACGTGGCGACGAGGTTGCGCGCGGCGTCGTCGAGACCCAGGCACTCGAGCTGCTCGTAGGTGGTGTCGCCCGACCCGTCGCCCAGGGTGGCGACGATGCTGCCCCAGTCCAGGTCGAGCTTTGTGTAGGCCAGGGACGTCGTCGCCAGGGTCGTCGACGACATCGCACTGGCGACCGCCGACGACGACTCGGCGGCCGCGAACCGGTGCGGTGGCACAGGCTCGAGGGCCAGCCGGGCGATGCGCTTGTCGATGGCCCGTTCGGCGAGCACCTTGAGCTTGTCGGGGGAGTAGATCCGGGTCAGCTGGTGGACGGACAGGGGGACCGGGTCGGGTCCCACGGGCGGCAGCGGCTGCGGGTTGAGCGCCACGGGTCCGACCGGGTCGGGCTCCGGGACGGGGATCGGGACGAGCTCCTGCTCGATCAGGGCATCCAGCGCCTTGGGGTCGATCTGCAGGGCCGGGCCGAGCGTGTCGACCACGTCGTGCAGGGTGAACCGGATGCGCGGCCGGATCTGGACGGTGTCCTCCTGGACCTCGCCCCAGACGGGCGGGAACGCGGGGTCCCCGGCTGTCGGTTCGTGCTCCCAGGACAGGATCGCCCGGACGCGCGGCAGCACCGGGGTGGTGCAGAACTTGCGGACCGGGGTCAGGTCGACCCCCGCGACGGCGATGTACGGGTGGTCCGGGCCGCCGGTGCAGTCCGTGCCCAGCGGCACGTCGAAGACGCGTGCGGCGGCCGACCCGGCGTCCACCCAGCCCGACCCGAAGTCGACGAAGAAGCGGACCCACTCGACGGAGCCGTGCGTGCACGGGCCGCCGGAGTAGCCGTAGGCCCGCTTGATGACGATCGTGGCCTCAAGCCGATCACGTTCGGGGCTGTAGGAGACGCAACCGATCTCCTCGTAGGCGGTGTCGGACTGCTTCGGCTCGATCACCGGGAGCAGCTCGGCGAGCGCCTTGTCTGTCAGCGTCCCGAAGTGGTTCGGGTTCGCGGTGATGAGCCGGCGGAACTGCAACCGGGCCGGCTCGATGTCGTCAGCCATGGGCTTCCCCTCTCGAGATGCCGCGGGCGGCTGCCCGCAGCCCGGCGGGGCGCGAGGCAGGGCGCCACGCGTCGTGCCGTTACTCGAGAGGGGTGCGGGATCGACGAGGAGGGTCGGTGGCGCGTGGGTGAAATGCCGGACCCGGGGATCACCCCGCGAGGAGCTCCCGAAGGCTCGTGGGCCGACGGCCGGTCAGGGTCCGGACGGCGTCGCTGGTGCGTGCGAGCTCGCCGGCCGCGATGGCCGTGTACGTGCTGACCCAGGAGTCGACCTGCCAGCGCGGAGCACCGTAGGACGCGCGGGACGCGTACGCCTCCTCGATCGTCTCGTCGTGGAACCGCACGTCCGTGCCCGTCGCCTCGGTCAGGATCGCCGCCACCTCCGTGAGGGAGAGAGCGTCCGGGCCGGTCAGGTCGTAGGCCGCACCGCGGTGCTCGTCGGGCGAGCGGAGCACGGCCACGGCCGAGCGCGCGACGTCGGCCCGGGCCACCGCGGCCACGCGTCCCGTGCCGGCAGGACCGCGGATGACTCCGTCCGGGCCGACGAGGTCGGGCAGGAAGTCGAGATAGAAGCCGTCACGCAGGAACGTGAACGTCATGCCCGACGCGCGGATGTGCTCCTCGGTCGCCCAGTGGTCCCGGGCGAGCGTGAACGTGGCATCGGGCGAAGCGCCCAGGAACGACGTGTAGACGATGTGCCGTACGCCCGCATCTGCGGCCGCGTCGACGAACGTTCGGTGGACGTCCAGGCGGTCCGCGCTCTCGGTCGCGGAGACCATGAACAGCACGTCGACCCCCGCGAGGGCGGCGCGACCGGCGACGGCATCGGCATAGTCGGCGCGACGGACGCCGGCGGCCGCGACGGCGGGCAGCCGGGCGCCGGCGGGGTCGCGCACGACGAGCCGCGCGAGGATGCCGTGGCCCGCGAGCTCCTCGGCGACGAGGCGACCTACCGCACCGGTCGCGCCGGTGACCGCTATCGCTCGTGTCATGTGCCCTGCCTCCTCGGCGACAGTAGCGACGGGCGTCGCTCCCGACCAAGGGTGCGACGCCCGTCAACCGTGTCAGGGCGTGATGGTGAGCGGCTGGCCGCCGGACGTCAGCCGCCAGTCGGGGTTCGTCGCGGAGAACTCCGCCGGGTCGACCACCTGGTGCTGGGTCACCCAGTCGATCAGCAGCTGTCGGATCTCGACCTGCCGGTTGTAGACGACGGGCGCGCCGACCACGCCGGGGAAGTTGCCGCCCCCGGACTGCCGGTAGTTGTTGATCGCGACGACGAACTCCTGGGCGTCGGTGACGGGGAACCCGCCGTAGGCGAGACCCGTGATGCGGCTGCCGACGGGCTGCGCGAGGTCGATGTCGTACGTGAGCGGCTGGTCCAGACCACCCATGACGTCGTAGTTGTAGTCCGGCGTGCCGGTCGGCGCCGTCGGCGTCACCGCGTTGGTGAGGTCCGCCGACGCGTACGTGCCCGGGGTGGGTGCGGGCTTGAAGTACTCCGCCGACTTCTCCAGGTACGCCTTGACCTGCGCGCCCGTGAGCTTGATGCCCAGGAGGGTGTTGTCGTAGATGTACAGCCCCGCCACGTCCCGCACCGAGACGGTGGCCGCCGGGATGGCCGCGTCCTTGTTGAACGGGGCAGCGATGGACAGGACGGGCAGGTCGGCGTCGGCCCCGGTCAGCTCGGCCTTCACCGCTCCCGCCTGCACGTGGTTGATGAAGTCGAGGGCTGCGGTGTCCTCGTAGCGCGCCGTCGCGGCCGACATGGCCTCGGTGGCCGTCCCGATGACGCCGTTGACGTAGGTGACCACCTTCTGCTGGTCCGCCGCCAGCATCGTCACGATCTTCGGGTCCTCGGGCACCGTGTTCGAGTTGAGCACCTGGGCACCCACCGACTGCACCGCCCAGTGGCCCCGCGCGAACGACAGGTCGATGTCGAACACGGACAGCCGCTCGCCCCACTTCAGGGGTTCGGAGAGCACGACGGGCTTCCCGGTCGCGGTGTTGGTCACCACGCGCTGGGCGATCTCCTGGTGGGCGTGCCCGACCAGGATGGCGTCGATGCCCGGCACCTGCTGGGCCACCAGCGTCGCCGCGTTCTCCGGGAACGGCAGCGCGTCACCGTACGACGAGGACGTGTCCGCCCCCGAGTGGGCGGCGACGACGACCACGTCGGCACCCTTGCGCTTCATCTCGGGCACGTAGCGAGCGGCCTGCTCGACCAGCCCGTCGAAGTGCATCTTGCCCTCGACGTTGGCCTTGTCCCAGATCGCGATCCCGGGGTTGGTGAGCCCGAGGATCCCGACGCGGACCGGCTTGCCGTGCGCGGGTTTGACGGTCTTGATGACGTAGGGCGCGAACGCCGGCCGGCCCGTCCCGTCGTCCAGCGCGTTGGCGGCCAGCAACGGGAAGTCCAGCTGGCGCTCGAACGTGCGCAGGTAGGGGATGCCGTAGTTGAACTCGTGGTTGCCGACGGCCGCCGCGTCGTACCCGATGGCGTTCATGGCGGCGGCCATCGGGTGCTCGACGGTCTTGGAGATCGGCTCGACCTTGGCGTAGTAGTACGCGAGCGACGTGCCCTGGATGGTGTCCCCGGCGTCGATCAGGAGTGTGTTGCGGCGGCCCTTGTCGGCGCGCACCTGGTTCACGAGCGTCGAGACCTTGGCCAGGCCCACGTCGTTGTGGGCGCTGTCGTCGTACTCAGCGTTCTTGAAGTAGTCCCAGTTCAGGGCGCTGCCGTGCAGGTCGGTCGTGCCCATGACGGTGAGGTGGTAGTCGTCGGAACTGTGCCCGTGCCCCTCACCGGCCGTGGCCGGTGATGCGAGGGCGACGGTCAGGGCGACGGCTGCTGCCACCGCTCCTGCTCTGGCACCTGCGCGGTGCGAGACGCTGAAACCCATGTCGCAGTCCTCCTGTGTGTCGGCTGTGCACCGGGTTGCGGTACGCCGGGCAACCTAACCCGATCGGGTGGGGCCGACATCTCGAGGCGATCGGGTGACCGAAGTGTTCGGCAGGGGTTCGTCCAGTCGTCGCTTCGTCAGGCGTGGATCCGCGGCAGGCCGAACGGCCGCCAGAGGTCGTCGTCGAGGAAGCGCGTCACGGCCCCGATGCGATCGCCGTCCGGGGTCAGGACGAGCAGGCCACCCCACACTCCGTGCAGGTAGCAACCGAATGCCGGCTGACCGTTCGCGCTCGTCGGCACGACGCTGAGCTCGGAATTGCCGTGCCAGGCCCAGCTCGCCGTCAGGAAGGCGGTGATGTCGGCTGCACCGCGGTACTCGTGCGGTGCCGGCGGCATGGACCACGCCGCGTGCTCGGTCAGCAGCCGGACAACAGCGCCGACGTCGCGGGCGACGAACGCGTCCGCGAACTGCGCCACGAGCTCCGGCGCCGCACCGTCGGGCGTGGACGTTGGTGCGCGCAGCCGGGCGCGTCCGCGCTGGAGGAGTCCCTTGACGGCGAGCGGTGTGGCGCCCAGGATCCCTGCGACCTCGTCGGGCGAGAAGTCGAGCACGTCGCAGAGCACGACGCTGGCCAGCTGGCGGGGCGGGAGAAGCTGCAGCGCGGCCACGAACGCCAGCGAGACGTCGTCATGGGCGTCGCGGCGGCTCGTCGGGTCTGTCTCGAGCCAGTCCGTGGGGCACGGCTGGAGCCAGGTGATCCCTGCGCGTCGGGTCGGCTCTGGCACGTCGAAGGGTGCGACCGGTACCGCGGGCCGACGCCGCCCGGCGCGCAGGGTGTTCAAGCAGGCTCGGGTGGCGATCCGGTACAGCCACGTCCGTAGCGACGAGCGCCCCTCGAACTGCGGCAGCGCGCGCCAGGCCGCCAGGAGCACGTCCTGCAGGACGTCCTCGGCGTCGGTGGCGGACCCCAGCATCCGGTAGCAGTGCATGCGCAGCTCACGCAGGTGGGGCCCGACGAGCGTGCCGAAGTCAGGGTCCGGGCCGTCGACCGGGCCCAGGCCCGGTCTGAGGTCCGGCGCATGTGCCATGGGCGGCAGTATCCGCGTTCCTCCTGATGCTCGCGCGGTGTCTACACCTGTGTCGGCTCACCACACGGAGGTCACCATGAGCAAGGCACTCGACACCTCGGTCGCCTACTTCGCCGCCTGGTCGGGCGGCGACCTGGACGCCGCCATGGCGCACGTGAGCCCGGACGTCGTGGTCGTCGCGCCGGCGGGGCGTCTGCACGGCCCGGACCAGCTCCGCGCGTTCATGGAGCCGTTCGCGCGGATGCTCCTCTCGTCGGCGCTGCTGTCCGCGTTCGGCGACGACGACACCGCACTCCTGTACTACGACACGTCGACGGCGCTCGTCGCGTCCGCGCCGGCCGCTGAGCGGCACACGGTCGTCGACGGACTGATCACGGAGCTGCAGATGGTCTTCGACCGCCTGCCGTTCGAGCAGGCGCGCGCCGCCGCGGGATGACGCGGTCAGGCGGCCCGCGCCCCGTGCGGGCGCTCGCGCCGGCATCGCGTAGCCTCCGGCCATGAGCACCCTGGACGAGGTCGGACGGCGCGACGGCTGGCGATGCTGGCTCTGCGACGAGCCCGTCGACCCCGACGCATCCGTGAACGCCGACCGCGGCCCGAGCATCGACGGGGGAGCGACGCCGAAGGGCAAGAAGCCGGTTCCTGGGTCCGAGCGCCTCGCCCACCGGGCGTGCAACACCCGCAAGGGAGCCGTGAAGCCGGTCGTGCCCTGGTCCTCGGCGTTGTTCGTCGTGGAACCCGCGCCGATCGTGGCGACCGTCGAGCGCCTGACCCGCAAGGGTGGGCGCGAGGTCGTCGGCCGGTGCCCGACCCGAGCCGACGGCGACCAGGCCGCGGCCTGGCTCGAGGACCGTCTCTCCCGGTTCGCGCCCGACCTGCGGGTCGCGGCGAGCGTCGAACCCGGGGGCGGCCAGTTCCTCCTCGTGCTCAGCACGCGCTGACCCCTCGGACGGGGTGTCGCTCTGGCGTTGACCTGCAAGTTCGGCCATGATCCGATTCGGGGTACTTGCCCCGGTCGACCAGTGACGACGGACCTACGAGGGGACCCACGATGACCGAGAAGCACGGTGGACTGGCTGTCGGGATGACGGTGTTCGCGGCGACGATGATGATCGTCATCGGGTTCTTCCAGGCGGTGCAGGGACTCGTGGCGCTGGTCAACGACACGTTCTACGTGGTCGGTCAGAAGTGGCTCTTCGAGTTCGACGTGACGACGTGGGGCTGGATCCACCTGATCCTGGGGATCGTCATCGGGATCGCGGGTGTGTTCGTCCTCGTCGGTCAGGTGTGGGCCCGGACGGTCGGCGTGATCGTCGCCACGGTCAGCGCCGTCGCCAACTTCGCGTGGCTGCCGTACTACCCCGTCTGGGCCGTCACCGTGATCGCGCTCAACATCTTCGTGATCTGGGCGCTGACCGTTCGCGGCCGCGACGTCACCAGCTGAGCGGACCGATCGCCGTACACCGAACGTCCACGTCGTCGCGCTAGCGTGGCGAGGGAGTCGAACCCGACTCGACATCGATGGGAGTCCTCGTGACATCGACCTCAGCGTCTCCGGAGATCGCGGCGCCGCAGAGCGAGCCGACCAGGTGGTGGGCACGCACGCCGGATCAGACTGCTGCCGAGCTGAGCAGCAACCTCGAGACGGGGCTCACCGCGGCCGAGGTGTCGGCGCGGCAGGCTCGCTACGGCCCCAACAAGCTGACCGCGCAGGCGCCGCCGTCCCTGTGGTCGGTGGTGCTCGAGCAGGTGCGCGACCCCATGAACATCATGCTCGTCGCCGTCGCCCTGGTCAGCCTGGCGATCGGTCAGGTGTCGACCGCGCTCATCGTGGGATTCCTGGTCGTGCTCAACGTGCTCATCGGTGCCCGGCAGGAGATGCTCGCGCGCAAGAGCGTCGACGCCCTCGCCACGATGCAGGAGCCGCAGTCGCGGGTCCGGCGCGACGGCACGCTCGTGCAGATCCCCGCCAGCCAGCTGGTGCCGGGGGACGTCGTCGAGCTGGAGGCCGGCGACATCGTGCCGGCCGACGGACGACTCGTCCGCACCGCCACGATGGAGACGCAGGAGGCGGCCCTCACGGGGGAGAGCGCGCCGATCGGCAAGGACGTCCTGGTCCTGGCCGACGACGCGGTCCCGTTGGGCGACCGCGCCAACATGGCGTTCCAGAACACGTCGGTCACCCGCGGCACGGGAACGATGCTCGTCACCGCGACCGGCATGACCACGCAGATCGGGAACATCGCAACGTTGCTCTCCTCGGTGGAGAAGACGAAGTCGCCCCTGCAGCGCGAGCTCGACCGGCTGACCAAGGTGCTCGGCGCGATCGCGTGGAGCGCCGTCGCGGTCATCGTGCTCATCGGGATCCTGCGCGGCCAGTCCGCGAGCGACCTGCTCTTCCTCGCCACGGCCGTCGCGATCTCGGCGATCCCCACCGGCCTGCCGACCTTCGTGCAGGCGATGCTCGCGTACGGCGCACGGCAGCTCGCCGACGCCAAGGCGGTCGTCGCGAACCTGAACGACGTGGAGACGCTCGGCGCGACGAGCTCGATCAACTCCGACAAGACCGGGACCCTGACCCTCAACGAGATGACGGTGACCGCGCTGTTCACGGTGGGCCGGCATTTCACGGTCGAGGGGACCGGGTACGGCAAGACGGGCTCGATCCTGCACGCGGCCGGCGACGAGGTCCCTGACCTGACCCCGCTGGCGTTCGGGCTGTGCCTGGCCAGCGACGCCACCGTGTCGGACTCGGGCGACATCATCGGCGACCCCACCGAGGCGGCGCTCGTCGTGCTGGCTGCGAAGATCGGGGTCGACGCCGAGGAGAGCCGTCGGTCCTACCCGCGCGTGGCAGAGGTGCCCTTCGACTCGGCGTACAAGTTCATGGCGACGACGCAGTGGGTGCCCTGGCGTGGCGACCGCACCCTCGTCGAGGTGGTCAAGGGCGGCCCCGACGTCGTCCTGCAGCGCTGCACGAAGGCGCTGGCCGGCCCGGGGGAGTTCGTCGACCTGGAGACGATGCGCGCCGAGATCGAGGCCGAGCAGGACCGGCTGTCGCGGCAGGGCCTGCGGACCCTCGCGTTCGCGGCGCGATTCCTGACGGCCAAGGACGAGCCGCTGATCGTGGCCGACCCGATGTCCTACGTCGAGGAGCTCGTGTTCGTCGGCCTCGTCGGCATCGTCGACCCGCTGCGCCCGACGGCCAAGGTGGCCGTCGAGATCGCGCTGAAGGCCGGCATCGAGGTCCGCATGATCACCGGCGACCACGCGGTCACGGCGAGCGCGATCGGTGCGCAGCTCGGACTCGGCCCCGGCGCGATCAGCGGCCCCGAGCTGGCGAAGCTCACCGACGAGGAGCTGCTCGCGCAGCTGCCCAACCTGCACGTGTTCGGACGCGTCACCCCGGAGGACAAGCTCCGCCTGGTCCAGCTCATGCAGCGCGAGGGCCTGGTGGTCGCCATGACCGGCGACGCCGTGAACGACGCGGCTGCGATCAAGCAGGCGGACATCGGCGTCGCGATGGGGTCGGGCAGCGAGGTGACGAAGCAGGCCGCGCGCCTGGTGCTCACCGACGACAACTTCAGCACCCTGGTGCACGCCGTCGAGCTGGGCCGCAGCATCTACCAGAAGATCACCGCGTACATCCGGTTCCAGATGAGCCAGCTGATCGGGCTCGTGCTGCTGTTCCTGGCGGCCAGCATCTTCAACATCGCCGACGGCGTCGCGATGACCCCGATGATGGTGCTGTTCCTCAACTTCTTCGTCTGCGTGTTCCCGGTGATCGCGATCATGCTCGACCCGGTCGGGCCCGGGATCATGGACCGGGTGCCCCGTGACCCGAAGCTGGGCATCAGCAACCGGCGTGCGGTGGGTCGCTGGATCCTCTACGGCGCGGTCCTGTGCATCTCCTCGGGCATTCCCCTGGTGCTGGGACCGGACACCCCGAACCCCGACCACCCGACGGCGTCGATGACCATGGCCTTCGTCGTCATGGGGCTCGGGTCGGTGCTCTCGGGACTCGTGCTGCGGCGCGAGCCGGAATCCGGGCTGGCCGCGCCCCTGCTCACGGCGGTCAAGGTGCTCTCGGGTCCGATCGCCCTCATCGTCCTGGCCACCCAGCTGAACTTCCTGCAGGGCTGGCTCACCACCCAGGCGCTGACCGGCAACCAGTGGCTCATCTGCCTGGGCCTGGCGCTGCTGCTCCCGATCGTCGCCGAGCTCGACAAGGTGTTCATGCGGCGGCACGCCTCGACCACGCCGGTCCTGGAGACGCAGGACGCCGTCGCCCCGGCGCGTGCGCGGGTCTAGGGCGGTCCAGCCGGGCGGAGGGAG
Organism: Cellulomonas sp. McL0617; assembly: GCF_049994875.1. Classification (GTDB taxonomy): domain Bacteria; phylum Actinomycetota; class Actinomycetes; order Actinomycetales; family Cellulomonadaceae; genus Cellulomonas. Next base: position 1,814,864 of record NZ_CP188256.1, read on the forward strand.
AACGACGTGGTCCTGATCGGCGCGCACACGCACGGCGACGACCCGGTGGCGACCGCCGCCGAGCTCGGCGCGCAGTGCGTCCAGCTGTTCCTCGCCGACCCGCAGGGCTGGAAGAAGCCGGTGCCCCGCGCCGACGCCGACGCGCTGGTGGCTTCGGGGCTCGGCATCTACGCACACGCGCCGTACCTGGTGAACGTCGCGTCGACCAACAACCGGATCCGCATCCCGAGCCGGAACATGATCGCGCAGCACGCGTCGGCCGCGGCCGACCTGGGCGCGCGCGGGCTGGTCGTGCACGGCGGCCACGTGGGGGACGGCGACGACATCGCGACCGGCATCGACAACTGGCGCAAGACGTTCGAGCGCGCGACGTTCCCGGTGCGGGTCCTGGTGGAGAACACCGCCGGCGGCGAGAACGCCTGCGCGCGCACGCTCGACCGGATAGCGCTGCTGTGGGACGCGATCGGGCAGTACGACGTCGGCCTGTGCCTGGACACGTGCCACGCGTGGGCGGCGGGCGAGGACCTCGAGACGATCGTCGACCGGGTCCGCGCCATCACGGGACGCATCGACCTCGTGCATGCGAACAGCTCCCGCGACGACGCCGGCTCCCAGCGGGACCGGCACGCCGGCTACGCGACCGGCACGATCCCGCCCGAGCTCGTCGCGCACGTGGTCCGGGAGGCCGGGTGCGACGCGATCGTCGAGACGCCGCCCGAGGGGCAGGCCGCCGACATCGCGTTCCTGCGCGCCGCGCTCGCCGGCTGAACGGCTCAGATCCGGCCGCGCACCGGGGTGCGCTCGGTCGGGTCCGGCGGCATCTCCATCTCGGCCCGGACGCCGAGCAGCCGGACCTCGCGGTCCTCCAGTGTCGCCGCGAGAGCGCGGGCCGCCCCGACGACGACGTCGGCGTCGCGCGTCGGGGCGGGCAGCTTGCGGCTCAGCGTCTTGGTGACGAACGGGGCGTACCGCACCTTGAGCGCGACCCGGACGACCAGGCGTCCGTCCTGCGCCGTGTCCAGCACGACGTCGCGCGCCAGGACCTCGACGGCGTCACGCACCTGCTCGGGCGTCGTCAGGTTCTGCTGGTAGGTGGTCTCGCGGCTGTGCCCGCGTGGGACCCACGGGGTGTCGTCGACCGTCGTCGGCCCGAGTCCCTGCCCGAGCCCGTGGTACCACAGGCCCATCCTCGGCCCGAACTGCTCCACCAGCGCCTCGGCGTCCGCGTCGGCCAGCTCCCGGACGGTCGTGATGCCGAGCGCGGTCAGGCGGCCCGACACCTTCGACCCGACGCCCCACAGGTCCCTGGTCGGCCGGTGGCCCATGACCTCGAACCAGTTCTCCGCGGTCAGCCGGAACACGCCTGCGGGCTTGCCGAACTCCGTCGCGATCTTGGCCCGCACCTTGTTGTCGCCGATGCCCACCGAGCAGTGCAGCCGGGTCTCGGCCAGCACCACGTCCTGCGCGCGTGCCGCCAGGGCCTCCGGGTCGTCGGTGACCACGCCGAGGAACGCCTCGTCCCAGCCGAGCACCTCGACGACGGCCCCGAGCGTCCGCAGCGCCGCCATGACCTCGTCCGAGGCGGCCTCGTACGCCGGGGCGTCGACCGGCAGGAACACCGCGTCGGGCAGCTTGCGCGCCGCCACCCGTAGCGGGAGTCCGGAGTGCACCCCGAACGCGCGCGCCTCGTACGACGCGGTCGACACGACACCGCGCTCGGTCGGGTCGCCGCGCCCGCCGACGACCACCGGCCTGCCGGCCAGCTCCGGGTTGCGCAGGACCTCGACCGCCGCGACGAACTGGTCGAGGTCGACGTGCAGCACCCACGGCGCGGGGACGTTCATGCACCGAGTCTGCCGGTCCGGCATCGTTGACACCCCCTCGGACGTGCGACGACACTGCGAACTGCCCGCAGGACCGGTCGGGACGCGGGCCGAAGGACGGTCTGCGTGCCGCCCGCGCCGGCCGACCCGGAGGTCCAGGTGGCGGCCGAGGTCCCGAGCACCCCGATGCCGGACGACCGCGTGCTGCGCGCCACGCGGGTCGTGTCGATCGTCATCGTCCCGTTCCTGCTGCTGGCCTGGGCCGTGCTCTACCCGTGGCCGAGCGACACCGGCCGGCTGTTCGCGTGGACGATCAAGGCCCACCTGTCGGCGATGGTCCTCGGGTCGGCCTACCTCGGCGGCGCCTACTTCTTCGTGCGGGCGGCCGGGGCGTCCGGCTGGCACACGATCAAGGCCGGCTTCCCGCCCGTCGGCCTGTTCGCCACCCTGATGGGCGTTGCGACGCTCCTGCACTGGGAGACCTTCGTCCACGGGCACGTCGCGTTCTGGCTCTGGGTGCTGCTCTACTTCACGACGCCGTTCCTCATCGCGTGGGTCTGGTGGCGCAACCGGGTGCACGACGCACCGGCCGCCGCCGACGACCTCCGTCTGCCGGGTGCCGCCGCCGCGGTGATCGCCGGCGTCGGGGGCCTCGCCCTGGTCACCGGCCTGTTCCTGTTCGTCGCCCCCGCGACGGCCGTCTCGATCTGGCCGTGGCCCCTGACGCCGCTGACCGCCCGCGTGATGGGAGCCGTCTTCTGCCTGGGGTCCGCCGGCCTCGGTGCCATCCGGGAGCAGCGGTGGAGCAGCGCGCGCATCCCTGTGCAGGTGGCCCTCGTGATGCTCGTCCTGCTCGTCGTCGCGGGCGTCCGCGGGCGGTCCTCGCTGGACCCGGCGCGACCCTTGACCTGGCTGTTCGTGGTGGGGTTCGTCGGCCTCACGCTCTCGACCGCCGCCCTGTATGTGCGGATGGAGCGGCGGTCGCCGTGACGAGCGGCGAGCTCGACGCGCTGCTGCTGCGCATGCGGACGGACCTCGGGTCCCTGGACGGCGACGTGCGGCGGTTCTTCCACGCCACGTACCTGCGCACCACCGTCGCGGTCGCGGACGAGATCGCGGCCGGCGGGTTCGCCGATCCCGGCTGGGTCGCGCGGTGGGACGTCGCCTTCGCCGAGCTCTACCTCGAGGCCCTCGACGCCGACCGCGCGGGCAGACCCGTGTCGGGGCCGTGGAGGGTGGCGTTCGGTGCGCGCCCGGGGCTCCCACCCTTGCGCCACGTGCTGCTCGGGCTCAACGCGCACATCAACTACGACCTCCCGCGGGCCCTGCTCGCGGTGATCTCGTCCGCCGAGTTCGACGAGCCTGACGTGCTGCAGCGCCGGTCGGCCGACCACCAGCACCTCGACCTGGTGCTGCAGGCCCGCGTCGGAGCCGAGGACGACGAGCTCAGCGCGGTCTCCCGCGTCACACCGCTCGACCGGCTCCTACGGCCCGCCAACCGGGCTGCGTCCCGACGCTTCCTGGCCGAGGCCCGCGCGAAGGTGTGGCGCAACGCCGTCGTGCTCGACCGGGCGCGGCGCGTCGGTCGCTACGAGCCTGTCCTGGCCGAGCTGGAGGTCCTGTGCGCCGATCGGGTTCGGGACCTGCTGCCGTCGGGCCAGGTCCTGCTCAGCCTGGCCCGCCGCGGCTTCGGGGTCCTGCTCCCGGGCGCCTGACCTTGCTCCCGCTCATCCGGGCGTCGTCCTGGGACGGCCGGCGCCACCGGCCAGGCGCCGCGTCACCCGGTGCGCCTCGAGCAGGAGCAGCCGTCCGAGCTCGGCCTGCCGGTCCGTCTGGAAGCGCGTCTCGATGCCGGTGAGCGTCAACGCCCACATCGGGCGGTTGCCCCGGTCGAAGATGGCCGCGGCCATGCCCCAGCTGCCCTCGACGATCCGGCCGGGGTTCACGACGTAGCCGAGCCGTTTCGCGTCGGCGATGGTCTGGCGGATCGCGGGGACCGACTGGGCGACGCCCCAGCGGCCGCCGCGCAGGTCCAGCCGGGCGAGGGCGTCCTCGCGCTCGGCCTCATCGAGGTGGGCCAGGATCGCCAGGCCGGCCGACCCGATGCCGAGCGGGAAGCGTGAGCCCTCGGTCAGGACGAACGACCGGACCGGGAAGCTGCCCTCCTCGCGCAGGAGGCAGATCGTCTCGTTGCCGCGCCGCATCGACAGGAACGCGGACTCGCCGGTCGCGGCCGCGAGCCGCACCAACGACGGGTGGGCGAGCTCCTCGATGGGGAACCGGCTCGCCGACGCCGTGCCCATCACGTACATCTCCGGGCCGAGGAACCACCGGCCCGTCTCGTCGTCGTGGTCGAGCAGTCCCTCGACGGCGAGCGCACTGAGCAGCCGGTGCACGGTCGGCTTGGTGAGGCCGGTGCTCTCGACGAGGTCGCTGAGACGGGCACCGGCGTCCCGGGCGAGCGAGATCTGACGCAGGAGCGCACCGACGCGCTGCACCACCTGAGTGCCCGGCGGATGGGGTGCGACGGACGAGAGAAAGTCCACCATGTGAAACATCACCTCCGAGATTCCACATCGTAGTCCACATGATGAAAGTCCTCCGTGGACGACGTACGGTCGCGACGATTCAGCGATCGAGCGCTCGAAGGAGAGACGTGTCGAAGCAGGTGGAGAGCGCGGCGTCGGCCGTCCGGGACGTGATCCGGGACGGCATGACCATCGCGGTCGGCGGGTTCGGGCTCAGCGGGAACCCGTTCGACCTCATCGACGCGGTCCGCGACTCGGGGGCGCGCGAGCTCGTGATCGTCTCGAACAACATGGGCGTCGACGGCGTCGGGCTCGGGGTCCTGCTCGAGAACAACCAGGTGGCCAGGGTCGTCGCGTCCTACGTGGGGGAGAACAAGCTGTTCGCGCAGCAGTACCTCTCCGGCGAGCTCGAGGTGGAGTTCGTGCCGCAGGGCACGCTCGCCGAACGTCTGCGCGCGGGCGGCGCGGGCATCCCTGCGTTCTACACGCGCACCGGCGTCGGGACGCAGGTCGCGCAGGGCAAGCCGACCGCGGACTTCGACGGGGTCACCTACCTGCAGGAGCGCGCGATCACCGCCGACCTGGCCCTGGTCCGCGCGCACCGCTCCGACTCGGCCGGCAACCTGACCTACCGCTACACGGCCCGCAACTTCAACCCGGCCGTCGCGACCGCGGGCCGGATCACGGTGGCCGAGGTCGAGGAGATCGTCGAGGCCGGCGCCATCGACCCGGATGTCGTCGCGACGCCCGGGATCTTCGTCCAGCGCATCGTGCTCGCCTCGCCCCGCACGAAGCCCATCGAGCAGCGCACCGTGCGACCCCGCGTCGCGACGGGCGCGTGAGGAGAACGGACATGCCCTGGACACGGGACGAGATGGCCGCCCGGGCCGCCTCCGAGCTGCGCGACGGTGCGTACGTCAACCTGGGGATCGGCATCCCGACCCTCGTCGCCAACAACATCCCCGACGGGCTCACCGTCACTCTGCAGAGCGAGAACGGGCTGCTCGGCATGGGGCCGTTCCCGTTCGAGGGCGACGAGGACGCGGACCTCATCAACGCCGGCAAGCAGACGGTCACGGTGCTGCCGGGCGGGTCGATCTTCGACTCGGCGGTCTCGTTCGGGATGATCCGCGGCGGCCACGTCGACATCGCGTTCCTCGGCGCGATGGAGGTGTCCGGCACGGGTGACCTGGCCAACTGGGCGATCCCCGGCAGGCTGGTGAAGGGCATGGGCGGGGCGATGGACCTCGTCGCCGGCACCAAGCGCGTCGTCGTCCTCACCGAGCACACGGCCAGGGACGGGTCGCCCAAGATCGTCGACCACTGCACGCTGCCGCTCACGGGGCTGCGCTGCGTCCAGCGCATCATCACCAACCTCGCCGACTTCGAGGTGACGCCGGACGGCCTGGTGCTCACCTCCCTCGCCCCGGACGTGACCCTGGACGAGGTCCGCGCGTCCACCGGTGCGTCCTTCGAGATCGAGATGGCGGTGGCCCGATGAGCCTGCGCGAACGCTTCGGCACGGATGTCCTGCTCACCGGCTGGGGCCACTCCCCGTTCGGCAAGCTCACGGACGAGACCCTCGAGTCGCTGATCGTCCAGGTCGCGCGCGACGCGATCGACGCCAGCGGGCTCGAGGCCCGGGACATCGACGAGATCTACCTCGGCCAGTTCAACTCGGGCCTCCTCCCGCTCGGCTTCGCCTCCTCGCTGGCACTGCAGGTGTCCGACGACCTCGCCGGCACCCCCGCCACGCGCGTCGAGAACGCGTGCGCGTCCGGCTCCGCGGCGCTCCAGCAGGGCGTCAAGTCGCTGCTGGCGGGGACGGCCAAGGCGGTCCTGGTGATCGGGGCGGAGAAGATGACGCACGCCCCGGCGTCCGTCGTCGGCGCGGCCCTGCTCGGCGCGGACTACGAGTCGGCGGGCACCGAGTCGACGAGCGGCTTCGCGGGGCTGTTCGCGACGACGGCCAACGCCTACCAGGACCGGTTCGGCAGCGTCTCGGACGTCCTGGGGTCGATCGCGTCGAAGAACCACCACAACGGCATGGCCAACCCCTACGCCCAGCTGCACAAGGAGCTGTCCGTCGAGTTCTGCCGCACCGTCTCGGACCGCAACCCGATGGTCGCCGACCCGTTGCGCCGCACCGACTGTTCGCCGGTCTCCGACGGCGCCGCCGCCGTCGTCCTGACCACGGCCCCCGTCACCGGCGCCGCGACCGCACCCGTGCGCCTCGCCGGCTTCGCCCAGGCCAACGACTTCCTGCCCGCGAGCAAGCGCGACCCTGTCGCGTTCGCGGGCAGCGTCGCCGCCTGGAACGGCGCGCTCGCCATGGCCGGCGTGACAGTCGACGACCTCGACCTCGCCGAGGTGCACGACTGCTTCACCATCGCCGAGCTCATCCTGTACGAGGTGATGGGCCTGGCCCCGCGCGGCAAGGGTGCGATCGCGATCGAGGACGGCTCCGTCTACCGCGACGGCCGGTTGCCCGTGAACCTCTCGGGCGGACTCAAGGCGAAGGGTCACCCGGTCGGCGCGACCGGCGTCTCCCAGCACGTGGTCGCCGCGATGCAGCTGTCCGGGACCGCCGGCGAGATGCAGCTGCCCGGGGCTCGGCGAGCAGCCGTGCACAACATGGGCGGCCTCGCGGTGGCCAGCTACGTGAGCGTCGTCGAGTCCGTGTGACCGCACCGGGGTCCTCGCAGCGCCGTGTTGCTGGACGACCACCTCGCGGTGACGATGGACCTGCTCGGCCGGGACGCATCGAGGTGCTGGTGGAACGTGGGAGGGTGCGACGCGACGCCCGGCGTCCCGACGAGATCGACGTCGCCGAGCGTTTCAACGACATGATGCGGGGGACCGCTCCCCACACCGGGCGCCGCCCGGCAGAGAAAGGCACCACCACCTGATGAGGCTCCACCCGCTGCGTACCTACAAGAGCTCCGAGCCGCTGCCGCGCGAGGAGCAGCTGGCCTGGAAGATCGCCGAGGTCGCCGCCGACCCGGTCGCCGTCGACCCGGACGTCGCGGACATGATCGTCAACCGGTTCATCGACAACGCGTCCGTCGCGGTCGCGTCTCTGAAGCGCGCCCCGATCGTCGCGGCCCGCGGGCAGGCGCAGGCCCATCCGGTCGGTCCGGCGTCCGGGGGAGCGGGCGCGACGGTGTTCGGCATCGCGGGGCGGTACGGCCCGGAGTGGGCGGCCTACGCGAACGGCGTCGCCGTGCGCGAGCTCGACTACCACGACACCTTCCTGTCGGCCGAGTACTCGCACCCCGGAGACAACATCCCGCCGGTCCTCGCCGTCGCGCAGCACACCGGCGCCGACGGTGCCGCGCTCCTGCGCGGCATCGCGACCGGGTACGAGATCCAGGTCGACCTGGTGAAGGCCATCTCGTTGCACGCCCACAAGATCGACCACGTGGCCCACCTCGGCCCGAGCGCGGCGGCGGGCATCGGGACGCTGCTGGGCCTGCCGGTCGAGACGATCTATCAGGCGATCGGGCAGGCCCTGCACACCACGACGGCCACCCGGCAGTCGCGCAAGGGCGAGATCTCGACCTGGAAGGCATCCGCTCCGGCATTCGCCGGAAAGATGGCGATCGAGGCGGTCGACCGGGCCATGCGCGGCCAGACCAGCCCGTCACCGATCTGGGAGGGCGAGGACGGCGTCATCGCCTGGCTGCTCGACGGACCCGAGGGCCGCTACGAGGTTCCGCTCCCGGAGCCCGGAGAGGCCAAGCGCGCGATCCTCGACACCTACACCAAGGAGCACTCGGCCGAGTACCAGGCGCAGGCGTGGATCGACCTGGCCCGCGCGCTGGGAGCCGCTCATCCCGAGATCCGCGACCCCGCCAACGTCGAGCGGATCGTGCTGGCCACCAGCCACCACACGCACTACGTGATCGGCACCGGCGCCAACGACCCGCAGAAGTTCGACCCCGAGGCAAGCCGCGAGACGCTGGACCACTCGATCGCCTACATCTTCGCGGTCGCGCTGCAGGACGGTTCGTGGGACCACAACCTCTCGTACGCGCGGTCGCGGGCCACGCGACCGGACACGGTGGCGCTCTGGCACAAGATCAGCACCGTCGAGGACGCGGAGTGGACGCGGCGGTACCACTCGAACGACCTGACGGAGAAGGCGTTCGGCGGACGGGTCGAGATCGACCTGGTGGGCGGCGGCCGGATCGTCGACGAGATCGCGCTGGCCGACGCGCACCCGCTGGGCGCGCGGCCGTTCACCCGGCCGGACTACGTCCGCAAGTTCCGCACGCTGGCCGGCCCGGTGCTCTCCGAGGGGCAGATCGACACGTTCCTGGGCCTGGCCGAGAGGCTGCCGTCGCTGACGCCCGCCGAGGTGGGCGACCTCAACGTGCTGGTCGCCGACCTGCCCGAGGCACCGAAGGGGCTGCTCTGATGCTGCACTCGAGCGTGACCGCCGCGGACAAGCGCGCCGCCTTCCGGGCCCGCCTGGGCGCCGGCGACCTGATCCGGATGCCCGGTGCCTTCAACCCGCTGAGCGCTGCCCTCATCCAGGACAAGGGCTTCGAGGGCGTCTACATCTCGGGCGCGGTGCTCTCGGCAGACCTGGGGCTGCCGGACATCGGCCTGACCACGCTCACCGAGGTCGCGCAGCGCGGCGCGCAGATCGCCCGGGTCACCGACCTGCCCACCCTCATCGACGCGGACACCGGGTTCGGCGAGCCCATGAACGTCGCGCGCACCGTCCAGGTGCTGGAGGACGCGGGCATCAGCGGGATGCACCTCGAGGACCAGGTGAACCCCAAGCGCTGCGGCCACCTCGACGGCAAGGAGGTGGTCGACGAGGCCACCGCGCTCAAGCGCATCCGCGCGGCCGTCGAGGGTCGTCGCGACCCCAACTTCCTCATCATGGCGCGCACCGACATCCGGGGCGTCGACGGGCTGGCTGCCGCCGTCGACCGGGCCAAGGCGCTGCAGGACGCCGGAGCCGACGCGATCTTCCCGGAGGCGATGGCCTCGCTGGAGGAGTTCTCGGCGGTCCGGGCGGCGGTGAGCGTGCCGATCCTGGCCAACATGACGGAGTTCGGCAAGAGCGAGCTGTTCACCACCGGCCAGCTGGCCGACGTGGGCGTGGACATCGTGATCTTCCCGGTCTCGCTGCTGCGCCTGGCGATGGGTGCGGCCGAACGCGGCCTCGAGACGATCCTCGCCGAGGGCTCCTTGACCTCGAGGGTGCCCGAGATGCAGACCCGCGCCCGGCTCTACGAGCTGCTCGACTACGAGAGCTACTCCACCTTCGACGCGGGCATCTTCACGTTCGACCTGGACAACAACAGGAGCGGCGCATGACGGACATCAAGAAGGGGCTGGCCGGGGTCGTCGTCGACACCACCTCGGTGTCCAAGGTGAACCCCGAGACGAACTCGTTGCTCTACCGCGGGTACCCCGTGCAGGAGCTCGCGTCCACCCAGCCGTTCGAGGCGGTCGCCTACCTGCTATGGAACGGCGAGCTCCCCGACGACGCGCAGCTCGCCGAGCTGCGCTCCACGGAGCGTCCGTTGCGCGCCCTCGACCCGGACGTCCGGACGGTCCTGGACCTGACCCCGCTCGACGCGCACCCCATGGACGAGGTGCGCACCGCGGTCAGCCTCCTCGGAGCTGCTGCGCTGGCCGGCTCGGGCTCGGTGCTCGACGCCGGCGGCAGCCCCGAGGACAACCTGCGGCGCAGCGTCCAGCTCTTCTCGGCCCTGCCGGCGATCGTCGCGTACGGCCAGCGTCGGAGACGCGGTCTGGACGCCGTGGAGCCGCGCGACGACCTCGGCTACGCCGCGAACTTCCTCTGGATGACGTTCGGCGAGGAGGCCGACGAGGCCGTCGTCGACGCGTTCAACCGGTCGATGATCCTGTACGCCGAGCACTCCTTCAACGCCTCGACGTTCACGGCTCGGGTGGTCACCTCGACGCTGAGCGACCTCTACTCGGCCGTGGTCGCAGCGATCGGCGCGCTCAAGGGCCCGCTGCACGGCGGTGCCAACGAGGCCGTCATGCACATCTTCGACGAGATCGGTTCCGCGCAGGACGTGGCGGCGTGGCTCGACACCGCCCTGGCGGAGAAGCGCAAGATCATGGGCTTCGGGCACCGCGTCTACAAGCGTGGCGACTCCCGGGTGCCCACCATGAGGGCCGCCCTGGAGAGCCTGGTCGAGCACTACCACCGACCCGACGTCCTCGAGCTGTACACCGCGCTCGAGACCCAGTTCGTCGCGCGCAAGGGCATCTACCCGAACCTGGACTACCCGTCTGGGCCCGCCTACAACCTCATCGGCTTCGACACCGCGACCTTCACGCCGATCTTCGTCGCCGCCCGGATCACGGGCTGGACCGCGCACATCCTCGAGCAGGCGGCCTCGAACGCGCTGATCCGGCCGCTGTCGGAGTACGTCGGTCCGGACGAGCGGCACGTCGAGGGGTACGTCCCGCACGCCGACGAGCTGGCGCTGGCGGACCGCCCGGAGGAGCTCGGCTGACTCCCGCCGCCCGGTTCGGGTGAACCGGTCGCACCCCCGTCTCGTGTCAACTCGTGTCGGGCCCGTCGTGGGCTCGCGGAGGAAGGGTTGACGACGATGACGATCCTGAGGCGCGTAGCGATGGCTGCGGCGGTCGTGGTGACCGCCGGACTGATCGGGGCTCCCGCGGCTTTCGCCGGTGGCGGGCACGAGGGAGGTGGTCGGACCATCTTGGACGCAGAGCTGGCCGGGAGCCTGACGACCGATCCGGTCCTGTTCCAGAACGTGGCTCCAGGCGGGGCCAACTGGGTGATCGGCAACGGAGAGGCGCGGTTGCGCCACGACGGTCGCCTGGACGTGCGGGTGCGCGGTCTCGTCCTGACGTCGTCCGGCGCGAATCCCATCACGCAGCTCTCCGCGAGCGTCGCGTGCAACGGCGCCGTGGTCGCGACGACGGCCGTCGTGCCGTTCTCGTCCACGGGCGACGCCAAGATCAACGCCAAGGTCGCGCTGCCGAAGCGGTGCATCGCGCCGGTCGTGCTGCTCAACCCGCGTGGCGTCGCCACGGTCTACATCGGCGTGACCGGCACCGAGGGATGAGGTGGGCCCCGTCCGGGCCTCGTCGGCTTCGACGCCGCGACGTCCACCGGGGCACTGACGTGTGACGCGAGAGGCCTCCGCGTGCCAGCCCGGGTTCCTACCCCGGCTCGCCACGGAGGTCTCTCGCGACGTCCAGGTCACTGCACCCGACCGGCCAAGCTGGAGCAGGTCGGCTGACGACGGCCGCCTCAGCCCTGGCCGACGATGCTGAGCATCCCGGAGACCGCGCTCCCAGGGTGGTGGCTCGCCCGGACGGCGGGTCCGGTGAGCACCGGGAACCGGGCCTTGACCTGGTTGATCATGAGCCCGGAGGCTGCGCCCACGAGCGTGCCGACCACGCCGGCGAACAGCTGGTCGATGCCCAGCCCGATCGCGACCGGGACCAGCAGGAAGGTGGTGCGGACGCGGGTGTGGGCCAGCTCGCGGACCACGGCCCGGTTGTACTCCTCCACCAGCTGCTCGAGGAGCGTCGCGACGTCTGCGGCGGTCCACGTCGGCGACAGCTGGTTCTCCCAGGCCCAGAGCTCACGCCGGGCCCGGCGGAAGTCGTCGTCGCCGATCAGGTCCAGCACCCGGTGCAGGGTCTCCTCGTCCGGGTCGTCGACGCAGGCCAGCGGCAGCTGGAGCCGCAGCCCGGGCTGCCCGCTGCGCCACTCGAACGTGAGGGCGTCGAGGTCCGTCGAGGCCGAGCCGCCGGTGAACCGGACGGAGTCGGTCCCCTGGTAGGCGGCGACGAGCTCGGCGTCGTCGCGTGCCACCCGGCCGCGACCGTCGTGCGCGGCGAATGCTGGGTGCAGGGTCGGCTGGTCGAGCGGTGAGCGCGGGAACCGGTCGTCGTCGGTGTCCATGAGGGTGACGAACGGGCGGTCGGCCAGCAACTCGGCGGTGAGCAGGTAGGCGCGTTCCGGGTCGGCGCGTTCCTGCGGGCTCAAGTGGTCGAACGCGAACCGCCACTTCTCGCGCAGCTCCGCGTCCCACGGGATCGTCACCGCGGCGTCGCCCAGCTGGGTCACGCGCAGGGCCAGCAGCTCCGGGTCCCAGCCGGCATCGGCCCAGTACGTGAAGTCGTCGTCGTCCGCGGGGCACGGGAAGACGACCGCGTCGTGCATGAGCACGTCCGAGATCAGAGCACCGAGGTCGGTGTGCGCCCGGACCGAGTAGGTGGCCCAGCGGGGCCGCACCCGGGGTTCAGCGTCGTGCGACATCTCTGCCGTCCTTCGGTCGGCGATCGTCTTCCAGCATCCCCCTCGGGCGCGCCCGCGGACAGCCCCGCCCTAGGCGATCGACGTCGCGGACCTCTCGTCGCCCGCTCCGGCGCCGCCGGGCGTCAGTCCGTGACCCTCCCTACGGTGGACCCATGACCATCCCCACGCTCACCCTGAACAACGGCGTCACGCTGCCCGCCCTCGGCTTCGGCGTGTTCCAGACGCCCCCCGACGAGACGGTCGCCGCCGTGCGCACGGCGCTCGAGGTCGGCTACCGACACATCGACACCGCGGCGGCCTACGGCAACGAGCGCGAGGTGGGCAGGGCGCTGCGCGAGTCCGGGGTCCCGCGCGAGGAGGTGTTCGTCGAGACCAAGGTCTGGATCAGCGACTACGGGTACGACGCCACCCTGCACGCGTTCGACAAGTCCGCCGTCAAGCTCGGCGTCGACACGATCGACCTCCTGATCCTGCACCAGGCGCTGCCGAGCCGCTTCGACCTGACGATCGATGCGTACCGGGCCCTGGAGCAGCTCCTGGCCACCGGCAAGGTCCGGGCGATCGGGGTGTCGAACTTCATGACGGACCACCTCGACGAGCTGTTGGCGGCCACGACCGTCGTGCCCGCGGTGAACCAGATCGAGGTCCACCCGTACTTCCGTCAGCCGGCCGTCCTCGCCGCGGACGCAGCGCACGGGATCCTCTCCCAGGCGTGGTCGCCCATCGGCGGCATCACCTTCTACCGCGACAGCGGGCACCCGTCCGCGCTGGCCGACCCGACCATCGCCGCGATCGCGGCCACCCACGACCGGACCCCCGCGCAGGTCATGCTGCGCTGGCACCTGCAGCGGGGCCGGTCGGCGATCCCGAAGTCCGTCACCCCGTCGCGCATCGCGGAGAACTTCGCCGTGACCGACTTCGAGCTCACCGACGCGGAGCTGGCGGCGATCGACGCCCTGGACACCGGGCACCGCGGCGGCCCGGAGCCGGCGACGATGACCCTCGAGGCCTGGGGGCGCCCGGTCCCGGAGGCCTGACGCCGGTTACCTCGGGACGAACCGCTCGACGAGGAACCCAGGAATTCGCCCTGGCGTGCTGCTCATGTTGGCCGCTCGATCCGTCGATGACATATCGAGGTTGCGAGCGACCAAGGAGGGTAGCCATGGCACTCACGTTCGACGCATATCCGACACCGGCGTCATCGAGCGCTGCGGTCAACCCCGCGAAGCTGCGGGACGAGATCCACCGACTGTCGCAACGGCTGGTGCGCGCCAAGGAGTCCTACAACCAGGACTTCATCGACGGCGACCCCGGCGTGCCCCTCGACGAGCAGCTCGCGGTCATCGAGAGCTACGCGGCCAGGCTCGAGAGCGCGACCGAGCTGCTCCGTCAGGCCGAGGCCGCAGCCCAGTCACCGACCGAGGTGCCCGAGCAGCCGTCGCGGATCGCCGACCCGCTGCCGCCCCAGCCGGGGCTGCACCAGGCCCCGGTACCGGAGCCCCAGGTCCAGGAGCCCCCGGTCCAGGAGCCCCGGGTCCCGGAAGCCCAGATCCCGGAGGCCCGGATCCCGGAGCCCCGGATCCCCGAGCCCCAGGTCCCGGAGGCCCGGATTCCGGAACCCCGGACGCCGCAGCCTGCGGCACCGCCGGTGCCACCTCTGCCCCGTCCGACCGGTGTCGGAATCGCGAACCCGGACGGCACGCCGCTCGTCAACGACGGCGGCGCCATCCTCCGCACCGAGGATGCCGCGGTGGGCGACTACGTCCGGCATGCCGCCGAACAGCGCTGGCTGGCGGCGACCGGTCGCTCGTCCGGCGGCGAGTTCGTCGCGGTCTGCGACGCCATCCTCGCGGCCCTCGCGCACAAGCACGGCGTGGGGCTCGAGGACGAGCGCCAGCTGCTGGCTCGTCAGGTCGACGCTCGGTACCGACGCGACTACGGGTGAGGCGTCGCCGTGGTCGGCCCGGGCGGGTTTGATCGCGGCACGCACGACCGAGGAGTGGTCCGTCGCTGCGGCACTGTCTTGACTAGGTGAAGCGTTCGTCTCCGGTCGGCTCGTGGTGCGGCACCGCGTTCATCCGGTGCCGCAGCTGTGACAGCTCCTCATACATCCGCTTCCTCGCCCGGCTCTGGTTGCCCAGCGGACGGTGCTCGGCGATCGTGTGCCACGGGTTGTACGACAGCTGCTTCGCGAACTCCATCTGCGCGGGCGAGTCGAACGTCTGCCTCGGGAGGCGAAGCGTGGCGACGGGCACCCGCGGCGACAGCTTCGTCGGCCACAGCACGCCGGCGTTCTCGATCGGCATCAGGTGCGGGTCCGTCTGCATCTGCACGCGCACCTCCAGCTCCACATCACCCTCCGACAGCGACGCCACCATCGCGTCGCGCAGGTAGTCGTCCGGCGGGCGGAACGGCAGGCGCGGGATGGGTGTCTTCCTGCTCGACGTCGGCCACACGGAGTACGACATCGCCTGACCCTCACCCATCAGGTAGGGCACGCAGCTGAAGTAGGGCGCCTCGAACGGGCTGCTCTGGGTCTTGGTGTAGAGCGACTGCATGAGCATGTCGAACACGTGCGGGGCGCGCAGGTTGACGAAGTAGAACAAGGCCGCGTTCTGCACGCTCCAGAGCTGCAGCGCCGCGTTGGCCATCGCGTCGGGCGTGACGAAGGTGGCGGTCGACACCCCGAACATGTCGAGCGTGTGCCGCTCGTCGTTGAGCAGCTTCGGGCCCTCGACGCCCATGAGCTTGATGCTGATGCTCATGAAGCCGACGTCGTCGATGTCCGGCGTGATGTACGGCCCCGGCCCCGAGAAGCGTACCCACGCCGTGAAGGTCTGCGGCTTCGCGTAGATCCCGCGGCGCAGGTGCTCGGGCAGGTTGTCGTGCACGGTGAGCTCGCCCCGGCAGATGCCGTGCGTCTTGGTGTTGCCGCCGCGCTCGAAGCCGCCGGGCTTCCACAGGCCGGTCATCTGTTCGGTGAAGCTGCGCACGATCGAGTCGGTGAAGCTCTCCTCGTCGACCATCGCTCGCTCTTCCGCGATCTGCAGGTGCAGGTTGCGGCGGTTGACGTTGATGAGCGAGGTGATGAGTCGCTCGGCGCGGTCCTTCAGCAGGGCGTCGAGGGTCGGTCGGACGAACGGGTCGAAGCGACGCTCCAGCCGCAGCAACGCCGTGGCGGTGTCGGCGACGAAGTCGCGCCAGGCCACGCCGGTCGCGGCGCGCGGCTGCGGGTGGCTGGCGTTGGAGCTCGCGGTCGGCGTGGTGGGCACCCTCAGTCGCGAGTGGCCAGGACGGCGAGCGTCGTGTTGGCGGACGAGATGAGCGCCGTGGTGACCGCGGCACGCCGAGGCAGGTCCCCGCGCATGCCGGACACGACCGCCGACACCGTGTCCGAGGCGTGGATGAGGATGGCCAGGCGGGCCAGCTTGCGTCGCGAGGCGTCATCCGCGGTGAGCAGCTCGATGCCCAGGAGGATCGTCCGGATGCCGAACATCCGGAACGGATACATGCCCGCCCGGGACGCCTGTTCGTCCGTCGCCAGCCGGCGCAGGAGCACCTGGGGAGCCAGCAGGCCGAGCGTGCCCATGACGATCCGCACGACGGCCAGGATCTGACCCGAACGGCGGCTCGCGGTCGATGTCGCCATGGCGTCTCCCCTGATCGACTCCCGTGCCACGTTGGCACCGGTGCCGGTCGCTGTCAACGCTTGCACGTCCCTGTCCGGTTTCGACCGGTTTACGCCTTTACAAGCCTGGGCGGCGGGAGCACGCTGGAGGGCGATCAAGCCGACCTCGACCACCGGCTTGCGGCAGGGGAGGTCTGGCCATGTCGAGCAGGAACGCGACGCGTCAACCGACGATCACGCAGCCTCACACCGAGGCCGCCCTGATGCGCCTGGGCAATCGGCTCCTCGACGAGCTGTTCCGGGCGAGCCCTCCGGGTCCCGTTCCGAAGGGAAAGCTGCGCGGCACAGTTCTCGCCTTTCCCGGAACCCGAGCGGTGAAGCCGATCTCGATCTTCGCCCGTGCGTTCTTGTGGCAGGGGAAGGTCGTCGACGCGGAGCAGGCCAGCCTCAAGAACCTCATCAGCCCGTTCCGGCTGCGACTGATCAAGGCCACGTTGTCCACGGCTGAGAGCTGGGTCGACGGCGACCCGATCGTCCTCATCGACTACTCCCGCACCTCGCGCGTCGCCCACATGGTCCGTGACGAGATCCGCCTCGTCGGCCCCGGCCTCTACCTCGGAGTCGTCTGGCTGTGGCATCGGCGCGTCGGCTGGTTCACGCTCCGACAGCGGGGGTCGAAGTAGCCCGACGAACCGGCTCGCGACGGGTAGGCACATGGTCCCAGGGGTGGTTGCATGCCGGCACAGGTAGCGGTGTGCGTCCAGGCGGAGCTCGTCGCCGACCGCGAAGAGGCCGCCCGGGACCAGCTGGCACAGATCCGCGTCGATGACTTCGACGCGATCGGCACGGTTCACTTCGCCCGCGCCTTCGTCCTCGAGCCAGTGATCGACACCGAGGGACATCCGATACCGCCGTCGATCGTCTACATGGCTGACGTCGACGGTTCTGCCGACGAGCACTTCCGGGCCCTGCCGACCGAGATCCACGCACTGTTCGAGAACTGCCGGGGCTACCCGGGCACGCCCGGCGTGGCAGCGCGTCTCCTGTGGTTGCACGAGCACTCCTTGCGGCCGGCCGCCTACTACCGGCACACCGCCGACCGCCCGGTGGAGCAGATCAAGCGTGAGGCGTACCTGCGCGAGCAGGTCGAGGTCGTGCTCGACGAGCTGACGGCCGCCCAGCGAACCTCGGTCGACGCGGTCGCGCACACGGTGTACCGCGCGGTGAAACGGCGCCCCGACCTGTCGTGGGCGATCCGTCGACCCTCGAGCCCGGGACTCACCTACGGAGTGCTCCGGATCTCGACGCTCGTCGCCATCGTCCTCGGCCTGCTCCTCGTGCTCCCGCTCGTCGGCCCGTTCCTTGTCGCGTGGGTCCTCGTGGTGCGGGTCCTGGAGCTGCGCGACACGCCGGAGAGCGGAGCGGTCGACATCGGGCACATCGACGCGGTCCGTCGCTACGAGGACCATGGGGTCCAGAACCCCTTCACCGGCATCGGGTTCGTCAAGCCTGGGATCGTGCGACGCCTCACGATGCGCGGGGCGCTGCTCGGGCTCGATCTGGCGTTCCGGCTCGTCATGTACCGAGACAACCTGTCCGGGGTCCAGACCATCCACTTCGCCCGGTGGCAACCGGTCGACGGTGGCCGACGGCTCATCTTCGCCAGCAGCTACGACGGCAACCTCGAGAGCTACATGGACGACTTCATCTCCCGGCTGGCCTGGGGCATCAACCTCGTCTTCAGCAACGGCGTCGGCTTCCCGCGCACGCGCTGGCTGTTCTTCGGTGGCGCCAAGGACGAGATCGCCTACAAGCACTACCTGCGCCGGCACCTGGTGCCGACCGTGGTGTTCTACTCGGCCTACCCGACGCTCGCGGCGACGCACATCGACCGGAACGCGGACGTCCGTCGGGCCCTTCGCGCCCAGGACCCGCGATGGCTCGAGGCGATGTGAGCGGGGCGATGGGCGACCTGCTCGACCTGGGCGACCTCCAGGGTCTGGTGGTGCGCGGATACGGGAAGCTCCCGTGCGCCGCCTACGTCCTGCTGCACGCGCCGACGTCCGACGGGCTGCGAAGGCTGGCACGGTGGGCTGCGCCGCGAGTCACCACCGGCGATGAGAGTCCGGACGACCAGGCGATGCAGGTCGCCCTGACCCACGACGGCGTCCGCTGCCTGACCGAGTGGGACGACCTCCCCGACGGGTTCTCCGAGCCGTTCCGCACGGGCATGGACACCGAGTACCGGAACCGGATCCTGGGCGACACGGGCACGAACGATCCGAGCGGGTGGCTGTGGGGGCGCTCCGGGGAGGAGCCCATCCACCTCCTGCTCCTGCTCTACGCCCAGGACGCCCGGACCCTGACGACGCTCGTGGCCGAGGTACGCGCCCAGGCCGAGCAGGACGGCGTCCGCGTGCAGCGGGTCCTTTTGGCCGACGGTCTGAGCGACCGGGAGGTGTTCGGGTTCAGGGACGGGATCTCGCAGCCGACGATCGCAGCGGTCACCGGCGGTCCCGACCCCGCGGAGGCGCTGAGGCCTGGGGAGTTCGTGCTCGGCTACCGCAACGAGTACGGCCAGCAGTCCGAGCGCCCCCTCCTGCAGCAGTCCGCGGACCCCGAGCGGATGCTGCGCCGCGACCGGTCGGGCGCTCCGGACCTCGGGCGCAACGGCACGTACCTCGTCTTCCGCCAGCTCCGCCAGGACGTCGACGGGTTCTGGGATCACGTGAATTCGGCGACGGACGGGGACGCGGCGCAGGCCGAGCACCTCGCAGCACGCATCGTCGGCAGGTGGCCCAGCGGGGCACCCTTGGTGCTGGCACCCGCGGTCGACGACCCCACCCTCTCGGCCGCCAACGACTTCGGGTACCACGACGTCGACCCCCTCGGCGTGCGGTGCCCCGTGGGTGCCCACGTCCGGCGCGCGAACCCGCGCGACTCCCTGCCGCCGAACCCCGGCACAGACGCCTCGCTCCGTGGCGTCCGGACGCACCGACTGGTCCGGCGGGGCAGGACGTACTCCGACGCCGACGAGCGCGGCCTGTACTTCCTGTGCCTGAACGCCAACCTGGCACGCCAGTTCGAGTTCGTGCAGCACGGCTGGTTGAACGGCAACGTGTTCGCGCCGCTGGACGACGCGGACGATCCGTTGATCGGCTCCCGGGTGCACGGGCCGTCGACCTTCACCGTCCCCGGGGAACCTGTCCGACACCGGTACCGAGAGCTCCCGCAGTTCGTCCAGATGCGTGGGGGCGCCTACTTCTTCCTGCCGGGCCTCCGGGCGCTCCACTACCTCGCAGCACGCCCCAGGGGTGGATCGGCTGCGTAGAACGCACGTCAACGACACGAACCTCGGGGGAACGATGCGCAAGCAGTCAGCGTTCGGCAAGCTCGTGGAGCTGCTCGAC
The DNA here is from genome assembly GCF_049994875.1 of Cellulomonas sp. McL0617. Classification (GTDB taxonomy): domain Bacteria; phylum Actinomycetota; class Actinomycetes; order Actinomycetales; family Cellulomonadaceae; genus Cellulomonas. Next base: position 1,834,549 of record NZ_CP188256.1, read on the forward strand.
AAGCGATTCGAGTGGCACAGGTTCCCGACCCTGCTGGGGGTGCTCGCGCTCATCGGCATCCGGAACACGCTGCGCGCCCGCAACCTGTTCAGCACGTCCCAGGGGTCCGGTGCCAAGGCGCCGGTCCCGGCCCCACCGCGCCACCTGGTCGCCCGTACGACGGACGGCTCGTACAACGACCTGGCGCACCCGGCCATGGGGATGGCCCGGACGCGGTTCGGCCGGAACGTCCCTCTGGAGCTGACCAGGCCCGAGGTGCCGCCTCGGCTGTTCACCCCCAACCCCCGGACGATCAGCGACGCCCTGCTGCTGCGACACGAGTTCAAGCCGGCGACCACGTTGAACGTGCTCGCGGCCGCGTGGCTCCAGTTCGAGACGCGCGACTGGTTCAGCCACGGCACCGACATGGAGCACCCGATCCGGGTGCCGCGCCCGGCGGGCGACGACTGGCCGGACGACCCTATGGTGTGGCCGAGCACGCCCAGCGACCCCAGCAACCACGCGACCGACGGCTCGGCGACGTGGGTCAACACCGAGACCCACTGGTGGGACGCGTCCCAGCTGTACGGGAGCACGCCCGAGTTCGAGCACGCCGTCCGCCTCGGCACCGCTGGAAGGGTCCGGATCCGGGACGACGGCCTGATCGACGTGGACCCCGCGCTGCTGGGCACCTCGGGCGGCCAGGACGGCTGGTGGATGGGCCTCGAGCTCATGCACACGCTCTTCATGCGCGAGCACAACGCGATCTGCGACCGGCTCGCAGCGTCCTACCCGTCGTGGAACGACGACCAGCTGTTCGAGAAGGCGCGGCTGATCAACGCGGCGCTGATCGCCAAGATCCACACGGTCGAGTGGACACCGGCCATCCTCGGCCACCCGGTGCTGCACATCGCCATGCGCGCCAACTGGTGGGGCGTGGCCGAGGAGAAGGTGCACGACCTCGTCGGCCGGCTCTCGTCCAGCGACCTGATCAGTGGTATCCCCGGGTCGCCGACGGACCACCACGGCGTGCCGTATGCCATGACGGAGGAGTTCGTCGCGGTCTACCGGATGCACCCGCTGATCCCCGACGACTACGAGATCCGTGACGCCGAGACGGGCGACGTGAGCGAGCGCCTGGGATTCATGGACCTGCACGGGTTGAGCTCGAGATCGGTCCTGGAGCGGGTCTCGGCGACGAACGCGTTCTACTCCCTCGGCGTGGCCCACCCCGGGGCCCTGCGCCTCCACAACAGCCCACGCTTCATGCACCGGCTGCCGCGCAACGACGGCGCGCTGATCGACCTGGCCGCGATCGACGTGCTGCGCTCGCGGGAGCGTGGCGTGCCGCGCTACAACGAGTTCCGCCGCCTCATGCACATGGCACCCGTGAGCAGCTTCGACGAGCTTGGCGACGACCCCGCGACGGTCGCGAAGCTGCGCGAGATCTACGACGACGACCTGGAGGACGTCGACCTGATGGTCGGCATGCTGGGCGAGCAGCTCCCGCGCGGCTTCGGGTTCAGCGACACCGCGTTCCGGATCTTCGTCCTCATGGCGTCCCGGCGACTGAAGAGCGACCGGTTCTTCGGCGTCGACTTCACCAAGAAGACCTACACGCCGGAGGGCATGGCCTGGATCGACGGCAACGACATGTCGTCCGTCATCGTCCGGCACTACCCGGAGCTCGCCTCGGCCGTGCGCGGGGTGCGCAACGCGTTCGCGCCGTGGCCGCTCCCGTCGGCGTAGCGCCCGACGGCAAGGTCGTTGCTCAGCCGATGGCGCCGATCGCGGTGCCCCAGTTCGCAAGGTAGGGCGGGTACCCGAAGGTGCCGGGAACGTATTCCGCGGCCACCCACACCGTGCCGCCGGCGTCGGCGACCGCGGCGGAGTAGTCGCCCCAGCGTTCCTGCCCGTTGCCGTCGTACTGCGGGTAGCCGGTGAATCCGTCGGCGGGCTTCGTCCCGGCTCCGTAGATCGAGACCGGGCCCGTGACTGCCCCGTCGCTGGTGAGGCGGACGTAGGCGGTCGAGGGGTAGAAGTCCGGTCCGACCAGCGTGAACACCATTGCTGCCTTCGTCCCGCCTGCGGCGACCCCGATGGATGGGTACATCACGGAGCTGCGGTCGACTGCGACGTAGCCCTGGTTCGCCATGGTGGCGGACACGCCGTTCGCGGTGCTGCTGGGCTGGACGACGAAGTAGGCGATCGCGGTCGTGGTGGGGCCGTTCTTGGTCTTCGCAGCCGTGTTGACGCCGCTCCAGAGCTTGCCGCCGGAGTAGACGACCTGGTTCATCCGGTCGTCGTTCGACTGGAGGAGGTTGAGCTTGTCCTTCAGGCTCTGGCCCAGGGGATAGGGGCCGGCCTTCTGCTGCACCGACGGTGGCTGGCCGTAGACCTCGCTGCTGATCACCACGCTGGAGAGCTGCACCGCCGGGCTCGCCGTGGTGAGGCTCTGGGTGTTGGTGAGCGCCCAGGTGGCGACGCGGTCGTCGAGCTTGGCGTTGAAGTCGAGTGCCGACAGCGCGTACTCGGTGCCGTTGTTGGCGCTCGACCACTCGGACGGGACGGGCGAGGTCGCCGGCTGCACGCTGTACGCGGTGCCCTCAGCGAGCTGGAGGCCGCCGGATTCGATGCGCTGCACCTTCATCGTGCCGTTGGCGAGGGCGGCCTTGTCGAACGCGTAGATCTGGGCGCCGTTGAACTGCGGGCCGTCGATCGAGAACTCGTTCGTCGTGACGTAGAACCCGTAGCGGTCGGCGCCGATCAGGGGCTGGTCGCCCAGGCAGGGGCAGCCGGCGTGGCTGGGCGTGCCGGGCGCGCCGTCGTTGCGGACGTCGAGCCGGTACTGGTACCAGTCGGCCGCGCTCGTCGACGGGGTGGAGGACTTGCTGACCGCGATGTTCTCGAAGCTGGTCCCGGTGAAATCGCCGGTCGCTGGGTCGACACCGAGCTGGAGCTCGGTCATGAAGAACCGGCTCAGCTGGGGATCGAAGTAGCACTTGGGGTCGGACAGGAACGGCCCGTACGTACCGGTCGCCCGGTCGATCTCGGGAGTGCCGTTGTTCCAGAACGGCACGTACGCCTGCGGCGCGGACGTACGTGTGCCGGATGTCGAGTACGTGGCGAACACGTTGTTCACGCCCTCGATCACCTCACTCGTCCCCACGCAGAGCGCCTGGTCCGGGGGTTCGAGGCTGAACTGGTTGCCCCCGTTCGCGTCGCGGGTGTCCTTCAGGCTCAGGCCCTCCGCCCGCTTCGAGGCAGGATCGGCCGCCACCGACTGGCTCGTCGGCCGCGGAAGACCCGCGGCGGGCACCCGGGCGGGAGCGTTGGACCTCGGTGGTGTGAGGACGGATGCGGCGTCTTCACCAGGCTCGAAGGGGCGCACCTCCGTCCCACCGTTCGGTGTTGCCGCGGTCGCAGCCGCGGGTACGAACAGACCTGCGCCGAAGACGAGGCCGCACGCGACGGCCAAGGACGCGATGCGCCGTGAGACGCTCGCAGACGTTCGAACCACGATCGGCCTCCGGGGGAAGAATCGGCAGTGAGTTCACCTAACGCGCGGCCCTCGAGATCTGTCAATGGCGAGGCCCGGCCGGGCCGACCGGCTGCCACCGACCACGCCTCAAGCTCCTTGCGCCAGGTGGGCGCGCCTGCGCCGTGGGACGCTGGGCGAACGCGGGGACTCGACGAGGAGGCCGCAGATGTGCCGGTGGATCGCGTACACGGGTTCGCCCGTGCGGCTCGACGAGCTGCTCTACAAGCCCGCCAACTCGCTCGTCATGCAGAGCCTGCACAGCCGGCTGGGTGCGGAGCCGACCAACGGCGACGGCTTCGGCGTCGGGTGGTACGACGAGCACTCGTCGACGCCGGGGCTGTTCCGCAGCGTCGAGCCCGCGTGGAGCGACCGCAACCTGCGCGAGCTCTCGCAGCACGTGCGGTCGGGAGTCGTGCTCGCGCACGTCCGGGCGACGAGCGGGTCGGCCGTGCAGCAGACCAACTGCCACCCGTTCCGCCACGACCGCTGGCTGTTCATGCACAACGGGCTGATCGCACGGTTCAGCGAGCTCAAGCGAGACCTCCAGCTGGCCGTCGACCCCGAGCTCTTCCCGACGATCGAGGGCACCACCGACTCCGAGACGCTCTTCCACCTCACGCTGACGTTCGGACTGACCGACGACCCGCAGAAGGCCGTCGCCGCTGCGATCGGGCTGGTCGAGGACGTCGCTCGCCGGCACGGCGTCGAGTACCCGATGCAGGGCACGATCGCGACCACCGACGGCGAGCGCCTGTGGGCGTTCCGCTACTCGTCGGAGGGCCGGTCGCGCTCACTGTTCCACAACCAGGACGTCGCCGTGCTCCGTCAGCAGTACCCCGACAACCCGACGCTGCACGGCCTGTCCGCCGACACGCGCATCGTCGTCTCCGAACCCCTGGGCGACCTCCGTGGCGCCTGGCTCGAGGTGCCGGAGAGCACGTGCCTCGTGATCGGCGGCGGCGTGCAGGAGACCGTCCCGTTCGCGCCCGCGGCACCGTAGCAGGGCGTTCCGGGCTCTCGTCGGTTCGGTTCAGAGAGCCGTTCGCGGCAGTCGGTCCTAGCGTGGGAGGTCACGTTCGTCGATTCGGCGTCCGACGCCACGCCAGACGGTCGCCGGGAACGGAGTCGCCATGTCTCGCACCTACACGGTCGGGTACTTCGTCGGGAGCCTCTCGTCGACGTCGATCAACCGGATCCTGTCGAAGGCCCTGATCGCGCTGGCGCCCGACGACCTGGAGTTCGTCGAGATCCCCATCGGGAACCTGCCCCTGTACAGCCCCGACTTCGACGCGGACTATCCGCCCGAGGCCCGCGCGCTCAAGGAGTCGATCGCCGGTGTGGAGGCCGTGCTGTTCGTCACCCCGGAGTACAACCGGTCGATCCCGGGTGCGCTGAAGAACGCCATCGACTGGGCGTCGCGGCCGTGGGGACGCAACTCGTTCGACCACATGCCGGCGGCCGTGATCGGGGCGTCGGTCGGGGCGATCGGGACCGCCGTGGGCCAGCAGAGCCTGCGCGCAGTCCTGAGCTTCTGCAACGCACGGCAGATGACGTCGCCCGAGGCGTACATCCATTTCTCGCCCGAGGTCTTCACGCCCGACGGTGAGGTCACCGACGACTCGACCGCCGCGTTCCTCCGGGCGTACATGAGCGAGTTCCACGACCACCTGGTCCGGGTCCTCACCGTGCTGCCGCGCACGTGATCCGGTGGTCGCCGTGCGTGCAGCTCAGTCCGCGATCACGCCCAGCTTCTTGAGCTCGATCGTCATGCGGCGGGCGATCTCGGCGTAGCCGGCGTCGTCCGGGTGCTGGTACTGGTCGTCGGACCGCCACTCGGGGTGGTCGGTGAGCCAGTCGCCCGCGCCCGCGACGTAGTCGGCGTGGACCTCTGCCGCGCCGGCCTTGACCGCGTCGGCAACCAGGGTGAATCCCGGCGACACGGGCGCGGGGATCCAGAACGGCTCGACGACGACGAGCCGCGCCTGGGGTGCCTCGGCCCGGAAGCGCGCGAAGTCGTCGTGGATGGCGGTGGTGATCTCGTCGATCTGGTCCTCCGCGACGAACGTGTCGTTGAGGCCCATCGTCACGATGATCAGGTCGGGGTGGGCATCGAGGACCGTCTGGACGGCGTCCGTGCCGTCTCGGTCGGCGACGAAGCCGAGCCCGTTGATCCCCGCGTTGTGCTCGACCCAGCCTTCCTGCTGCGCCAAGACAGTGCTCCAGCGTGCCGCGGGTGAGCTCGCTTGCTCGCCGAACGTGTAGGAGTCGCCGTAGAAGGCGACGGACGCACCGGCCGGGACGGCGGCGGTCGACGGCGTCTTGCCGTCGGCGGGGCGGGTCACCAGGAAGACGCCGACCGCCGCGACGACCACGACGGCGCCCACGACAAGGAGCGCGCGGAAAGGGCCGGATCCTTTGACCGAAACCGGTTTCGGATTTGTCATGGTCGCAACGTAGCGGACCTGACCTGCGCAAAGAGGGGTTCTGACACCCCGGATCCTGCTGGCCCGTGAGTGGCCGCCGCCGCGGTCGCCCCGTGAGCGCCATTGCCGCTGATGTCACGGATAATATATGATCCGCGGGTGACTGACCATGAGTCGACGGCGACGCAGGACGAGCGGTTCCGGGCACTGCCTGGGCGTCCGGGCAAGGTCATCGCGGTGCACCTCAGCTATGCGTCGCGCGCGGACCAGCGCGGCCGGAGGCCCGGCCACGCGTCGTACTTCCTGAAGCCGTCCAGCTCGATCGCCGCGTCCGGGGGGGTTGTCGAGCGGCCGGCAGGCACCGAGCTGCTCGCGTTCGAGGGCGAGGTGGCGCTGATCATCGGCACACCGGCGCGGCGCGTCACCATCGATGCGGCCTGGAGCCACGTCGACTGGGTCACGGCCGGCAACGACCTTGGCCTCTACGACCTGCGGACGAACGACCGAGGCTCCAACCTTCGGGCCAAGGGTGGCGACGGCTTCACGCCGCTCGGTCCCGCGCTCATCGACGCGCGCACGGTCGACCCAGGCGCGCTACGCGTGCGCTCCTGGGTGAACGGTGCGCCGGCTCAGGCCGACACGACGGCGAACCTCATGTTCTCGCTGGCCCAGATCGTCGCGGACCTCTCGCAGCACCTCACGCTCGAGACCGGCGACGTCATCCTCACAGGGACGCCCGCCGGGGCGAGCGTCCTCGTGCCCGGCGACGTCGTCGAGGTCGAGGTCGACGTCCCGGGCGGCTCGAGCACCGGACGGCTCGTCACCACGGTGACGCAGGGGGAGGTGGCGTTCGACGACGCTCTCGGGTCGCTGCCGAGCATCGACGACGCGCAGAGGGCCGAGGCGTGGGGCTCGCGCGAGGCCGCCGGATTGGGACCGACGCTCGCACCCTCGCTGCGCGAGAAGCTGCTCCGGACGCCCGTCGCCGGCCTGTCCGCCCAGCTGCGCCGGCGGGGGCTGAACAACGTGACGATCGAGGGCGTGCGGCCGCTGCGACCCGGCGCCAAGCTGGTCGGCACCGCGCGGACGCTTCGGTTCGTCCCCAACCGGGAGGACCTGTTCGAGCGGCACGGTGGCGGGTACAACGCGCAGAAGCGGGCGTTCGACGCCGTCGGCACGGGCGAGGTGCTGGTGATCGAGGCCCGCGGCGAGACCGGCTCGGCGACCCTTGGCGACGTGCTCGCGATCCGGGCGCACTCACGTGGCGCGGCGGGGATCGTCACCGACGGCGGCGTGCGGGACGGCGATGCGGTTGCGGCCGTGGGCATCCCCGTCTTCTGCGCGGGCACGCACCCTGCCGTCCTCGGCCGCAAGCACGTGCCGTGGGATGCGGACGTGACAGTCGCCTGCGGGGGCGCGACCATCCAACCGGGCGACATCATCGTCGGCGACTCGGACGGAGTGATCATCGTGCCACCGGCGCTCGCCGAGGAGGTCGCCGACGCGGCGCTCGCCCAGGAGGACGAGGACGCGTGGATCGCGACGCAGGTCTCGGCGGGTCACGCCATCGACGGGCTGTTCCCCATGAATGCCAGCTGGAGATCGAGGTACGAGGCATGGCGGGCAGCGCAGTGAGCGTCGTCGCGGGGTTGAGCAAGTCCCAGCTGGCCTACCTCTGGATCAAGGAACGGATCGCGAAGCAGGAGTTCACACCCGGCTACCGGCTCGTGCTCGGGACGATCGCCAACGAGCTCGACATGAGCGTCGTGCCGGTCCGCGAGGCGGTGCGCCAGCTCGAGGCCGAGGGACTGATCACGTTCGAGCGCAACGTCGGCGCGCGGGTCGCGATGGTCGACGACTCCCAGTACCGCTTCGCGATGGAAGCCATCACGGTCGTCGAGAGCGCCGCGACGGCACTGGCGGCCCGGAGCCTCACGGTCGACGACATCCGCCACGCCCGGGCCGTGAACGAAGTCATGACCAGGTCCCTCACCCGCTTCGACCCCCGGTCGTTCTCCGCGCTGAACCAGGAGTTCCACCACATCCTCTACTCGAGGTGCCCGAACCCGCGGCTGCTGGAGATCGTCGAGGCCGAGTGGGCCCGGCTCGCGCCGATGCGCGACTCGATCTTCGCCTTCGTCCCCGGCAGGGCACAGGAGTCCGTGCGCGAGCACGAGGACATCCTCGTGCTCATCGAGGGCGGTGCGCCGGTCCGGGACGTCGAGGACGCCGTGCGGCGGCATCGCGCGGGCACGCTCACCGCCTATCTGGCGCACGAGCACCCCGACGAGGCTCGGGCAGCGTCGTCCCTGGACACCTCGACGACGACGAAGGAGTAGGGATGCTGCCCGCCGAGACGATCAGCGAGATCGCCGAGCAGCTTGCCGACGCCGAGCGCACGCGCGGCCTGATGCCGCGCATCACGGCCCGCCACCCGAGCGCCACCATCGAGGACTCCTATGCCATCCAGGGCGTCTGGCGCGACAGGAACCTGGCAGCGGGCCGGGAGCTGGTGGGCCGCAAGATCGGCCTGACGTCACGTGCGATGCAGGCGGCGACGGGCATCACCGAACCCGACTACGGCGTGATGTTCGACGACACCGTGTGGGAGAACGGCTCGGTGATCCCGTTCGACGCGTTCTCCAACGTGCGCGTCGAGGTGGAGCTCGCGTTCGTCCTGGCGGAGCCGCTCGAGGGGCCGCGGTGCACGGTGTTCGACGTGCTGCGTGCCACCGAGTACGTCACGCCCGCCCTGGAGATCCTGAACTCGCACATCGAGCTCGAGGGCCGCACGATCGTCGACACGATCGCCGACAACGCCGCGTACGGCGGCATGGTGCTGGGCGGCCGACCGATGGCGCCCGACCAGGTCGACCTACGCTGGGTCAGCGCGCTGCTCTACCGCAACGAGACGATCGAGGAGACGGGGGTCGCGGCCGGGGTGCTGAACCACCCGGCCAACGGCGTGGCCTGGCTCGCCAGGAAGCTCCACCAGCACGGCGCCCGCCTCGAGGCCGGCGAGATCATCCTCGCCGGTTCCTTCACCCGCCCCGTGTGGGTGTCGCGCGGCGACAGCATCGTCTGCGACTACGGACCGATGGGAACCATCTCATGCCGCTTCCTCTGAGCCCGACGTTCCGCGACGCGCTGGCCGCGTCCGACCGGCCGCTGGTCGGGATGTGGGTGTGCTCCGGCAGCGCGCTCGTCGCGGAGATCTGCGCGGACGCCGGCCTCGACTTGCTGCTGATCGACATGGAGCACTCTCCCAACGGGCTCGAGTCCGTGCTCGCGCAGCTGCAGGCGGTCACCGGGTATCCCGTGACTGCCGTCGTCCGGGTGCCGAGCAACGACGCCGTGGTGATCAAGCAGGTGCTGGACCTGGGCGCCCAGAACGTGGTGGTGCCGATGGTCTCGACCGCCGACGAGGCGCGCGCCGCGGTCGAGGCCGTGCGCTATCCGCCGCGCGGGCGGCGAGGTGTCGGCTCTGCGCTCGCGCGTTCGGGGCGCTGGAACCGCATCGACGGCTATCTGGGGGACGCTGCCGAGCACGTCTCACTGTTCGTGCAGGTCGAGACAGCCGCGGGCGTCGACGCCGCGGCACAGATCGCGGGCGTCGACGGCGTCGACGGTGTCTTCGTGGGCCCGGCGGACCTGGCTGCGTCGATGGGTCTCCTCGGCCAGCAGACCCACCCGGACGTCACGGCCGCCGTATTTCGAGCCATCGCGAGCGTGCGGGCCGCCGGAAGACCTGTGGGGGTCAACGCGTTCGACCCTGCCGTCGCGGACGCCTACCTGGCCGCGGGCGCGTCCTTCGTGCTGGTCGGCGCCGACGTCACCCTGCTGGCCCGCGGCTCCGACGCGCTCGCCGGGCGGTTCCTGGGTGTCATCGACCCCGAGCGCGCCGGCTCCTGACCTGTCCGGACGAGACCCCTGCCCGCGGGGCCTGGGCTGCGGTCAGAGCTGGTGCCCGAGCTTGTACTCGCCCTGCTTCCAGCTGGGCAGCTCCTCGGGTGCGTCCCCCTTGCGGGTGTAGGAGAACCCGTCGGCGCCGATGGTGACCTCCATCTCGCTGGTGTCGGTGCGCGCGACGACCGGCTGCGGGACGCCGTCGAGGTCGAGGACCAGGGACGCCTCCGTGTACCAGGAGGGGACGACCGGGTTGCCCCACCAGTCGCGACGCTGGTTGTCGTGGACGTCCCAGGTGACGACCGGGTTGTCGGGGTCGCCGGTGTAGTAGTCCTGCGTGTAGATCTCGATGCGGTGCCCGTCGGGGTCGCGCAGGTACAGGTAGAACGCGTTGGACACGCCGTGGCGACCGGGGCCGCGCTCGATGCGGTCCGACAGCCGCAGCGCGCCGAGCCTGTCGCAGATCGCCAGGACGTTGTGCTTCTCGTGGGTGGCGAAGGCGACGTGGTGCAGGCGCGGGCCGTTGCCCCCGGTCATCGCGGCGTCGTGGACGGTGGGCTTGCGACGCATCCACGCGGCGTAGGTGGTGCCGGCGTCGTCCTGGATGTCCTCGGTCACCCGGAACCCGAGGTCCTCCATGTACCGCACGGCCCGCGGCACGTCGGGGGTGACCTGGTTGAAGTGGTCGAGGCGCACCAGCGTGCCCGGCAGGTGCAGGTCGTACCGCCACGCGAGCCGCTCGACGTGCTGCACGTCGTGGAAGAACTCGTACGGGAACCCGAGAGGGTCCTCGACCCGTACGGAGTCCCGGACACCCTTCGCGAAGCCGTCCGCCCGCCGCTCGACCCGGCACCCGAGCTCCCCGTAGAACGCGACCGCCTTGTCGAGGTCCTCGGGGGAACGGACCCGGTAGGAGAGCGCGGCGACGGCCGCCACCGGACCTGTGCGCAGGACCAGGTTGTGGTGGATGAACTCCTCGAAGCTGCGCAGGTACACGCATCCCTCGTCCTCCTCCGTGACGACGAGGCCGAGGACGTCGACGTAGAAGTGACGCGACGCCGCGAGGTCGGTGACGACGAGCTCCATGGACGCGGCGCGCAGGATGTCGGGCGGCGGCGACGACGGGGTCGGGATGGGCTCGTCGGCGCGGATGGGGTCCTCTGCGGTCACGACGGGCTCGGGCCCGTCGGGGGCGAGGGGAGTCGTGGCCACGTCAGCGTCCTTTCCCGAAGGTCGGGTTGTGCGCCTCGCCGAGCGTCACGTGCACCGCCTGCTGGTGCGTGTAGAAGTCGATCGAGCGGTACCCGCCCTCGTGGCCGAGGCCCGACGCCTTGACGCCGCCGAACGGCGTCCGGAGGTCACGGACGTTGTTGCTGTTGAGCCAGACCATGCCCGAATCGACCGCCTGGGCGACGGTGTGCGCCCGGCGCAGGTCGTTCGTCCAGACGTAGGCAGCGAGCCCGTACTTCACGCCGTTGGCGAGCGCGAGCGCCTCGTCCTCCGTGTCGAACGGCGTGATGGCGACCACCGGGCCGAAGATCTCCTCCTGGAAGATCCGGGCCTCGGCCGGGACGTCGACGAAGACGGTGGGCGCCACGTAGTTACCGGTCGGAAAGCCGTCCGGCCGCCCGCCACCCGCGACGAGGCGACCCTCGGTCCGGCCGATCTCGATGTAGCCCATGACCTTGTCGTAGTGCTCCGGGTGCACGAGCGCGCCCACCTCGGTCCGCGCCTCGTGCGGGGGGCCGACGACGACGCGTCGCGCCTGGGCGGCGTAGCGCTCCACGAACTCGTCGTAGATCTCGCGCTGGACGAGGATCCGGCTGCCCGCGGTGCAGCGCTCGCCGTTGAGCGAGAACACGCCGAAGATCGTCGCGTCGATCGCCGCCTCGAGGTCGGCGTCGGCGAAGACCACGGCGGGGGACTTCCCGCCGAGCTCCATCGAGAGGCCCTTCAGGTGGGGCGCCGCGTTCGCGAAGATGAGCTGTCCGGTCCGGCTCTCGCCCGTGAAGGAGATCAGCGGGACGCCCGGATGCTTGACGAGCGCGTCACCCGCGTCCTCGCCGAACCCGTGCACGAGGTTGAAGACGCCCGTGGGCAGGCCGGCGTCCTCGAAGATCCCGGACCACAGGGACGCCGACAGCGGCGTGAACTCCGCCGGCTTGAGGACGACCGTGTTGCCCGTCGCGAGCGCGGGTCCGAGCTTCCACGACTCGAGCATGAACGGCGTGTTCCACGGTGTGATGAGCCCCGCGACGCCGATCGGCTTGCGGTTGACGTAGTTGATCTGCCGTCCCGGCACCTTGAAGGCGTCGTCGGTCTGGGCGACGACGAGGTCGGCGAAGAACCGGAAGTTCTCCGCGGCGCGTCGGGCCTGGCCGAGCGCCTGGGTGATCGGCAGCCCGGAGTCGAAGCTCTCGAGCTCCGCGAGCCGGGCGTCGCGCGACTCGACGATGTCGGCGACGCGGTGCAGGACACGCGAGCGCTCGCGTGGCAGCATCCGGGGCCACGGCCCCTCGTCGAACGCGTGCCGTGCCGCCGCGACGGCCCGGTCGACGTCCGCCTTATTCCCGGCCGCGGCGTGCAGGTACGTCGTGTTCGAGGCCGGGTCGAGCACCTCGAACGTCGCGCCGTCCGCGGAGTCGACGTGCTCGCCGCCGACGTAGTGCCGGAGGCGCTCGGGGAGGTCGGCGGGCAGGTGGCGGTCGGTCGCGGTCGCCCGGTCGGTGCTGGTGGTGGCCATGGGTCTCCTCTCAGGGTGCGGTCGGCTGCCGGCATCGACCGGCGCCTCGTCGGGTGTTCCAGGCCGCGAGCGTCAGCCGCTGGCCCGTGCGATCTCCTGCCAGAAGGGCGCGACCACCGTGCCGGAGATCCGCAGGTCGAGGAGCAGGAACGGGCGTTCGGCGACGGGTCGGGCGCGCCACGTCGTCAGCGCCTCGAGGTCCTCCACGGACCGGACGACGACACCCCGGGCCCCGAGCGCGGTGGCCACGCCGGCGAAGTCGACGTCCGGGATCAGCATGGGCTCCTGGGCCAGACCCTTGTCTCCGTAGAGGTGCATCTCCGCGCCGTACGTCCCGTCGTTCCACACGACCGCGATCCCGCGGCCGGCCGCCACCCGCACCGCCGACTCGAGGTCGGAGAGGGCCATGAGCCCGCCACCGTCGCCGGTCGTCAGCACCACCGTGGCGTCGGGCCGGGCGAGCGCCGCCCCGACCATGCTCGGGAACCCGAGCCCGATCGCCTGGAACGCGGTGCCGACCATCACCATCCGGTCGGGTGCGGTCACCGGCCAGTACATGTTCGACCAGCCGAGGAAGTGCCCGCCGTCCGAGACGACGACCCGGTCCTCGGGAAGCAGCTCGGCGAGCCGTGCCGCCGCGGAACGGGGGTCGAGCCGCCCGTCCGGAGCGGTCCCGTCGCCCCGCTCGTGCCATAGCGCGGACGTGAGGTCGACCGACTCGCGCCACCCGCTGGGCGTCGCGCCTGCAAGCCCGTCGAGGATCGCCCGGGCGACGACCGCGGCGTCCCCGCGCACGTACCCGCCGACGTGCGGGTGGGTCGCCGAGGGTGCGACGTCGACCTGGAACACGTGGCACCCGGGGGCGAAGAGGTCGCCGAACCGCATGGTGAACTGGTTGAGGGAGGCGCCCATGACGACAGCGACGTCGGCCTCACGGACGAGCGCCATCGCCGCCTCGGCCCCGAACCCCCCGGCCACGCCGAGGTCGAACTCGCCCCGGGGGAAGACCCCACGCCCGAGCGCCGTGGTCGTCGTCAGCGCACCGGTTGCGTCGGCGATGGCGCCGAGAGCGTCGCCGGCGCCGGCGGTCCAGGCGCCGCGCCCAGCCAGCAGCAGCGGCCGGTGTGCCGCGGCGAGGGCTGTCGCGATCTCGCGCACGACGCCGTCCGCGAACGGCCCGCGCACGAGGAGCGGCGAGGGGAGGCGCGGGATCGGCGTCTCCGGCACCGGGCCCGTGTCGAGCGTGGCGACGTCGTAGGGGATCGCGAGCACCGTGGGCACCCGGTAGGTCAGCGCGTGCTCGACCGCGATGACGGTCGTGGCGGCGGCATCCGTGCGGCCCACCGTGTACGTGCGGGCGCCGACGGCCGAGGCCATCGCGATCTGGTCGACGTCCCAGGGTCGCGGTCCCGACGTCGGCTCGTCGCCGACGACCAGGACGAGCGGCACGTGCGCCTGCACGGCTTCGGCGAGGGCGGTGAGGGTGTTGGTGAACCCGGCCCCGTAGGTCGTCGTCGCCGCGGCGAGCCTGCCGGAGGAGCGGTGGAAGGCGTCGGCCGCGACGACCGCCCCCGACTCGTGCCGCACCGGGACGAAGCGTGCGTCGGTCTGGCACGCCAGGGCGTCGAGGAAGTACGCGTTGCCGTTGCCCATGACGCCGAAGACGTGGTCGACGTGCGCGGCGAGCGTGACCGCGACGTGCGCGGAAACCGTCGGCATGGAGCAGGGCCTCCCGGACCGGGTCGACCGCAGCGGCGTCGTTGCGGCTAGGTAGCGATAATATATGATCCGTCAACCTCGACAGCGGCGTCAGGGGAGTCGGACCCATGCAGTTCCACGATCACGGCTACGTCTCGGGCGACCCGCGGGTCCAGCCCGCGGCGGGAACAGGCCTCGACCGGCCCGACGAGCTCCCCGACGAGGTCGACGTCCTCGTGGTCGGCACGGGACCGGCCGGGATGATCACCGCCGCGCAGCTCTCGCAGTTCCCGCAGGTCACCACGCGGATCATCGACCGGCGCGCGGGGCGTCTGACGATCGGCCAGGCGGACGGCATCCAGCCCCGCAGCGTCGAGACCTTCCAGGCCTTCGGCTTCGCGTGGCGGATCGCCGAGGAGTCGTACCACGTCGCCGAGGTCTGCTTCTGGCACCCGGACCCGGCCGACGGCACGCGCATCGTGCGCGGGGAGCGGACGCCCGACGACCCCTCGGGGATCAGCGAGTTCCCGCACCTGTACGTCAACCAGGCCCGGGTCCTCGACTACTTCGCCGAGTTCATGGCGAACGCCCCGACGCGGATGACGCCCGACTACGGCTACGAGTTCCGCGACCTCGAGATCGCCGCCGACGGCGAGCACCCCGTGACCGTCCACCTCGTGCGGACGTCCGGTGAGTGCACCGGTCAGGAGAGGCTCGTCCGAGCGAAGTACGTCGTCGGCGCCGACGGTGCGCACAGCGGCGTCCGGCGATCCATCGGCTGCACGTCGAGGGGTGGCAGCGCGGCCCATGCGTGGGGGGTCATGGACGTCCTCGCCGTGACCGACTTCCCGGACATCCGCCGCAAGTGCGCGATCCAGTCCGGGTCCGGTGGCAGCATCCTGCTCATCCCGCGGGAGGGCGGCCAGCTGTTCCGCATGTACGTCGACCTCGGTGAGGTCCGGCCGGAGAACACGGGTGCCCTGCGCAGCACGACCGTCGAGCAGATCATCGGCCACGCCCAAGCGATCCTGCGCCCGTACACCCTCGACGTGGTGGACGTGGCCTGGCACAGCGTCTACGAGGTCGGGCACCGGGTCACCGACCGTTTCGACGACGTCCCGCTCGAGGAGCTCGGCACGCGCGACCCACGCGTGTTCATCGAGGGCGACGCCTGCCACACGCACAGCGCGAAGGCCGGTCAGGGCATGAACGTGTCGATGCAGGACGGGTTCAACCTCGGGTGGAAGCTCGGCTACGTCCTGTCGGGGCGCAGCCCGCAGAGCCTGCTGGCCACCTACTCCGCCGAGCGCCAGGTCATCGCCCAGAACCTCATCGACTTCGACCGGCAGTGGTCCACGCTCATGGCGAAGAAGCCCGAGGAGTTCGCCGACCAGGCCGAGCTCGCGGACTTCTACGTGCAGACGACCGAGTTCCTGTTCGGGTTCATGACGCAGTACCCGCCGTCGATGCTCGTCGCCGAGCCCACGCACCAGGCGCTCGCGGCGGGGTTCCCGGTCGGGAAGCGGTTCAAGTCCGCCCGTGTCGTCCGGGTCGCCGACGCGAACCCCCTGCACCTCGGGCACCAGCACCGCGCCGACGGCCGCTGGCGCGTGTACGCGTTCGCGGACGGCGCCGCGGCAGGGCAGGCCTCCGCGTTGACGGCGTGGGCCGAGTGGATGTCGAGCTCACCCGACTCCCCGGTGCTCGCTCACTCGCGTCCCGGGGACGACCTCGACGCCGTCCTCGACGTGTTGGTCGTGTACCAGCAGCGGCACGTGGACGTCGACGTCTCGGCCGTGCCAGAGCTCTTCCGGCCCCGCACCGGACCGTTCCGGCTCATCGACCACGAGAACGTCTTCGCCACGCACCCGGACGACGACATCTTCGAGCTGCGTGGCGTGGACCGCGCCGGGTGCGTCGTCGTCGTCCGGCCCGACCAGTACGTCGCCGCGGTCCTGCCGCTCGACGCCACGGCCGAGCTCGCGGCGTTCTTCCGGCAGCACCTGCTCGTGCAGGACCGCCAGCCGGTCGGGTGATGCCCGGTCAGCGGGCCACGGTGGCGTCGCGGGCGAGCCGGGCGGGTGTCTCGTCGTCGAACTCGGCGAAGAACCCGCCCACCCGGTCGGTGAGCTCGCCCATGCCGTCGCAGGCGAACAGGATCGGCTGGTAGTGAGAGATGTCGTACTCCAGCGTGGCCATCGCGTGGAAGTCGACGGGGCGGACGTCGGCTCCGCGGAACTCCTCGATCTCGCCGTAGGACGAGAGCAGTCCGGCGCCGTACGCGCGGAGCTCGCCGGCCTCGTACATCACCCCGAACTCGATGGTGAACCAGAAGACGTCGGCCACGTACTGCAGGCCCTCGGGCGTCTCGCACCGTCGCGCGGCCTCACCGGCGCGGCGCTTGACGTCCGCGATCGCCGGGTTGGCCAGCAGGTTGCAGTGCCCCACGACCTCGTGGAGGATGTCCGGCTCCGGCGTGTACAGCGGTTGCGACGGATGACGCAGGTACTGCGTGGAATGGAAGATCCCGTCCGCGAGCGACCCGTAGAAGACGTCGAGAGGCACGAGCCCGGCGGCCGGGTGGAGTCGGAAGCCGCTGAGAGGACCGAGGCGGGCGCTGACCTCGTCGAGCTGCGGCACGTGGTCGGAGGGCAGGTCCAGGGCCGCCTTGCCTTCCAGGTAGCCGCGGGTCGCGAGCCGCTCGTGCTTGGGGGTGAGCTCGCGGCACACGGTCCGCCAGATCTCGTTCTCGGAGTCCGTGTACTCCACGCGCGGCACCGCGTCCCCGGGCTGCCACGCCAGTGCCGGACCCGCGATCTCGTTGCGACGACGGCGGTAGTCCTGGTCCTTCGCACCGGGATGGTCGTCGGCGAGGTGCACCGTGGCCCTGCCGTCCTCGTCCGCGGTGACGGGGGCGTAGAGCTGTCCCTCTTCGAACATGAAATCCGTTGTACGCCACAAGCCCGTTCGATGCATCCCCGAGGTGCACTCGTGCGATGACGGTGTCGCCACAGGGAAGGCCAGAGCCGCGTCAGCCGCCGCTGGGACGTTCGCCCCCGCCGTCGGGTGATCGGTCACCCGGGGTCCGAACGGTCCGTGCGCGGCGTACCTGCGTCCGCCACAACGCGAGCGCTCCGGCACCCACGGGGATCTCCAGCACCACGACGTAGAGGCTGTGGAGCAGGACGGCGCCCACGGCGGCCGACGGGGGCGCCCCGAAGGCGACCAGGAGAGCCCCGACGAGAGCTTCGGTCACCCCGAGCCCACCGGGTGTGATCGGGGCAAGAGAGAGGAGCCGACCCAGGCCGAACGCGATCAGCGCGGCACGTGGGCCCACGCCTGCGTGCATCACTGCGAGGCAGCCGAGCAGGAGCAGGTACTGGACGACTGTCTGCGCCGCCGCCCCTAGGAGCAGGTCCCGACGGCGGGTACGCAACGCAGCACCCGATGTTGCGAGGGCGTCCGCCGCCACCGTGCCCGCGCGTGTGAGGAGTGCGGCCACGCGTGCCGGACGGCTGATCCTCAACAGCCGCCGCCGGACAGCCGGAAGCAAGGCGAGGGCGACCAGCGCGATCATCACGAGGATGCCGACGGCAGCGAGACGTGAGGCCCCTGCGACCTTCGCCGGCAGATGGGGGCCGCCGAGCAGGGCGAACGCCGCGACCAACGGGACGCTGAGCCTGGCGGCCGTCGTGACCACTGTCGTGACCATGGTGTACGACGAGAACTGGGACGTCGTGAACCCCCACGAGCGCAGCATCGACCAGTTCACAGCCAGGCTCAGCGGGCCGCCGGCGGGCAGGGCTCCGGCCACCGCGCTGCCGCCGAGGTTCAGGGTGAGGGCATCGCGACGGCGCAGTCCGGGCAGTGCCGCGAGCTGGACCCACGTGTGGGCGATCAGGCCGAGCGACCACAGTCCCGCCAGTGCGAGGTTCTGCGGGAGCGACACGGAGCCGATCAAGCGTGCGACCGCGGCCCAGGTGGTGCCGTCGAGCCGGGGGAGAGTGAGGAGAAGAGCGACGAGGACCGCGATGCCGACCGCGGCGACGGCCAGGCTGCCGGACCGCCCTTTCCACGCCGAGAGAATGGAAGCCGAGGCGTCGGGCTCCACGGCTTCGACGGGCGCGCTCACCGGAGCACTCCGCTATCTGGTCCGCGAGCTCCGGTCGGTGCGGCCGGTGACAGCACCTTTGCCGGAATGGCGGCCAGGACATCCGAGAGCACCGCAGCGTCGCCGCCGGTTCGGACGACGATCCACTCACGTCCGAGCGCTACGCGGAACAGCGGGCGCGGCAGGAGAAGGAGGAGCCGGAGCGTGCGACGCCCCGGGCGGAGCTGGCTGCGGTGCGCCGCCATCGCCGCCCGCTTCGCGCCGGCCTGGGCGCGGACGTCCAACCGGTGGGTGAGCCGTGCGGGGTCGGCGAAGGCGCGAGCCAATGACGCGCGCCGGGCGCCGCCCGGCAGGCGGGGAATCCAGGCGGTCGCGGCGAGCAGCACCCGCCGGTCGATCGTCGCCTCGAGCACCAGCGGCGTCCCGGCCAGCTCGGCGGCGCGCACGCCCACGCGGTGCACCTGCAGGTGGTCTGGGTGACCGTAGCCGCCCGCCGGGTCGTAGATCGTCAGCACGTCCGCGTGCTCCGCGCGTAGGAGAGTCGCGAGCCGAGCGGCAGCCCCCTCGACGTCTGCACGGGCGAAGCCCCGCTCGCCCGAGGCGTCGCCGTCCATCCCTGAGTCGGCCCACCCCAGAACCTCCGAGCGGGTACAGCCGAGGGCGGCCGCGGCGTCGCCCAGCTCGGCGGTCCGGTGCCCGGCCAGCTCCACGCCCGACCCGTACGCCGGATCGGCCAGGCCGTGCTCGCCGGCGGTCGCGGTCACGAGCAAGACTCGGTGGCCGGCAGCTGCGAGAGCGGCGAGCGTGCCCGCCATGAGCAACGATTCGTCGTCGGGGTGGGCGTGGAACGAGACGACCGTGCGGCTCGATGACTCAACCACGAGCGGCCGCCCTCACGGTCGTGAGGTCGTCTCCCGGGGTCCCGCCGGTGCGCCCGGCGCACAGGTCGGCGGCGACGGACCACGCGTGCTCGGTCAGCGCCAGATGGCTGGGCCAGTCGTAGCGGATCGGGGTCGTGCGGTTGTGCTCCGCGATCGCGAGTCGCCGGACCGGGTCCAGAGCCAAGTGCGCCAGGGCCCCCGCCATCGCCTCGTCGGAGTCGACGAGCAGGCCTTCACGATCGTGTTCGAGGACCTCGGCACTGCCGCTGCGGCTGTGCGCGATCACCGGGAGGCCGGCCGCGCGAGCTTCCAGCGCAGCGAGGCCGAACGACTCCAGGACGGTGGGCGCCAGGTAGACGTGCGCGCCGTGGTACAGCTTGCTGAGCGCGACGGTGTCAAGGACCCCCGGGGTGCTGACCCAGTCGTCGATACCAGCGCGACGCAGCCCGGCGTGCAGGGCCGGCGTCCGATGCCCCTCCCCGGCGATGACCGCACGAAGCCGAGGCGCCGCCACACCGCTCCCCGCCGCGCCGGCCGTGAGGAGCCGCTGAGCCCGAGCCAGCACGCCCGGCAAGGCTTCGACCCGCTTGCGGCGGGTGTGACGCAATGCCGAGACGACGAGCAGCTCGGCGGGAGCGAGGACGCCAGGACCGGGGGGCGCGATCCACGTCGCGCCGTCCACCGCGTTGGGCAGGACCTGTACGGCCGCCGCCGCACCGAGCAGGCTGCGGAGCTGGCGCCCGACCGTGCCGCCGACCCCGCACCACACGATGGGCAGGTGCCGCCATCCGCCGAGTGCGGCCAACGGACGGTAGACGCCGCCGAGCCCGTCGAGCAGCGAGTGCACCGTCACGACCGTCGGCAGACCAGCGGCACCCCGGGATCGGAGCACGCTCCAGCCCAGGGGGCTCACACCGCCGAGGTGGACCTGGACGACGTCGGCGTCGAGCAGCGCGGACCGGACCACCTCAGGATCGGGACGGCCGATTCGGTCGGGCCGCGCCCGGCGGATCGCGACAGCGCCGCCGTCATCCACGGACCGCTCGTCGCCCGCCCTGGTGGTGGTCAGGACGGTCACGCTGTGCCCGGCCGCGGCCTGCCGGGCAGCAGTGCCCGCCACCTGGCGCTCGATACCTCCCGTACGGGGCAGGTAGAAGTCCGTGACGTGGACGACCCGCATGAACGACCTTCCCATGGTGCCGATGCACAAGAACCGGGGAGAGCCTCGCCCACCAAGGCTGAGAGAAGGCTGAAACAATGTCGCTCCCACCGACCGGCGCCAGGATTCACGACGGTTGCCGGGGCCAGATCACCTGACGACACCCGGACCCGCGAGCGACTTCGGCGCGGGCGCGGGGCGGCTGCGCCCGAAGCTGTGGATCGCTGTGGCCACAGGTCGAACGTAGAATCGCGCCAGCAAGACGGGCTTCTCGTCGAGCGAACCTCTCACCTGCCCGATCGCGGGCTGCTGTCAGCGCCTGGGTCGGGAAGGCTGAATCCGACCTCCGAACCCACCCCGTCGGACTGCCCGCGAGCGAACACGTCACCGCTGTGCCACATTCATGGACCGGGCCCTGACCCGGTTCGCAGACCTAGGGGCACCGGTAGCCGCCCACTGGTTCATCAAGGCCCACTGCCCCTGGCAAAACGGCAAGGTCGAACGCTTCAACCGAACCCTCGCCACCGAATGGGCCTACCGACGCCCCTACGACTCCGACGAGGAACGCACCCAAGCCTTCCCACCCTGGCTCGCGACCTACAACACTGAACGCCACCACTCCGCCATCGGCGCCGCCCCGATCACCCGACTGTCACCAACGTGACGGCCGAGTACATCTGGTTCTCCTCGGCCCGAGCACGTTCACGTCCCCGGCACGCTACCGGCGTGAATGGGCGAGGCCAGCGATCAGCTCAGCGCGAGTCGCCGGCCATGGTCCGCCTCGCCCGGAGCGACCGTGCCCCGCCCTGTCGCGTGGACCTTCCACGACACCATGTGGCCGTCAGGCGCCTCGAGCCTCTGGGCGGACAGAGCCGTCTCGATGCGCTGGCGGACCTCGTCCTCGTCGCCCGGCTCGGTCGCGAAGAGGACCCGCATGCGCACCTCGCCGCCCTCTCTCTTTGTGGCCGTGTGGTGTGGGGCGAGCGGGCAGGGCGGTTCGTGATCCCAACTGCCGCAGAGAGCGAGAGTGACGGCAGCTCCTAGCGAACTGTCGTCGCCGTCCATGATTTCAACCGCTGCGGTATGCACGTACACCTCTCGCATCGGCCCATCGTCCCGCGTCCCTCTCGCGGCGGGAAGAGACCCCGTCAGCCAGAGCCAATGCGGATGGCGGTCCAGATGATCCCTCGGCCACGCCACCACGAGGATGACGATGACTGTTGGCCTTCGGTGAGCGTGGACGTTGTTGACGGCTCTCCCGCCATCCGACACGGGCCGAGGCTCTCGCATCGGCTGCATCACGTCCCCGTGCTGGTCACTCGAGGCACACGGCGACATCGAGGCGGTCTCGACAGCCAGCGGGGTCGCACACCTGCCCTTCACGCTGTACGGCTGATCTCGTTCGCCCCGACCGTCGGACTCGCGCACCGAAACCGGCGACCGTCGCCCTGCAGCGCTGAGGCGGCAAGAATGTAGTCGGTCGAGCAACAGGCGTTACCCGCGGGAGCAACGTGACGGGTAGACCCGCGACAATCGACCCGCGCTGCGATTGGATCGTCGATGAGCGACCGTGAAGACATGGCTGACCCGGCCCCGGTCATGCGTCGATCTGGCACACGAGCGTTCATCTACGCGCTGCTGTCGCTGCAATTGGTCGTCTTTCTCTGGGTCGCCGTCCAGGGGATGCAGGCGGTCGGCGTCGATCCCGGCCTCAGTGGCATCGCCGTCGATGTGGGAGTGGCGTCGTCGCTCATCGCTGGGTGCGTGGCTGCGATCCAACGTCTGGCGGACGGCCGGACCGAACGCGTTCGGGTCAGATGGATCGTCGCCTGGGCGTGGGGCGTGCCGTTGGCCGTCTCCGGGCTCGCCATCGTGCTCCTTCTGCGATGACCGCATCGATCGCGCCCCTCCGTATGGCGCTCACACGGCTGTCGCCGAGCAGGCTGAGCCCGCGAGGGCATTCCTTGGCCGTTCGCGTGGTCGGGACCTTGGTCGCCACGGCCGTTGTACTCACCGCACTGGCGTGGGGGTCGAGCGGGACCGGCCAGCCGCTGGCGTGGGCGAGCGCGCAGGCGCCCGCGTTCGCGGACTCGTGCTTCGGCGGTGCGATGCAGATCGTGGCGCACGAGGACGACGACCTGCTCTTTCTGAGTCCGGATGTCCTTCACGACATCCAAGCCCGACGTTGCGTCCGCACGGTCTTCGCCACTGCGGGGGACGCGGCGAAGGGCCACGCCTACTGGGCCGGTCGCGAGCGCGGGAGCCTGGCGGCCTATGCGGGTATGGCTGGCGTCCCCGATGACTGGACTGTTTCCGACGCGGGGGTGCCGGGAAGGTCGATACGGCTGGAGACTCTGGTCGGTGCGCCCAACGTGTCGGTGATCTTCATGCGGTTGCCTGACGGGAACCGGCGCGGGACGGGAAATGCCCGCCATCACCACGAGAGCCTCATGCGGCTGTGGCAGGGTGCGATCTCCACGATCAGCGCGATCGACGGCTCGGGAACCTACACGGACGCCTCCCTGCGCGACACACTGACCGCGCTGATGGTGGGATTTCGGCCGACGACTGTGCGCACCCAGGACTGGACCGCCGCGTTCGGGGATGGTGAGAACGCCGACCACGTCGCGATCGGGTTGTACGTTCGCCGCGCCGATTTGGGCTACGCGGCCGCGCACACCCTGTCGGCCTACGCGGGTTACCCGAGCTGGGTCCGCGCTCCCAACGTCGCGGGCGTCGACCTCGCGACCAAGCGGGCGGCGTTCCGGCTCTACGCGACCAGTGACCCGAGCCTCTGCATGGCCCGCTTGTGCGCCGACTCGCTCGTGTCTTCGATGCGCCTGGCGCGTCAGTACATCGCCGCCAGCCAGGCGACCGGAGACTCGGCGCGGGGCCGTGGCGTCAAGGTGACGGCCTCATCACAGAGCACGCTCACCGATCAGGGCGCGAAGAAAGCGATCGACGGGCTTGCCCTCGGCTATCCGGAAGGCCGAACTCACGAATGGGCGACCCGAGGAGGCGCGGCCGGTAGCTGGATCCAGCTGGATCTGGCGTCGAGGAAGATGGTCGACGGCGTCGTGATCTCGGATCGGCCAAATCTCGCTGACCAGGTCACCGGAGGGCTGCTGACGTTCGACGACGGCAGCACGGTCGCCGTTGGCGCGCTCGCCAACGACGGGTCGGCGGCCAGCCTCAGTTTTGCGCCACGCCGGACGAGGACCGTGCGGTTCACCGTGACCTCCGTCAGCCCATCCACCAGGAACGTCGGCCTTGCCGAACTGGAGACCTACTCCAACATGCCCATCCCAACGTCCTGACCGACTCGGTGTGATCGCGCAGGCGGCCGATCTCGTACGGATTTTGCCCCCGGACCGTAAGATGGTTAGCCTTCCCTAACTTGGTCCGTTCCGCTGTGGGAGTGTCATGAATCTCGGCCAGACGCTGGTGCTCGGCCTCATCGCAGGCGGCACGATCTTTCTGGGTCTGCCGGTCGGGCGGATCCGCAACCCGACCCCCAGGCTGCGGGCGCTGCTCAATGCGGCGGCGATCGGCGTCCTGCTCTTCCTGGTGTGGGACGTCTTCTCGGCGGCGTGGGAGCCCATCGACGCAGCCCTGGTCGACTATCACACCGGCGACGGCGGGCTGGCGCCGGCGTTCGGGTACGGTCTGCTGTTCGTCGGCGGCCTGGCGGTCGGGCTCGTCGGCCTCGCCTGGTACGAGATCTGGATGCGCGGGCGCGCACGAGCACGTGCCGAGCTCGGGGGCGGGAGTCTCGGGCCCGGGGCGATGTCCATCCGCGAGCTGGAGGGAGCCACCGGTCGGCACCGCTCGGCGGGTGCCGAGCTCGCAATGCTCATCGCGGTCGGCATCGGCCTCCACAACTTCGCAGAGGGCCTGGCCATCGGGCAGGCGTCCGCCGCCGGCGACATCAGCCTCGCGCTGCTGCTCGTGATCGGGTTCGCGCTGCACAATGCGACCGAGGGATTCGGGATCGTCGCGCCGCTCACTGGCGAGCCGAACAGCGAGGGCGTCGCGGTTCGCCCGTCGTGGGGCTTTCTTGCCGTGCTGGGCGCGATCGGTGGAGGCCCGACCTTCCTCGGCGCGGCCATCGGCCACAGCTTCACCAGCGACGCCGTCAGCGTGGTGTTCCTGACTCTTGCTGCCGGCTCGATCATCTACGTGGTCACGCAGCTCCTGGCGGTCGCGGCCAAGGCCAAGCGCCCGGACCTCCTGGCGTACGGGCTGCTCATCGGTCTGGTTGCGGGGTTCGCCACCGACGCCATCATCACCGCGGCGGGTGTCTGAGCCCCGCGACTCTCGTCTGCCACACCGAAGGCCCGGACCCGGAGGTCCGGGCCTTCGTCAGATCTGCTCCGCGGTCCCTGTGACGCGTACGCGGCCCTCGCGCGGCACGTCCACGACGATGAGGGAGGGCCGCCCGATCTCCGCTCCTTGGTCGACGGTGAAGGTCGCAGGTACGTCGAGGTGCCCGCCGGCACGCAGATACGCGCCGAGCCCGGCCGCCGCGGACCCCGTCGCCGGATCCTCCCGGATCCCGCCCCGCGGGAACGGGTTCCGCGACACGAACCGGGTCGTCGACAGCCGATGGACGACCGGCACGGTGCCGTCCCACCCGTGCGCGTCCTGCAGCGTCAGGACCGCCTCGCCGTCGTGGTCGAGCCGCTCCAGGACGCCGGCGCGCACCGGGACGAGGGGATGCAGGTTGCCGCCGTGCACCAGCGCCGGCGGCATCGCAGGGTCGAGATCAGCCCGCTCGAGCCGCAGAGTGCCGAGCACCTGGTCGACGAGTTCATCGTCGAGCGTCTCGACCTCGGTGTCGACGGCCACCAGGGTCGCGCGGTCCGCGGTCACCTCCACAGGGACGAGCCCGGCGTTCGTCGTCAGCCGCACCACGGCCGGTGCGTCCCGGTGCGCCGCCAGTGCCACCCCCGACGCGACCGTCGCATGCCCGCAGAACGCGATCTCCGCGCGCGGGGTGAAGTACCGCACGCGCGCCGCGTCCCGTTCGATCGCGGACAGGAACGCGGTCTCGCTGAATCCGAGCTCCGCCGCGATCCGCAGCATGTCCTCGTCGCCGAGCTCGTCCGCGTCCAGCACGACCCCAGCCGGATTCCCGGACTGCTCGTTCGGCTCGACGGTGGTGAACGCCCGGTACCTGAGGATCTCCATGCGTCCATCGTCCACGCACCTGACCGCGAGTCGCGAGGTCCAATCGGTCGGCGCTGGCTCCGCTGGCCCCGGCATGCGCTCTCACGACCGAGGCACGGCTCAGGAAAGGACGGTGATGCCGGCGCCGACGAGCTTGGCGCCGATGATGAGGAGCAGCACGGCCATGACGATTGTGTTGTGTTGGATGAGCCATCCCTTCAGCTCGTCGAGGATGCCTGCCGCGCGGGACCCCATCGACAGGTAGATGACGATGGGCGCGGCGACGCCTATGCACGCGACCAGGCCGAAGACGATTGCGGCGCCGATCTGGGCCGTGGTGTCGTCGGGTGCAGCGGCGGCGATCGTCGCGCCACCGGAGACCACTAGCAGGAGATTCTTCGGGTTGACGGCCCCCAGCAGGACGGCAAGTCCGGCGGCCTTGACCGGTGTGAACGTGTCGATAGCCTGCATCCACTTCGGCGTCGGAGCCTCCACCCCGGCGCGCGGTCGCCCCCGCCAGTCCTTGATGGCAAGCCACACCAAGAGCAAACCAAGGACGATCTTCAGCCACCCGGTCCACGCGGCCGGCCCAGCGAGGTCGCTCGCGTCATCGGTGCCCGCCAGAAGCGCGATGACGCCGGCGACCCCGGCGACGGCAACGAACCAGGCGATGAGGAACGAGAACGCGTTCACCTTCGCCTTGGCGCTGCTGAGCATCAGGACCACCGCGACGATGGGCAGCGGGCTGATCATGACGCCGACGGCGACGGGCAGCGACTCGCCGATTGCGGGACCCATGAGCTACTTCTCGGTGTGGTTCGTCGTTCGCCACCGTTCTGCAGCGGCGTAGGCGGTATTGAGCGACTCCAGAAGCACGGGTGTCGTGGCGACGACCGACTCCTCGCCGAGGACCTCGAGCGTGCCGGACCGTGCGAGGCGTTCGCGCAGCTCGGGGGAGACGCCGCAGAGGAACAGGCGGACCCCGTTCTCCCCGAGCCTGCGCGAGGCCCGCTCGAATGCGCGCAGGAACGTCGCCGACGGGATGCCGGCCGACCCGCGCAGAGAGAGGACCACGGCCGCGTCGTGCGCGCCGCGCGGGTCCGGCCACTCGTCCTCGAGCCGGTTGACCTCGGCGAAGAACCCGCCGCCGACGTAGTGCAGCACCGTGGTCCGCCCGCTCGGGACCGACGCCGGCGGGTCGCCGATCGTCCAGCTGCCGGTGTCGTCGGGCGTGAGCTCGATGATCCGTCCGCGCTTGGACTCCGCGAAGGCGTACAGCAGGATCGACAGTCCGGCGCCGATGAAGATCGCGTCCTGGAGCGGCAGCTGGGTCGTCGCGAGGAACGTGATGATCATGGCGGCGGCGGACAGCCATGACGTGCGCAGGACGAGCATGATGTCGCCGAAGCGCCCGACGATCAGCTCGCCGCCGATGACCAGCAGCAGCCCGCCGATGACGGCCATCGGGATCTGCCCTGCCACGGGACCGACGGCCAGCACCAGGACGGCGAGCCAGATCCCCGCGAAGATCCCCGACCAGCGGGTCTTGGCGCCGGCGCTCGTGCCGACGCCCGTGCGGGACAGCGAGCCGCCGGTCGGCAGGGCGGAGAAGAAGCCGCCGGCGATGTTCGCCAGGCCCTGCGCGGTGAAGTCCTTCGAGGCGTCCGGGCGGCTGCCGTCGGGGTTGGCGACCGCGGCGCCGATGCCGGCGGCCTGTGCGAGCCCGACGAGCGCGATCGCGATCGCCCCCGCCGCCAGGGCCGGGAGTGCGGCGAGGTCCGGGAGCGAGAACGGCGGTAGCGAGCGGGGGATCGCGGCGATGTCCTCGACGAGCTCGACGTCGGGTCGCACGATCACGCAGACCACGGTCACGACGAGCAGCGCGATGAGGGTGGCATACGACTCGAGCCGCTTGACCGCCTTGAAGGCCGCCCACACCCCGACCGTCGCGAGTGCGACCAGGACCGTGGCGCCGTCCCAGTCGCCGACGTGCACGAACGCGTCCCACACCTTTGCGAGCGTGTTGTGCGGCGTCGGGACGTAGCCCGTCGCGTCCTTGAGCACCCCCGCGATGATCTGCAGCGCGATGCCCGTGGTGAAACCCGTCATCACGGCGGTCGAGACGAACGACATCACCGAGCCGAGCTTCAGAAGCCCCATCACGAGCATCACGACGCCGACCAGGACGGTCAGTGTCGCCAGGGCGCCGAGGTCACCGGGGTCCAGCCCGGCAGCCGCCAGGACGCTCTGCGACGACAACGCGATCGCGCTGGTGAGGGTCGTCACCATGAGGACCGTGCGTGCGAAGACCGACCCGACGATCGTCGGCACCACACCCGACCACAGACCCAGCGGCGCCGCGAAGCCCCCGATGCTCGCGTACGCCATGCCCTCCGGGATCGAGAAGAGCCCGGTCACGAACCCCGACGAGACGTCCTGGGGTGTCGGGCGCCCGAAGCCTGGCTTCTGAACAGCTGCCGGTTCGGAGGTCATCGGGTCAACTCCTCCGGCGCGGACCGGCGCACGTCACGGAGTGACGATTGCGAAGTTGTCGTCGCCCGGGTCGAGCAGGCCAGCGAGGCGCGACAAGACGGAGGCATCGCCGTCGACCTGGATGCCGGCGGCACCACCGCCGAGCCCTCCCGCGGCCAGCGCCGGGAGCTGGCGTCTGGTCGTCGTCAGCGTCACGTCGGCGTCACCCCGCTGGGGCGCGGCACTGTAGGTGAGGACGCCGTTGGCCAGCGTGAGGCGGTAGCGGGTGTCGATGTCGGTCAGCACGACGTCCAGCGAGAGCTTTTCGTCCCACGCCTTCGGGCCATTGATCTGGATGGCGATCGCGTCGAACAGCATCTCCGGCGTCAGGGCAGCGAACACGTCCGGGGCGTTGGTCACCGTCGGCGTCCCGAACTGCCCGTCGCGCAGCTCCATGGCGCCCGAGAGGAAGAAGTCGCGCCAGGTCCCGTTCTCCGCGCCGTAGCCGAGCTGCTCGTACGTGTCGGCGAGCAGGGTGCGACCGCCCTGGTGGTCGGGCTCGGCGAAGACGACGTGATTGACCACCTCGGCGACCCAACGGAAGTCGCCCGCGTCGAACGACGCCTGGGCTTTGCTCACGACCGCGTCGGCGCCGCCCATGAACTCCACGTAGCGCTTGGCCTTCTCGACGGGGACGTGCTCCCACAGGTGGGCGGGGTTGCCGTCGAACCAACCGAGGTAGCGCTGGTAGATGGCTTTGATGTTGTGGTTGAGCGACCCGTAGTACCCGTGCGACGACCACGCGTTCTCGAGCACCGGCGGGAGCACGATCTTCTCGGCGATCTCCGGACCGGTCAGCCCCTTGTTCAGCAGCCGCAGGGTCTGGTCGTGGACGTAGGCGTACAGGTCGCGCTGCAGGGACAGGAACTCCACCACCCGCTCGTTGCCCCACATCGGCCAGTGGTGCGACGCGAACACGACTTCGACCTCGTCGCCGAACAGGTCGATCGACTCCGTGAGGTACCGCGACCAGCCGTGCGGGTCGCGCACCACCGCACCGCGCAAGGTCAGCAGGTTGTGGAACGTATGCGTCGCGTCCTCCGCCGTGCACAGCGCCTTGAAGTCCGGAAGGTAGACGAGCAGCTCCGCGGGCGCCTCCGTGTCGGGGGCCATCTGGAACATCAGGCGGACCCCGTCGACCACGACTTCGTGCCCGGTCGTGGTGATGATGTCTGTCGGCTCGATCAGCGTCACGGTGCCTGTCGACGTCGTCTGGCCGAGACCCGCGCCGACCCCGCCCTCGGGGCCACGGGACAGGGCCGCGCCGTACATGTACCCGGCGCGACGGCCCATCGCGGTGCCGGCATAGACGTTCTCCGAGATCGCGTGCTCGGTGAACCCCTCGGGCGCGAAGACCTTGACGGCACCCGAGTCCACGTCCTCCTGCGACACGAAGCCCTTGACGCCGCCGAAGTGGTCGACGTGTGAGTGCGTGTAGACGACAGCCTTCACGGGACGGTCGCCGCGGTGCTTGCGGTAGAGCGCCAGCGCGGCGGCACCGGTCTCCTGGGAGAGCAGCGTGTCGATGACGATGATCCCCTCGTCGCCCTCGACGAGCGTCGTGTTCGACAGGTCCATGCCGCGCACCTGGTAGATGCCGGGGACCACCTCGAACAGCCCGCCCGTGGCGACCAGCTGCGACTGCCTCCACAGGCTCGGGTTCACCGTGTCCGGGGCGTCGCCCTCGACGAACGCGTACGTCGAGTTGTCCCACACGACGGTCCCGTCGGCGGCGAGGACAGGCTCGTCGATCGTCGCGACCAGGCCGCGGCTCACGTCGTCGAAGTCGCGCGTGTCCGAGAACGGCAGGCTGGCGAGCAGGCCCGCCTGCTGCTGAACAATGGCGTGCGTTGCTGGCTTCGGGGTGGACATGACTGATCCTTCCGAGTGGGCGGCACTTCTCCGGAGCGATCCGCAGCGCTCAGCGGGCGAGGTCGCGTCGTCGGAACCCGGCGAAGCCGACGAGCAGGAATCCGAGCGTGAACAAGCTGATCCACCCGAGACCTGACCAGTCGGGGTTGGCGGCGGACGCGTTGGGCACGTGCCAGAACGGGCTGATGCCGAGCACCCAGTCGTCGAGCCCGAATGTCGGGCCCAGGATCGTCAGGACGAACGATGCCAGGACGCCGAGCCACGCGGCGATGCTCACCTTCGGGCGAGCCCCCACCACGGCGACCGAGACGGCCACGACGGTCCACATCGCCGGGACGGTGACGACGGCCTGGAGGAAGACGTCACTGAAGCTGACGCCTAGGTCGGCACCCGACGCAAGCAGAGCGATCAGGGTCCCGGCGATCAAGATGAAGATCGTCGGGGAGATCAGGGCGACCAGCACGTTGCTGCCGTAGTACCGGGCACGGGCGACGGACCCGGCCATGAGCGGCTCGACGCGGTCCTCCATCTCCTCGGCGCGGACCTTGAGCATCACCTGGACCCCGGAGATGGCCGCGATGATGCCGACCATGCTCAGGATGGTGGTGGCGAACGCGCCGGCGAGCTCTGCGGGTGTGGTGGCGCCGGAGGCGAGGATCTGTTGGACGGTCGGGTCGGATCCGAGGATGTCGCTGATCGAGGTGGTGAAGTAGCCGAAGACGAAGCCGAGGGCGATGAACGCGATGACCCAGGTGAAGAACGGTCCCTTGTTGATGCGCAGCGCCAGTCGCCAGGTGCCCAGCGTCGTCCCGCGGGCGGGGCCGGGCTTGGGTGCGATCGTGCCCTGGCCGAAGTCGCGTCGCGCCTGTAACGCGAACGCGACGGCGACCAGGGCGATCGTGAGAACCACGGCGAGCAGCAGTGGTGCCCAGTTGTTTCCTGCGGCCGGGCGGGTCTCGTGCATCCAGCCGAGCGGGTTGATCCAGATGGTCCAGGACGGTGCTTCGATCGAGTAGCAGAAGCCGCAGAGCAGGAACAGCGTGCCCAGGACGGCGACGGCCATCGAGTTCGACGTGCGGGAGTCCGACCCGATCTGGGCGGTGATCGCGGCCACGGCGCCGAACATCCAGCCGGTGGCGGTGAAGGTGGCGCCGAGCAGCATCGACGCGTTCCAGTCGCCACCGCACAGGGCGGTGACCACGCCGGCGACGACGCCCAGGAGCAACGACCCGATGATCGACATGGCGACCCCGGTCAGCAGGCGGCTGCCTCGGCCGAGGACCCCGGACGCCAGCAGCTCTGCCTGCCCGGAGTCTTCCTGGGCGCGGGTGGCGCGGGTGACCGCGAAGATCGCGCCGAGCGCGGCGAGGAACCCGCCGAGTGCGAGCGAGCGCCAGGCGTTGAACCCGTCGGCCGTCGACAGGTCGTACGCGGGTCCGAAGATCAGGCCGAGTGCGGGGTTGGCGCTGATCGCCGCGGAGAGGGTGGCGCGGGACTGCTGGTCGGGGAAGACGATCGGGTAGAAGATCACCGACGACGCGGACAGTGCGGTGGCGATCACGACCCAGGGCAGCAGCAGGCGGCCGTCGTGCTTGAGGGAGGCGCGGAGCAGAGGGCGGGTGCCGGTCATCGTCGAGCTGCGGGCGGCGGGTGCCGCGTGCGAGGGATGGGCGGTCGCCGTACTCATCGGGTGGCCCCCGCCGCGGGCTCGTCGCCGTACAGGCTCAGGAACAGGCTCTCGAGCGACGGCGGCTCGACGGTCAGCGAGGTGAACCCGGCTGGCGTGAGCAGATCCATGGCCTCCCCGATGCGCGCCGATTCGACGGTGGCGGAGAACTTGTTGCCGTCCAGGTGGACGCCGTGGAACACCGTCAGGTCCGCCGGGTCGGGGCTCCGCTCGAGCGTGGCGTGGATCGTGGTGTGGGTCTGGCCTCGCAGCTCGTTCAGGGTGCCGGACTGCACGATCTTCCCGTCGCGGATGATGCTCAACCGGTCGGCGAGGCTTTCCAGCTCGGCCAGGATGTGGCTCGAGAGCAGCACCGTGACTCCCCGGGCCTTGGCCTCGCCGATGACCTCCTGGAACACGTTCTCCATCAGGGGGTCGAGCCCGGAGGTCGGCTCGTCGAGGATCAGCAGCTCGACGTCGGAGGCCAGTGCCGCGACGATCGCGACCTTCTGCCGGTTGCCCTTCGAGTACTGCCGGCCACGCTTGGTCGGGTCGAGCTCGAACCGCTCGACCAGCTCGGTCCGACGCGGCTCGTCGATGCCACCCCGCAGCGAGCCGAGCAGGTCGATCGCCTCGCCGCCGGTCATCCCGGGCCACAGCGAGACATCGCCCGGGACGTAGGCGAGCCGACGGTGCAGCGCGACGACGTCGGTCCACGGGTCGCCGCCGAGCAGCCGGACCGTGCCGCCGTTGGCGCGCAGCAGTCCGAGCAGCACCCGGATCGTGGTCGACTTGCCCGCCCCGTTCGGCCCCAGGAACCCGTGCACCTCGCCCCGGGCGACCTGCAGGTCGAGACCTTTGAGCGCCTGAAAGCTGCCGAAGGACTTCAGCAGGCCCTGGATGTCGATCACTGCGTCGTCGGCACTCATGGCCACACTCCACGATCTCGGGTGCGCGGAACGATCGCGCCGCAGGACCAGCAAACTCTACAAATGCGGAACTCTGCAACCGGAGAGTACGATTCCGGACATGGCGATCGATGCCACGCCAATGCAGAAGAATCCCGGCGGCAGGCGCCCAGGAGAGAGCGGGACTCGTGAGGCGATCCTCGACGCGGCCCTCGCGTTGTTCGCCGAGCGTGGCTACGACGGTGCCTCGCTTCGAGCGATCGCCGGGCGTGCCGAGGTCGACCCAGGCCTGATCAGGCACTTCTTCGGCGACAAGGACGCCCTGTTCGCGAAGGCCGTCGCCGATCGGACGACGATCCCTGAGCGCATCGCCGCAGCGGTCGGCACGGACCTGTCCACTGCGGGCCGAGCCGTCACCGACGCATATCTACGGCTCTGGGACGAGTCCGGCACCCGGCCCATCCTGCTCGCCCTGGTGCGCTCCGCAACCACGTCCGACCGCGCCGCTCAGATGCTGCGTGACGTCCTCGGCGGCGACACCCGAGCGGCCGGGTTCGACGCGGACCGGACGCGCCGCGTTGCCCTGGCCGGCTCCCACCTGTTCGGCGTCGCCATGACCCGTCACGTCATCAGGCTCGCCCCGATCGTCGAGCTCTCGCACGAGGAGCTCGTCGACGAGATCGCCCCGACCATCCAGCGCTACCTCACCGGCTGACTTTGTCTGCCGACCTCGACGGTTGTCGTCAGGGCTCCCGCGGCGCCAAAGTCCGCAAGATGCCCCCCAGGAGCCAACCGCCGCACGAGAATCTGACGGCCCTGCAC
This sequence comes from Cellulomonas sp. McL0617, assembly GCF_049994875.1. GTDB lineage: Bacteria > Actinomycetota > Actinomycetes > Actinomycetales > Cellulomonadaceae > Cellulomonas. Next base: position 1,867,959 of record NZ_CP188256.1, read on the forward strand.
GCGTGCTGTCGTCGTCGGCACCGGGCGGTCGCGGGCGTGGAGCGGGAGCCCTAGCCTCGGGATGACCGGAGTCAGATCAGTGCACGAGAGGTTGCTGCGGCGCTCGCGGTGGTGACCCACGGACGAGGAGATGGCACGTGGCGACACCCCCGAAGGGCCCGACCCCGGCGACGATCGAGGCCAACCGTGCCGCGGTGTCCTTGTACGCGATGGAGGACCGGCAGGACTTCGCAGACGCCGACCGAGGGTTCATGGCGCCGGTGCCGGGCCCGACGCGGGGCGCGGACGGGCACGTGATCTTCGACCCCGCCTGGCTCGACTACATCCACGACGACGACCCGGCGCCCGACTCGGTCAACCCGAGCCTGTGGCGCCAGTCGCAGGTGATCCGCCGGGGTGGGCTGTATCGCGTCGTCGACGGGCTCTATCAGGTCCGCAACAACGACATCGGCGACCTGACCGTCGTCGAGGGCGAGGACGGGCTGGTCGTCATCGACTGCACGTCCAGCGTCGAGAGCGCCGCCCAGGCGATGGACCTGATCCGCGAGCACGTCAGCGACAAGCCCGTCGCCGCCGTGATCTACACGCACACCCACATCGACCACTACGGCGGCGTCAAGGGTGTCGTCGACCCTGCCGATGTGGCCTCGGGCAAGGTCGCGATCCTGGCGCCGGGGCACCAGTTCGAGAAGTTCGCGATCGGCGAGAACGTGGTGGCCGGCAACGCGATGTCGCGGCGTGCGTCCTACGCGTTCGGCGGCCTGCTGGACCTCGGACCGCACGGGCACGTGACCTGCGGGATCGGCGTTCTGTCCACCCGGTCACCCACCATCTCCTACCTGTCCCCGACGGACCTCATCACCGAGACGGGAACCCGCCGGGAGATCGCCGGCCTCGAGTTCGAGTTCCTCTACGCACCCGACACCGAGGCGCCCGAGGAGATGCACATCTGGATCCCCCAGCTCAAGGCCCTGACCTGCGCCGAGAACGCCAACCACTCGCTGCACAACATCCAGACCCTCCGCGGCGCCCGCACGCGCGACGCCCGCAACTTCGCGCGCTACCTCGACGAGACCCTCGAACGGTGGGGCGATGACGTCGAGGTGAACTACGGCCCGCACACGTGGCCGGTGTGGGGCAACGAGGTGGTGACGGGCTTCCTGGAGTCGCAGCGGGACACCTACAAGTTCATCCACGACCAGTCGCTGCGACTGGCGAACAAGGGGCTCACGCCGCTCGAGGCTGCCGAGGAGATCGAGCTGCCCGAGGAGCTGCGTCGGCAGTGGTTCAACCGCGGGTACCACGGGACCTTGCACCACGATGTCCGCGCGGTGTTCACCAAAGAGCTGGGCACCTGGGATGGCGACCCCGTCTCGCTGCACCCGCACACCCCGGTCGACACGGCCACGAGGTATCTGGACCTGCTGGGCCGTGACGGGATCCTGGCCGAGGGCCGACGTGCGTTCGACGCAGCCGACTACCGGTGGGTCGTGCAGATCGTGCACCACCTCGTCTTCGCCGATCCCGACGACCTGGAGGCCAGGCAGCTGCAGGCCGACGCCTACGAGCAGATGGGCTACCAGGTCGAGGGGCCGCAGTGGCGGGGGATCTTCCTGAGCGCCGCGAAAGAGCTCCGCGACGGCATCGCACCCGCACCGTTCAGCACGGTCAGCCCGGACACGATCCTGTCGATGCCGCTCGAGATCCTGTTCGACTTCGCGGCGGTGCACGTCATCGGCTCCGCGGCCGCCGACGTCGACGTCCGGGTCGACTTCACGTTCACCGACCTGGACGAGACGTGGAACGTGCACGTGGCTCGGGGAGTCCTGAACGCCCGCCGCGGTGCGTCGACAGCCGCGGCCGTCACCGTCTCCGGCGTCAAAGCGGCGGTCGTCGGGGTCGTCCTGCAGCCTCGGCTGGCCGAACGCCTGGTCGCGGCCGGTCAGGTCACGCTCGACGGCGACCCAACGGTCCTCGCGACCCTCGCCGCATGCCTCGACGAGTTCGACCCCCTGTTCCCGATCGTCACGCCCTAAGGGTCGCGGCTCGACTGAGACTCTGGTCCGGTAAGTCCCTTGCCATCCCGGTCCGGGCGGTCATGCGGGGTCCTGGAAAGTGAGCGCGAGCTCGCCTGCGCGAAGACCTGACCAGTGTGGGCGCGTGACGTCCCCGCTCACACCCGGCGTTCATTCAGCACCGGTTGAATAACCCTCAATCCGGTCATAGTGTCGCCGTGGCGCCGGTCTTCATGCCGCGGCCCGCACACCACGGTCGTCCCGACGCCTTCCGGTCCGGCTCACGTCCGAGAGGTGTCGAAGATGAGGCTCGAGAACAAGGTTGCGTTGATCACCGGCGGCTACGGGGGGATGGGCCGGGCGTCTGCGCGGCTGTTCGCGCGGGAGGGTGCGACGGTCTTCGTCTCCGGCCGCAACGCCGAGCGCGGTGCGGCGCTCGTCTCCGAGATCAACGACTCGGGCGGTACGGCGAACTTCCTCGAGCTCGACATCGTGAACCAGGAGCAGTGGGAGGCGGCTGTCGCCCAGATCCAGGAGCGGGCCGGCGCGCTGCACGTCCTGCTCAACATCGTCGGATCCAACGCGCTCGTCCGGTTCCCGAAGATCGACGTCGACGAGTGGCGCAAGATGTTCGAGATCAACGTGACCGGCACAGCGCGGGGTATCCAGACCTGCGCGCCCTTGATCCGTGACTCGGGCGGTGGCTCGATCGTCAACATCGGGTCCGTGGCAGGCATGACGGGCAACTTCGGCTCCGGGTACTCCTCCTCGAAGTGGGCGCTGGAAGGGGTGTCGCGGTCCGCGGCCTACGTGTACGCGGACTGGGGGATCCGCTCGAACGTGATCCAGCCCGGCTGGATCGACACCGACCTGACGGCGTCGATGAAGTCGAACAAGCTGGTCAAGAAGATGCAGAGCAAGATGCTCAAGACGACCGTGCTGCTGCGGCGCAGCGGCGTCGGTGAGGACATCGCCAACGCCGCCCTGTTCCTGGCGTGCGACGACTCGTCCTACGTGACCGGCACCGACATCGTCGTCGACGGCGGCTGGTTCTCGTGCGCCCCGTACCTGTCGAACGAGCGGTCGCACCACCTGCTCTCGACGATGGACAAGAAGGAGCACATCGAAGAGCTCCTGCACCGCTGGCACTGACCTGCACGACGAATCGCACACGAGCATCGAGGCGGAGGACGAGATGGGCGAGAACAGGCTGCAGGGCAAGGTCGCACTGATCACGGGTGGGTACGGCGGCATGGGTCGCGCGTCGTCGCGGTTGTTCGCCAACGAAGGCGCGACCGTCTTCGTGGCGGGTCGCAAGAAGGAGCGCGGCGACGCGCTCGTCGAGGAGATCAACGGCGCGGGCGGAACCGCATACTTCGTCGAGCTCGACACCGTCGAGCAGGACCAGTGGGACGCCGCGGTGGCTGAGGTGCAGGAGAAGGCGGGGGCGCTGCACGTCCTGCTGAACATCGTCGGATCGAACGCCCTCAGCGCGTTCCCGGCGATCGACCTGCAGGAGTGGAACCGGGTCTTCGAGGTCAACCTCGTCGGCACGCTGCGCGGCATCCAGACCTGCGCACCGCTGATCAAGGAGTCCGGGGGTGGGTCGATCGTGAACATCGGCTCGGTCGGCGGCATGACCGGTGCGTTCTCGACGGCGTACTCCGCCTCGAAGTGGGGCCTGGAGGGCCTGTCGCGGTCGGCGGCCTACGTCTACGCCGACTGGGGCATCAGGTCGAACGTGATCCAGCCTGGATGGATCGACACCGACCTGACGGCTGCGATGCGCGGGAACCCGGCCGTCGAAGAGATGCAGAAGCAGACGATGGACCGCTCGGTCATGCTGCGCCGCAGCGGAAAGGCCACGGAGATCGCCACGGCGGCCCTGTTCCTGGCGTGCGATGAGTCGTCGTACATCACGGGCAACGACCTCGTGGTCGACGGCGGGTGGTTCTCCGCTGCGCCGTACCTGACCAACGACCGGACGAACGCCCTCGCGGCGAGCCTGGGAGCCGGCAAGGCGTAGTCGGTCGATCGGGCGGGCGGGCTTCGGGGGTGAGGGGACGGCCGGGGCCCGCCTTTCTCGCACCCGCATCCGGGGCGATGCGTCAGCTCGCGCCGAGCCGCCACCCGTCAGAGGGCAGGTCGAGGGCGGCCTGCGGTCCCTACGACCCACGCTCGTAGGCCTGCAGCGGAGGTGGCGCGTCCAGCAGCGGCTGGCACGCCTGCCACAGCAGGTCGACCTCGTCGGCGTGGCTGACCCAAGCAGGCGATCGTCGGCATCCTCCTGCAGCCCACCAAGGCCGCCGCGATCATCGGCTCGGGCGCCCTGCATACCGAAGGCGACCTCGCCGCGATCGAGACCTTCGCCTCCGTCGTCGAGGACTTCGACCCCGCCTTCAACCTCGTCACGCCCTAGCTTGAAGCGGCGCGCCGCCATGTGGGACGGGGCGTCCTATAGCCTCGACTTGCTGAACGGCCGGTCAGGTCGCGCACGACGGCGACCCATCAGTCCTCGTGACTCTCGCCGCATGCCTCGACGAGTTCGACCCCCTGTCCCCGATCGTCACGCCCTGAGGGCGGAGCGGGACGGTGTCCCGGCCATACTCCCGGAGAGTGCGAGGACGGTGTCGCCCCTCGCCGGGCGGTCGCCGCAGGGACGTCAGCGCGAAGGATGCGGTGACGGCTCGATCTGAGCGATCACGGCCTCGAGGGCAGCGGACATCGTCTCGAGCTGGCTGTCCGTCAGGACGTCGAACATGACCTCCTGCACAAGATCACGATGCCCAGGAGTCGCCGCAGCCAGGACGTCGTGCCCGGCCTGGGTCAACGAGGCGATCACGCCGCGGTCGTCGCTCGGGTCGTCCGCTCGGGCGACATAGCCGGCGGCGACGAGTTGCTGGATCCGGTACGTCGCACCGCTGCGACTCAGGATGAGCCCGCGCGCGAGGTCCGTCATGCGAATGCCGCCGTCGGAGAGCCGGGCCAGGATCTCGAACTGCGCGTGCGTGATTCCGGCGCGGTCGCGCAGGTCCTGGTCGACGACGCGCGAGAGGAGCGTCGCGGCCGACAGCAACGCTGTGAATGCGCGCAGCTGTGTCTGTTCGGACACACTCCCACCTCCCATGTTGTTCGGATTCGAAGTATCGCATAGTCTCAGTGTTGTTCAGATTCGAAGTAACTTGAGGAGCATCATGCGTATCGCGATCCTTGGCACCGGCAACGTCGGCACCGCACTCGGCACCCGGCTCCGCCAGGCCGGCCACCACGTGACCTTCGGGTCGCGCACCCCGGAGGCTCACCCTGGCGCTGTCGCACAGGCCGAAGCCGTGGCCTCCGCCGACCTCGTCATCACGGCGATCCCCGGCCTCGCGGTCCTGCCGACGCTCGAAGCGATCGGCGAGGACGTCATCGGAGACAAGATCGTCCTCGACCCGTCCGTCGCGATCAACGCCGACATGAGCCTGGCGTACCCGAATGACAGCGTCGCTCGCCTCGTCCAGGCCCGGTTCCCGCGAGCCCGGGTCGTGAAGACCCTCAACACCATGAACGTCCTCGTGATGGTCGACCCGCTGAACACCGTCCCCAACGCCACGGTGTTCCTCAGCGGCGACGACGAGGCCGCCAAGGGCGACGTCACTACCCTGCTGAGCGACCTCGGCTGGAACAACGAGCAGATCCTCGACCTCGGCGGTGTCGTCACCGCAACCGGCACCGAGCACGCAGCCCCGTTGTTCTTCGCCACCTTCATGGCACTGCAGACCCCTGCATTCAGCATCACCATCAGCCGCTGACGCCTGCGGCGGTGGCTCCTGTCGCAGGAGCCACCGCCACGCCGACCGTTAGGGGCAAGCGATCAGCCGACGCCAGGGGCGCAGCCGTCCTCATTGGTGAGCCAAGTCCGTCCTTGCCGATTCGGCGGGTGGCCGCACTCCACACCCTCGGGCTGCCGAGTGACGGCGGCGACGCACACTTCACACGTGAGAAGCCCGTGCGAGTGACCGGCGGCGTCACCTTGTTCGGCTTGGGTGACGCCGTCGATGAGTGACGCGTCGCCATCGGGCCTCCACGTTCTGTGCTCGAGGCTGACGGAGTGTCGAGTGAACCCGCTCCAGCACTACCCTCCCGATGCGCGGGGTGCGGGGCAGGATGGTGGCCGTGAAGTCTCATCCGGGTCGGCCCGCAAGCGGCGGCCGCGACGCCCGAGTGGCGATACTCGCCGCCGCCCGCTCTCAGTTCGCGTCGCGCGGCTTCGAGCGCACTACCGTGCGCGCCGTGGCCGGTGACGCCGGAGTCGACGTTGCATTGATCTACCACTACTTCGAGAGCAAGGCCGGGCTCCTCGATGCGGTTCTTGCCGTTCCGCCGACAGCCGAGCGGGTCCGTCAGGCGATCGCGATCGACGAGCCCACACCGGGGCGGGCAGTCGTCGAGACAGCCCTACGGCTCTGGGACGAGGACGTCGCGGTTCGCGAGCTGGCCCTGGCGATGACCCGCGCCGCACTCTCACGCGATGACGCACTGCACAGGCTCCGCGATCTGCACACGACGTTCGTTCTCGACCTGGTTTCCCAGGTGATCCGCGAGGACGACCGCGAGCTGCGCGCCGCGCTCGTCGCTGCCCAGCTCAACGGCCTGCTGCAAGCCCGCTACCTGTTCAAGATCACGGCGCTGGCCGCGGTCGAGTTGGATGTACTGGTTGATGCCGTAGCACCTGTGATCGACCACTACCTGAGTGACGACCTCGACGAGAAGTGAACCGACCAGCCCTCACGTGGTGCTTCAGCACCGGTTGAATAACCTGCAAACCGGTCATAGTGTCGCTGTGGCGGCGAAGCGCGTCATGACACTCAGATGTGCCCGAGCTTAGGCGTCGCCCAGTCCGGCTCATGCCCCGAGAGCTGTCGAAGATGAGGCTCGAGAACAAGGTGGCTCTGATCACCGGCGGCTACGGCGGTATGGGCCGGGCGTCGTCGCGATTGTCCGCTCGAGAAGGCACGACAGTCTTAGTCTCGGGGCGCAACGGTGACCGCGGCGAAGCGCTAGCAGCGGAGATCAATGACGCAGACGGCAACGCACACTTCCTTGAGCTCGACATCGTCGAGCAGGAGCAGTGGGACGCGGCCATCGCCCAGATCCAGGAAAAGGCCGACGCCCTGCCAGGTTGGATCGACACGGACCTCACCGCGGCGATGAAGTCGAACCCCGCAGTTGCCGAGATGCAACGGCAGACGATGGATCATTCGGTGATGCTGCGTCGCAGCGGCAAAGCTGAAGAGATCGCTACCGCAGCACTGTTCTTGGCTTGCGATGAATCTGCCTACATCACGGGCAACGACGTCGTCGTCGACGGCGGCTGGTTCTCCGCCGCGCCGTACCTGACCAACGACCGGCTCAACGGGCTCGCCGCGCACCTGACCGACGCGAAGGCCTAGCAACCCAAGACCAAGATCGTGGTTCCGCGGCCGAGGGGAAGCCGAAGCCCGCCGGTGTCGCAGCAGCCAAGCCGTCAGCCGCCCAGATGCCAGCCATCGACTGGCAGGTCAAGGGCGGCCGCTGGGCCCCACGACCCGCGCTCGTACGTGTGCGGCGAGGGCGGAGAGTCAAGCAGTGGCTGGCACGCCTGCCAGCGAAGGTCGACCTCGTCGGCGTGACTGAACAGGAGCTGGTCTCCGCGCATCACGTCGAGGAGCAGCCGCTCGTACGCTTCGAGGGGTTCGTCAGACGGGAAGTCGTCCGCGAAATCGAGCTGCAACGTCGCCGGCGCGACCTCGAGACCTGGGCCCGGGCGTTTGGCACGGATTTCGACGCTGATGTGCGGCTCATCGGTCAGCTCAAGCACCAGGTCGTGCGGGATGCGCGCGCGAAGCTGGGGATGGAACGGCTCGCGGTAGCTCACCGTGACGACGCTGCGGCCTTCGGCGAGCGCCTTGCCGGTCCGGAGGAAGAACGGCACGCCTTGCCATCGGTCGTTGTCGATCCACGCCTCGAGCGCGACGAACGTCTCGGTCATGGACTCCGGAGCAACTCCGTGCTCTGAGCGGTATCCCTCGTACTGTCCGAAAACAGCCCGTGCGGGGTCGATCGGTCGCAGTGCTGAGAAGGCTGCGACCTTCGCTGCGCGTAGTTCGTCCGTCTGCAGGACGCTCGGTCGCTCGATCGCCAGGAAGCCCAGAAGTTGACACAAGTGCGTGGAGATCATGTCGCGGAGGCACCCGGTCTTCTCGTAGAAACTCGCGCGCCCTTCCAGCCCGAGCGTCTCCGGCACGTCGATCTGCACCGCCGCGACGCTGTGTCGGTCCCAGGCTGCCTCGAACAGCCGGTTGGCGAAGCGCAACGCAAGGACGTTCTGCACGGCCTCCTTGCCAAGAAAGTGATCGATGCGGAACACCTGCTCCTCACCGGCGACCGCCTCCAGCGCGTGTTGGAGCTCGCGGGAGGTGGCCAGGTCCAGCCCGAATGGCTTCTCCACCACGATCCGGGCCCGCTCCGTGAGCCCTTCGCGTCCGAGCATCCCGACCAGCCCCCTCGTCGCGGTAGGCGGAACGGAGAGGTAGATCAGCCTCTGCACGTTCGTTCCCGCCGCCAGCCGCGATTCCGCGTCCCGCACGGCCGCAGCCAGCGCAGCACCGTCGTCGTCCGACGACGCGCAGAACGAGATCTGCGCGAGCAACCGGCGGACCACGGTGTCATCGACGTGGTCGACGAACCGGCTGATCGCTTCTCCCACCGACTGGCGGAACGCATCGTCGGACGCGGGCGCGTGTCGACCGGAACCGACGATCGCAAGCTGGTCCGGAAGCCAGTTCGCTGCAGCCAGCCGGTACAGGCCGGGGAACAGTTTGCGGGCCGCCAGGTCGCCTCGTGCTCCGAAGAGGACGATGACGTGCGGCGCGAGGGCTTTGGAGGCCTCACTCAGCATGTGTTGAATAGTGCGCGTGTCTGTTTCGTTGCGCAAATGTCCAGCGAGGCGACGATCCGGACGGATCCCCGCGCCACTACGGCTGGACAGAGTTGTCACGGCCGCCGGAGCTGTGCGTCGATGTCGGTAGCCAAACCCGTGCACGAGACCTGCCTCTGGCGGCGCGGTACAGGGGAACAAGTCCTGCTCTTGGAGCCTGAGGACTCGGAGTCGATGGAGCGGCTCGCGCCCGACCTGATGGTGTCGGGGCACGGCGCCAGCGGGTACGGGCCCGGGCGGACGATGCAGGCGCCTGACGGAAGGGAATTGCGGACCGTCCGTCGCCGACGAGCTGGCACGAAGTAACGCGGCCTAAGAGCAGCGCATCACCCAACGACACTCGGCGCACAAGTGCGGCGCCAACCGATGGCCGCGCGGGGCCCTATGACACGTCTATGACACGCCATGACGTTCTTGCAGGTCAGATGGGTGCCCCGAGTGGGATTCGAATCCGCTGGCCGCGGCCGTCTGACCTGCAGAAACGCGAACTGCGCCTCGTTGATGCAGAATTACGATGCTTCTTGATTCATCTACGTTCATTCCCGTGAGGCCCGTGCGTCCAAGGGACGCACGTGGCAGCGATGAACGGTCGCCGGGCGTCGAAGCAGCTCGAAGAGTTCGTGTGTGCGGTGTCCGCCACTCGGAGGACAGATCAGATCGCGCTGGGGTAGCCGATTTCCGCGAGATCGTCGCCAAGCTCATCGAGCGTCATGTCCGGGTTGAGTCGCTGCACGAGTTCGTCGGTCAGCGGCTGCAACGCGAAGACCGCGTCGACCGGATTCTCGTCGAGGTCGACCTCGTAGTAGTCCTCGGCGAACTCTCGATACGAGGTCGCGGTGCCGTCAAGGAGGATGGCAAAGAGCCAGTCGGCACCGTCCGGATCGTCTCCGTCTGGACGGTCCGGCACCCCGACGTGCCACTCGCTGTCCAGGGCGCGACGCCAGATGCACGCAGTCGCGTCGGGCACGCCGTCCGAGCTGAATGCCGGCTCGTTGATGCAGGGCAAGAACACGTCGGGGATGCCCTCGATCAGACCTGGCCACAGAACGCCGCCGTTGGCCGCTGGGCTCATCGGAGACTCGTGATCGAAACCACGGACGAACACACCATCAGGGGTGAACACGATCGACCACGAGTCGCCCGAACCGTTGCGCATCGAGGCCATCTCTTCGCCGGGCGCCCAATGAGAGTCGAAGGAATAGTAGCGGTCCTCCCAGTCCGGGCTGAGGATCGCCTCGAGGGTTGCCAGCGCACGGCACCGGTCGCGCAGGACGTGGATTTCCGGCAGGGCGGCCGCTACTTCGTGAGACGTCATGGCGCACATCGAACAGGTCCGACGCATTGAGGGCAACAATCCCCGGGGGAGGGCACTCGCCTGGGCCAGCGAGGTCGGGGGCCAAGCCACACGTGAACTAGGCCGCCGCGGACCTCGCGACCACTGAATGATGCTGACCCTTGGATCAAGATGCTCTGGGTCGCCGCACCGGCGTGATGGCCTGGTTCACGACGAGCATCGACTTCGCCATCGCCCGCGCGAGCCGTGGGTCCTTCAGGTCGATGAGTCCACCGTAGATGTCATAGGTGATCTGGATCGAGGCGTGCCCGAGCATCTCGGAGATGACCTGGATCGGCACACCATCAGCCAGCCCCCACACGACTGTGGTGTGGCGCAGCATGTGCGGCGTGGACCGCTTCGTGAGTCCATGCTGCGCAGCCCGGGCGGTCGCTGGGAGCCACCGCTCGGCGCGGAAGTCCGTATAGCGCCACGGCTTGCCCCTCCCGCGCCGAAATACGTACGCACTGGCTGATTGACCCTCAACGAGCCCGCGCAGCGTGTGAGCAATCGCCCCGGCGGCCTGAACGCGCCTGGGGCGCCTGCTCTTCGGCGGTCCCAGCACCCACTTGTCGCTCTCGTGCTCGTCCCATTTGACGGGCGACTCGTCGTCAGGGGAGCGGGTTGACCAAGCGCGCACTACGTATGCCGAGACGGTGTCCTCGTCGATCCACGTGAGGTCGCCCGCACGCAGTGCGAAGACTTCTCCTGCGCGCATCCCAGTGGCCAAGAGCATGTCGACGATTGGGAGGGCGTCGACCTTGATGCACGAGCGCAAGAGCGCCCACTCTCCGGGCTGGAAGAACCGGACCTGGCGAGCCTCGCGAGTCACATCGTCGGGCAGTTCGCTCGTCTCGCACGGGTTGTCGGCGCGCAGGCGCATGACCTTCTGACCGTGTCTCATGAGCGAGAAGAGCATGCCGTGGCGGTTGCGGATCGACTTTGGGGCGGCGCCGGCGTCGATCTGGTTGTCGATCCACTGCTCCACGTTCTCGGCCTCGATGGCGAGGAACGAGCCCGCGAACTCCTCCTCCAGGTGGAGGGCGATCTGGCGCCGATAGGTATGGACCGTGAACGGCTTGACCTTGCCGCGCTTGATGCGATGGTCCTGGCGCTCGAAGTAGGACTCGACCACGTCGTTGAACGTCGCGGTCGGTACTGCCGGCACCACCGGCTCGGACAGTCGGACAACCCATCCGCGCCCCTTCACCCAACCATCCGGCCACATCTGTCCGGCGTCGTCGACGTCGAGCTTGAAGGATGCCGCGCGCTCGCGAGTACTGAACGTCTCCGACTGCCACGAGCCTGCGCGTGTGCCACCGAGCCGCCACCTGACGCGGTAGCTGATGCCGCCGTCCGAGCGCGTCCGGGCGTCGATCAGTGCAGCCATGTGGAGTCTCTCTGTGGCGCTTCGCGCGTCCGCCGTGCGTCCACAGCCGGACGCTGGCGATTGCGAGTAGCATACATGCAGGTCAGAGAGACAATCTAGGTGCCCCGAGTGGGATTCGAACCCACACTGGATCGGGTTTGAGCCGAACGCCTCTGCCGGTTGGGCTATCGGGGCCGTGCAGCAGGATACCGGGACGAGGACGGGCGCCGGACGCAGGTGGGCGGGCTCACAGGCCGACGTACTGCGAACCGGCCGGTATCGGCCACTACTCTGTGCACGTGAGCACCGACGCCAAGCCCGATCCCACGCAGGCCGCCCTCGACCTGACCTCGACGGCCGCCGAGGCGGAGCCGGCGCCCGCGCCGACCCGTGCCGCCCGCCGCGCCGTGGTGGCCGAGGACGAGGCGCTCATCCGCATGGACGTCGTCGAGACGCTGCGGGACGCCGGGTTCGACGTCGTCGGCGAGGCCGGCGACGGCGAGGCCGCGGTGCAGCTGGTCACCGAGCTCAAGCCCGACGTCGTCGTCATGGACGTGAAGATGCCGATCCTCGACGGGATCTCGGCGGCGGAGCGCATCGGCAAGGCGCACCTCGCGCCCGTCGTCCTGTTGACGGCCTTCTCGCAGAAGGAGCTCGTCGAGCGCGCCAACGAGGCGGGCGCCATGGCGTACGTCATCAAGCCGTTCAGCCCGGCCGACCTGCTGCCGGCCGTCGAGATCGCGATCTCGCGGTACGCGCAGATCGCCGCGCTGGAGTCCGAGGTGGCCGACCTGGCCGAGCGCTTCGAGACCCGCAAGCGCGTGGACCGGGCCAAGGGCCTGCTCATGACGAAGATGGGTCTGACGGAGCCGGAGTCGTTCCGGTGGATCCAGAAGACGTCGATGGACCGCCGGCTGACCATGCGTGAGGTGGCCGACGCTGTCATCGAGCAGGTCGGTGGCGGCTCAGCCTGACCGCTTCACGGTCTGAACGGCAGGTTTCCGGCACCTGAACGCCCGGCGTGCACCGGTCGACGTGCAGAATCTGGTCGGATGTCCAAGAAATGCACCCGTCCGGGTGACACGAGCCGACGACTGGGACTAGGCACCGCCCTCCGCGGTGGTCCATGATCGACAGCGACACCATCTCGGGCAGGGATGTCGTCACCCCGACCGGATCCCCCTCGTCCCGTCCGGAGGTCTGACTGCCGTGCGAATCGGTGTGCAAGTACGCGGAGCCCTACCCGGCGACCTCGACAGCCTTGTCGCGCTCGTCCTGACCGCGCGCCAGGAAGCCGGCGTCGGGTCGCAGCTGTGCACGGACGACGCGGCGCGTCTGCACGACCAGCTCGGCACCCTCCTGGGGATGCCCGGGGGCCGCGTCCTGCTGGCGCAGCTCGACGGCGAACCCGCCGGGCTCATGCTCGCGCGGATCGTCGGGCCGGGGCCGTTCACGGACGTCGTCGCGATGGACATCGAGGCGGTCTACGTGCAGCCCGACGCACGTCGTCGGGGCCTGGGCCGGGCGATGCTGCTCTCGGCGGTCGCGATGGCCGAGGAGGCGGGCGTCACCGAGCTGTACTCGTCGCCGCTCCCGGGTGCCCGTGGCATGCAGCGGTTCCTCGCCCGGATCGGCTTCGCGCCCGCCGCCTCGCACCGGGCCGTCTCGACGGCGGTGCTGCAGCGGCGGCTCGCCCAGGACCACGCCCCCGGCACCACCCGTCGGCTCGAGGACCTGATCGCGCGGCGTCGGCACGTGCGCGAGGCGCGACAGCTTCCCGACGAGAACCCTGCGACGCCGGCGAAGGCCGCCGATCAGTCGCGCAGCTCGATCACCATGCACGTCAACCGTGCGGTGCAGACGAGGCGACCGCCGTCGTCCTCGACCACGACCTGGTAGGTCGCCAGCCGTCCGCCCAGGTGGATCGCCGTCGCCGTTCCGGTGACCACCCCGGAACGCGCCGACCGGTGGTGCGTGGCGTTGATCTCGATGCCGACCGCGGCCCGGTCGGGCCCGGCGTGGGCCTGCGCGGCGTAGGAGCCGAGGGTCTCCGCCAGCGCCGCCGACGCGCCCCCGTGCAGGAGCCCGAAGGGCTGCGTGTTGCCCTCCACGGGCATCGTGCCGACCGCTCGGGTGGCCGACACCTCCGTGACGGTGATGCCCAGGCGCTCGATGAGCGTCCCGGCGGCAGACGGGACGAGGGCGAGGGCGTCGGTGTCGGACATGGCAGATAGGTTGGCACCCGTGAACGACGCACTGCCAGCCACCTCGCCGAGCGCCCCCGCCCGACTTCTGCTCATCGATGGTCACTCGATGGCCTACCGGGCGTTCTTCGCGCTCCCGGTGGACAAGTTCGCGACGTCGGCGGGCGAGCCGACCAATGCGGTCTTCGGGTTCTTCTCCATGATCGCCAACCTGCTGCGCGACGAGGAGCCGACGCACGTCGCGGTGGCGTTCGACGCCGGACGCACGACGTTCCGCACCGAGGTGTACGAGGAGTACAAGGGCAGCCGCGACGCTACGCCCGCGCCGTTCCGCGGTCAGGTCGACGTGATCCAGCGCGTCCTGGACACCATGCACATCCCGTACCTGTCCAAGCCCCAGTTCGAGGCCGACGACATCCTGGCCACGCTGTCCGTGCAGGCGCGGGCGCAGGGCATGCAGGTGCTCATCTGCAGCGGTGACCGCGACGCGTTCCAGCTGGTGAACGAGGACGTGACGGTTCTCTACCCGGTCAAGGGCGTCTCCGAGCTGGCGCGCATGACGCCGGCCGCGGTCGAGGCCAAGTACGGCGTCCCGCCCGGGCGGTACCCGGACCTCGCGGCGCTGGTGGGGGAGTCGAGCGACAACTTGCCCGGCATCCCGGGCGTCGGTCCCAAGACGGCGGCCAAGTGGATCGGTCAGTACGACGGGCTCAAGGGGATCCTCGCCAACGCCGCCGAGGTGCCCGGCAAGGCGGGCGAGTCACTGCGCGAGAACGTCGAGCAGGTCGCGCTGAACCGTCAGCTCAACGCGCTGCTCACGGACGTCGAGCTGCCGCTCGGGCCGGAGGACCTGGCGGCCAGGCCGTGGGACCGTCCGGCCCTGCACGCGATCCTCGAGGAGCTGGAGTTCCGGGCGATCCGGGACCGCCTGTTCGCCATGCTTCCGGACGAGGGCGAGGACTCCGCCACGGCGGTCGCTGCGGCCCAGCTGAACCTCACCGTGGTCGGCGTCGGAGAGCTGAGCGCGTGGCTCGCGGACCGTGCCGGTCAGCCGCTCGGGCTCGACATCCGCGGATCCGGCGCGCCGGCCCGCGGCGACGCCTGGGGGATCGCCCTGGCGGACCTCGACGGGGACGCCGCCGCGTTCGACCTGCAGCAGATCGATCCCGCGGACGAGAACGCACTGGCCGCGTGGCTCGCTGACTCGGCCGCGCCCAAGGTCGTGCACGCCGCGAAGGAGGCGTGGCACGCCCTCGCCGGCCGGGGTCTTCCGCTCGCGGGCGTCGCCTTCGACACTGAGCTGGCCGCCTACCTGTGCCAGCCGGACCGCCGCGCCTACGACCTCGCTGACCTGGCGATCGGGTACCTGCGTCGCGAGCTCGGGGCCACGGACACCGACGACGGCGGGCAGGGTCTGCTGGACCTGGAGATCGACGGCACCGACGAGGGCCGCCGTGCCGCGGTGCGCGCCGCGGCGGTCCGGGACCTGTACGACGTGCTGGGCGGCGAGATCGCCGACCGCGGCGCGACCGGGCTGCTCACCGACCTCGAGCTGCCGCTGGTGGACGTGCTCGCGCGGATGGAGAGCACCGGGATCGCCACCGACCAGACGTACCTGAGCAGCCTGGAGAAGTCGTTCGACGCGCAGGTGCAGGAGGCGGCCGGGGACGCCTACGACGTGATCGGTCGCGAGGTGAACCTGGGCTCGCCCAAGCAGCTGCAGGAGGTCCTGTTCGACCAGCTCGGGATGCCGAAGACCAAGAGGAACAAGACGGGCTACACCACCGACGCCAACGCGCTCACGGACCTGTTCGCGCGCACCCAGCACCCGTTCCTCGAGCACCTGCTCGCGCACCGCGACGCCATCCGGCTGCGCCAGACGGTCGAGGGGCTGCTCCGTTCCGTCGCGCCGGACGGGCGCATCCACACCACGTTC
The DNA here is from genome assembly GCF_049994875.1 of Cellulomonas sp. McL0617. Classification (GTDB taxonomy): domain Bacteria; phylum Actinomycetota; class Actinomycetes; order Actinomycetales; family Cellulomonadaceae; genus Cellulomonas. The sequence continues at coordinate 1,883,777 of NZ_CP188256.1, forward strand.
CAGCAGACGATCGCGGCGACCGGAAGGTTGTCGTCGGCGGACCCGAACCTGCAGAACATCCCGATCCGCACCGAGGCGGGTCGCCAGATCCGCCGGGCGTTCGTCGTGGGCAACGGGTACGAGACCCTGCTGACCGCCGACTACTCGCAGATCGAGATGCGGATCATGGCGCACCTGTCCGGCGACGAAGGCCTGATCGAGGCGTTCCGGTCGGGCGAGGACCTGCACAGCTACGTCGGGTCGCACGTGTTCGGGGTGCCCACCAGCGAGGTCACGCCGGCGATGCGCTCGAAGATCAAGGCGATGAGCTACGGCCTGGCGTACGGGCTGTCCGCGTACGGGCTGTCGCAGCAGCTGAGCATCGAGGTCTCCGAGGCGTCGTCGCTGATGCAGGACTACTTCGAGAGGTTCGGGGGAGTGCGTGACTACCTGACGGGCGTCGTCCGGGTGGCCCGGACCACCGGGTACACCGCGACGATCCTCGGTCGCCGCCGGTACCTGCCCGACCTGACCAGCGACAACCGGCAGCGACGCGACATGGCCGAGCGGATGGCACTCAACGCGCCGATCCAGGGGAGCGCGGCGGACCTGATCAAGGTGGCGATGCTCGGCGTGGACCGGGAGCTCACCCGGCGCGGGCTGTCGTCGCGGATGCTCCTGCAGGTGCACGACGAGCTCGTGCTCGAGGTTGCGGCGGGGGAGCGCGACGAGGTCGAGTCACTGGTCCGGGAGCAGATGGGCGCGGCGGGCGATGCGGCCACGGACGGACCCCTGGACGTGCCGCTCGACGTCACGGTCGGCGTCGGCGAGTCCTGGCACGACGCCGGGCACTAGCGGTGCGTCATCCCAGGTGGGTGACGAAGATCGCCGTCCCAGGCAGCAGGGCGCCCCGCACAGGGCCCCAGCCGCCCCACGTTCGGTCGTGCCCGGACGGCCACTGGGGCTCGACCAGCCGGTCGAGCACGAAGCCGGCGGCGGCGAGCTCGGCGACGTGGTCGCCGAGCGTCCGGTGGTACTCGGCGTAGAGCACCGCGCCGGACTCGCCCAGCTCGGCGTACGGCGTGCGGTCGAAGTAGGACCGGGTGGCGGTGAGACCGGCCTCGCCGGGGTCGTCGGGGAACGCCCACCGGATCGGATGCGTCACGGCGAACACCCACCGGCCCCCCGGTCGCAGGACGCGGGCGACCGACGTGTGCACTCGCTCCGCGTCGGGGACGAAAGGGAGCGCCCCGAAAGCCGTGAACGCGACGTCGAACGAGGCGTCTGCGAAGGGCAGCTCGCGGGCGTCGGCCTGCACGAGCGGCGTCGTCCGGGCGACGGAGGCGTCGTAGGCGGCGCCGGCCGCGAGCATGCCGCCGGAGACGTCCGTCGCGACGACCGCGACGCCCTGCGCCACGAGCCAGCGCGCGCACTGGCCGGCCCCGGCGCCCACCTCGAGCACGGTTGCGCCGGTCAGGTCACCGAGCAGCCCGGCGTCGGCCTCGCGCAGGCCTTCCGGACACCAGCAGAAGTCGGCCGGCCCGAGGAACGCACCATGCTCCTCGAGGTAGTCGGCGGCGTTGGCGTCCCACCAGCCGCGGCCCGCCGCGCCGCCGGAGGTCGGTGGGATGTCGAGATAGCCGGCTTCGGCGAGCGGGTCGTCGGTCATGCGCCCAGTGTCCCGCGGTCGGTCTGCACCGGTGTCATCTGTGCGACTCACGAGGTGGATAGGGTGTGCTCACGGCCCCCGACGACGCGCGCCGAGCCCCCTTTCCTGCGTGTGAAGGAGTGTCAGCGTGCGAGTCGGACTGCTCACGGGCGGCGGCGACGTCCCCGGACTGAACGCCGCGATCCGTGCCGTCGTCAAGCGTGGCGAGGGCGAGTACGGCCACTCGATCATCGGGTTCCGCAACGGCTGGCGTGGTGTCGTCGACGGGTTCAGCGTGCCGCTCAGCCGTCAGCACATCCGCAACCAGCTGGCCGTCGGCGGGACGCTGCTCGGCACGGCGCGCTACCACCCGCACGCCTCCGACGGCGGCCTCGATGCCGTCCTGTCGACGCTCGAGTCGGAACGCATCGAGACGCTCATCTGCATCGGCGGCGACGGCACGCTGCACGCCGCGAGCAAGGTGGCCGAGGCGGGCGTCCGGATCATCGCGATCCCCAAGACGATCGACAACGACGTCTGGGGCACCGACCAGTCGATCGGCTTCGACACCGCGGTGGGCATCGCGACCGAGGCGATCGACCGCATCCACACCACGGCCGAGAGCCACAACCGCGTGATGATCGTCGAGGTGATGGGCCGGCACGCGGGCTGGATCGCCGCCGAGTCCGGGATCGCCGGCGGCGCCGAGCTCGTGCTGACCCCGGAGCAGCCGTTCGACATCGACAAGATCGAGCGGTTCCTCAAGCACCGGCACCGCGCGCACGCGAGCTTCTCGATCATCGTCGTCGCCGAGGGTGCCGTGCCCGCCGAGGGGACGTCGATGGACTACCAGACGCAGCTTGGGAAGTTCGGCGACATCGTTGCGGGGGCCATCGGCGAACGTCTGAAGATCGAGATCGAGAAGCGCACCGGGTTCGACACGCGGACGGTCGTGCTCGGTCACATCCAGCGCGGCGGGATCCCCTCGCACTTCGACCGAGTCCTGGGTTCGCGCTTCGGCGTCGCCGCCATCGACGCCGCGAGCCAGGGGATGTCCAACGTCATGACCGCGCTGCGCGGCGAGACCGTCCAGATGATCTCGCTCGACGAGGTGGCCGGGAAGGTCAAGTACGTGCCGGACGAGCTCCTGGCCGTTGCGCGTGCACTGGGCTGACGAGGGCCGTTCGCGCTTTGACCCACCTCCGCCGCGCGGATAGGGTAGACGGCGGTGCCGCGCGCCTTGTTGCGTCGGCGCATCCCGAACGTGCGTCTCGCACGTGGGCCTGCCTCGCACGTCGTCGCAGGTCCGGGGAAGCTCCCCATCTGCGTGGTCACCACTGAGCAGTTCACCGTGCCGCCGGCACAACATTCGTGTCCGAACAACTTCCCTGTCCGCATCGGAGCCCATCCCTACATGAGCATCACCACCCCCGCGAAGCCCGCCACGCCGCAGGTCGCGATCAATGACATCGGCTCGGCCGAGGACTTCCTCGCCGCGATCGACGCCACCATCAAGTACTTCAACGATGGCGACATCGTCGAGGGCACCATCGTCAAGGTCGACCGCGACGAGGTCCTTCTCGACATCGGTTACAAGACCGAGGGCGTCATCCCGTCCCGTGAGCTGTCCATCAAGCACGACGTGGACCCCGGAGACGTTGTCAAGGTCGGCGACGCAGTCGAGGCCCTCGTCCTCCAGAAGGAGGACAAGGAAGGCCGCCTGATCCTGTCCAAGAAGCGCGCACAGTACGAGCGCGCCTGGGGCACGATCGAGAAGATCAAGGAAGAGGACGGCGTCGTCACCGGCACCGTCATCGAGGTCGTCAAGGGCGGCCTCATCCTCGACATCGGTCTGCGCGGCTTCCTGCCCGCGTCGCTGGTGGAGATGCGTCGCGTCCGCGACCTCCAGCCGTACGTCGGCAAGGAGATCGAGGCCAAGATCATCGAGCTCGACAAGAACCGCAACAACGTGGTCCTGTCGCGCCGTGCGTGGCTCGAGCAGACGCAGTCCGAGGTGCGCTCCACCTTCCTGCAGACGCTGCAGAAGGGTCAGGTCCGCCCCGGCGTCGTGTCCTCGATCGTCAACTTCGGCGCGTTCGTCGACCTGGGTGGCGTGGACGGCCTCGTGCACGTCTCCGAGCTGTCCTGGAAGCACATCGACCACCCGTCCGAGGTCGTCGAGGTCGGCCAGGAGGTCACCGTCGAGGTTCTCGACGTCGACTTCGACCGCGAGCGTGTCTCCCTGTCGCTGAAGGCGACGCAGGAGGACCCGTGGCAGGCCTTCGCTCGGACGCACGCCATCGGCCAGGTCGTCCCGGGCAAGGTCACCAAGCTGGTTCCGTTCGGTGCGTTCGTGCGCGTCGAGGACGGCATCGAGGGCCTCGTGCACATCTCGGAGCTGGCCGTGCGCCACGTCGAGATCCCGGAGCAGGTCGTCCAGGTGGGCGACGACGTCTTCGTCAAGGTCATCGACATCGACCTCGAGCGTCGCCGCATCTCGCTCTCGCTGAAGCAGGCGAACGAGGGCTTCGACCCGACGAGCGACGACTTCGACCCCGCGCTGTACGGCATGGCGGCGGAGTACGACGAGGCCGGCAACTACAAGTACCCCGAGGGCTTCGACCCGGCCACCAACGAGTGGCTCGAGGGCTTCGAGGCGCAGCGCGAGGTGTGGGAGGCGCAGTACGCGCAGGCCCACGAGCGCTGGGAGGCGCACCGCAAGCAGGTCGCCGACGCCGCGAAGGCCGACGCCGAGGCTGCCCTGACCGCTGCCGAGGGTGGGGCGACGGCCACGTCGTCCTCGTCCTCCTCGTCTGCCGGTCCGGTTCCCTCCTCGTACTCGTCGAGCACCGAGGAGGCCGCGGGCACGCTCGCGTCCGACGAGGCGCTCGCCGCTCTGCGCGAGAAGCTCACGGGCAACTGATCACAGCACCTCGCTGAACGACGGGCCGGTCACCTTCGGGTGGCCGGCCCGTTCGTCATTCCGCCTGAGCACTTTCGGCTCGGTCCGGCAAGATGGACGGATGCAACGCATCGGACTCACAGGCGGGATCGCGGCCGGCAAGTCCGTCGCGGCGCGGCGGCTGGCGGAGCTCGGGGCGGTGGTGATCGACTCCGACGTCCTGGCGCGAGAAGCGGTCGCACCCGGGTCAGCGGGCCTCGACGCCGTCGCCGAGGAGTTCGGCACCTCCGTGCTGGCCGACGACGGGTCGCTGGACCGCCGCGCCCTCGCCGCGATCGTCTTCAGCGACCCGGCCGCGCGGGCTCGGCTCGACGCGATCGTGCACCCGATCGTGCGGCGGTTGTCGGCCGAGCGCTCCGCAGCCGCGGCCGCCACGGACCACGGTGCGGTCGTCGTGCACGACATCCCGCTGCTCGTCGAGACCGGACAGGCCGACGACTTCCACGTGGTGGTGGTCGTGGACGCGCCTGCGCTGCTGCGGGTCGAGCGGCTCGTGCGATTGCGCGGCATGGACCGCGGAGCGGCCGAGGCGCGCGTGGGGGCGCAGGCGAGCGACGCGGAGCGGCTCGCGGCCGCCGACGTGGTGCTCGACGGGACCGGGAGCGACGACGACCTGCGTGTGCAGGTGGACGCCCTGTGGGACCGGTTGGCGGTCGAGCGCGCCGACGAGCTGTCGGCGGAGACGCCGTGATCCTGCTGACCGGCTTCGAGCCGTTCGAGGGGCTGTCGTCCAACGCGTCGTGGCTCGCGGTGCAGGAGGTCGCGGCGCGCTGGACCGGTGACGACCGGCTCGAGACCCGGGAGCTGCCGGTCTCGTTCCGGGGTGCGCGGCAGGTTCTGCGGTCCGCGGTGGCCGAGCTTGCGCCGTCGCTGGTGATCGGCGCCGGTGAGGCCGGCGGTCGGTCGGCCGTCGGGATCGAGCGCGTGGCAGTCAACCTGATGGACGCACGGATCCCGGACAACGACGGGTGGTCGCCCGTCGACATGCCCGTGATCGCCGGAGCGCCCGCCGCGTTCTTCTCGACGTTGCCGGTCAAGGCGTGCGCCGCGGCCGGGCGGGCCGTCGACGTGCCGGTCGAGGTCTCATACTCCGCGGGCACGTTCGTCTGCAACGCCACCTTCTACGCGCTCCAGCACCTCCTTGCCTCCCGACCCGAGGTACGCAGCGGCTTCGTGCACGTGCCGCGGTCGGGACTCTCCACCGAGGACGTGGCGACCGCCCTTCTCGCGATCGTCCGGGCGGCGGTCTCGACGACCGACGACGACCGCGTCGCGGCAGGCACCCTGTCCTGACGCCCCACGTGTCGGTGGGGGAACGTACGGTTGTCGCATGCGTCCCGTCACCGATCTGCAGCGGACCGTCGCGCCGTTCGAGGTCATCTCGGAGTACACGCCGTCGGGCGACCAGCCCAAGGCGATCAAGGAGCTCGCCGCGCGCATCAACGCTGGCGAGAAGGACGTGGTCCTGCTGGGCGCCACGGGCACGGGCAAGTCGGCGACGACCGCCTGGCTGATCGAGAAGCTGCAGCGACCCACGCTCGTGATGGCGCCCAACAAGACGCTCGCCGCGCAGCTGGCCACGGAGTTCCGCGAGCTGCTGCCCAACAACGCGGTCGAGTACTTCGTCTCGTACTACGACTACTACCAGCCCGAGGCGTACATCGCGCAGACGGACACCTACATCGAGAAGGACTCGTCGATCAACGACGAGGTGGAGCGCCTGCGGCACTCGGCCACCAGCTCGCTGCTCACCCGGCGCGACGTCATCGTCGTGGCCTCCGTGAGCTGCATCTACGGCCTCGGCACGCCGCAGGAGTACGTCGACCGGATGGTGGCCCTGTCGGTGGGTGACCGGGTGGACCGCGACCAGCTGCTGCGCCGGTTCGTGACCATGCAGTACACGCGCAACGACATGGCGTTCACGCGCGGCACGTTCCGCGTGCGCGGAGACACGGTCGAGATCATCCCCGTGTACGAGGAGCTCGCCATCCGGATCGAGTTCTTCGGCGACGAGATCGAGGCCATCGCCACGTTGCACCCGCTCACGGGTGACGTGGTGCGTGCCGAGAAGCAGATCCACATCTTCCCCGCTACGCACTACGTCGCCGGACCGGAGCGCATGGAACGCGCGATCGCCGGCATCGAGGTCGAGCTCGAGGACCGGCTGGCGGAGCTGGAACGGCAGAACAAGCTGCTCGAGGCGCAACGACTGCGCATGCGCACCACGTACGACATCGAGATGATGCGCCAGATCGGGTCGTGCTCGGGCATCGAGAACTACTCGCGGCACATCGACGGACGGTCCGCCGGGACGGCGCCCAACACGCTCCTCGATTACTTCCCCGAGGACTTCCTGCTGGTCATCGACGAGTCGCACGTGACCGTGCCGCAGATCGGCGCCATGTTCGAGGGCGACATGTCGCGCAAGCGCGCCCTGGTGGACCACGGGTTCCGGCTGCCGAGCGCCACGGACAACCGGCCGCTGCGCTGGGAGGAGTTCGTCGAGCGGATCGGCCAGACGGTCTACCTGTCGGCGACGCCGGGCAACTACGAGCGGTCCATCTCCGACGGCGTCGTCGAGCAGATCATCCGGCCGACCGGACTGGTGGACCCGCAGGTCATCGTCAAGCCGACCACCGGCCAGATCGACGACCTGCTGGGCGAGATCCACGACCGGGTGGAGAAGGACGAACGCGTCCTGGTGACCACGCTGACCAAGAAGATGGCCGAGGACCTCACCGACTACTTCCTGGAGAAGGGCGTCCGCGTCCGGTACCTGCACTCGGAGGTGGACACCCTGCGCCGTGTGGAGCTGCTGCGTGAGCTGCGCCTGGGCGAGTACGACGTGCTCGTCGGCATCAACCTGCTGCGTGAGGGTCTCGACCTGCCGGAGGTCTCGCTCGTGGCCATCCTGGACGCCGACAAGGAGGGCTTCCTGCGGTCCGGCCGGTCGCTCATCCAGACGATCGGTCGCGCGGCCAGAAACGTGTCGGGCGAGGTGCACATGTACGCCGACCGGATCACGGACGGCATGGCGCAGGCGATCGAGGAGACGACGCGCCGCCGCGAACGGCAGGTGGCGTACAACCTCGAGCACGGCATCGACCCGACCCCGTTGCGCAAGAAGATCAACGACATCACGGACCTGCTCAACCGCGAGGACGCCGACACGGCCGAGCTGCTGGGCGGCGGCGGTCGGCAGACGAGCCGCGGGAAGGCGCCCGTGCCTGGGTTCGGCTCGCGGGGAAAGCCGCGCGACGAGCGGACGCGGCTGACGGGTGCGGCGGCCGGGGAGCTCGCGGACCTGATTCAGCAGCTCTCCGACCAGATGCACGCCGCGGCTGCGGAGCTGCAGTTCGAGCTCGCAGCCCGGCTGCGCGACGAGATCTCCGGCATGAAGAAGGAGCTCCGCCAGATGCAGGCGGCGACGGCCTGAGCCCCACCGGGTTGCCCCGCTCCGGGTGCCCTATGCTTGCGCACGTTGAAGGGGAGTACCCCAGTCACGGTTACGTCGTCATCACGGACCCGCCCGCGCGGGGCCCGGCGCGATCGGTCCGCCACAGACACGGTGTGCGGGCGGGGGAGACCTTCGGTCACGATGTTCTTCGTACCGGAGGTATATCCATGGGCGTGTCCGGCTGGGTCTGGGCAGGGACGGCGGTCTTCGTCGTCGGGCTGATCGTCTTCGACTTCTACGCCCACGTACGCACACCGCACGAGCCCTCGTTCTCGGAGTCGATCAAGTGGTCGATCTTCTACATCGCGATCGCCCTGGTGTTCGGCGTCGGACTCGGGATCGCCTGGGGCTGGGACTTCGGCACGCAGTACTTCGCCGGGTACATCACCGAGAAGAGCCTGTCGGTCGACAACCTCTTCGTCTTCCTCATCATCATGACGAAGTTCGCGGTGCCCCGGATCTACCAGCAGAAGGTGCTGCTGGTCGGTGTGGTCATCGCCCTGGTGCTCCGAACGATCTTCATCCTGGCCGGTGCCGCGGCGATCGAGCAGTTCTCCTGGGTGTTCTACCTCTTCGGTGCCTTCCTCGTGTACACCGCGATCAAGCTGGCCCGAGAGAAGCACGACGAGGAGCACGAGCCGAAGGACGAGCCGGACGGGCTGGCGGTGCGGCTGCTGAAGCGCATCGTCCCCACGACCGAGGAGTACCACGGCGACCGGTTGAGCGTCCGCATCGACGGCAAGCGGCTGTTCACGCCGATGCTCGTCGTCATGGTCGCGATCGGCTCCACGGACCTGCTCTTCGCGCTCGACTCGATCCCGGCGATCTACGGCCTGACCGACGAGGCGTTCATCGTGTTCACCGCGAACGCGTTCGCGCTGCTGGGGCTGCGCCAGCTGTACTTCCTGATCGGTGGGCTGCTGCAGCGGCTCGTCTACCTGTCCCTGGGACTGGCGGTCATCCTCGGATTCATCGGGGTCAAGCTCGTGCTGCACGCGCTGCACGTCAACGAGCTGCCGTTCATCAACGGAGGGGAGCCCGTGAGCTGGGCGCCCGAGATCCCGATCTGGGTGTCCCTGACGTTCATCCTCGGCACGCTCGCAGTCGCGACGATCGCGAGCCTGGTGAAGACCCGCGACGACGTCCACCCCGTCCCGTCGAGCGAGAGCTGAGCGCCCGCACGTGGTCGTCACACCCCTGATCTGGGCGGTCTCGCTCGTGCTCGTCGGCGCGCTGCTGGTCGTCGACGTCGCCGTCGTCGCCCGGCGCCCGCACATCCCGACCACGGCCGAGTGCCTGCGCTACCTGGCGTTCTACATCGGCCTGGCGGTCCTGTTCGGGCTCGGCGTCTGGGCCGCCTGGGGCGCCGACTACGGCGGACAGTTCTACGCGGGCTGGCTCACCGAGTACTCGCTGTCGGTGGACAACCTCTTCGTGTTCCTGCTGATCATGGGCAAGTTCGCGGTGCCCCGGCAGTACCAGCAGACGGCCCTGCTGGTGGGCATCATCCTGGCGCTGATCTTTCGGGGCATCTTCATCTGGGCAGGCGCCGCGGTCATCGACGCGTTCAGCTGGGTGTTCTACGCGTTCGGGGCGTTCCTCGTCTGGACCGCCATCCGGGTGGGCCGCGAGGGCGAGTCCGGCGACGACGAGTTCAGGCCGCCGCTCCTGCTGCGGCTGGTGCAGCGATGGTTCCCGGCGACCGACGAGTACCACGGCGTGAGGCTGACCGTCGTCGAGCACGGCCGCCGGCTGATCACGCCCATGCTCATCGTGCTCGTCGCTCTGGGGGCCACCGACCTGCTGTTCGCGTTCGACTCGATCCCGGCGATCTTCGGGCTGACCAGCGAGCCCTATCTGGTGCTCATGGCCAACCTGTTCGCGCTCATGGGCCTCCGGCAGCTCTACTTCCTGCTCGGCGACCTGCTGAAGCGCCTGGTGTACCTGAACATCGGCCTCGCGGTCCTGCTCGGGTTCATCGGCGTCAAGCTGATCCTGCACGCGTTGGCGGAGAACGAGGTGCCGTTCATCAACGGTGGGGAGCCGGTGCCGTGGGCTCCGGACGTCCCGACGTCCGTGTCGCTCGCCTCGATCGTGCTCATCCTCGGGGTGACGACGGTCGCCAGCCTGGCCAAGACCCGCCGGGACACGAGGACGGGCTAGCCGCTCCAGGCCCCCGAGACGATCTTCCACTCGCGGACGTCGGTCGCCGCGATGACGCCGGCATGTGCGAACGGGTCGGCGGCCAGGATCGCGTCGAGGGCCGCCGCGTCCGTGGTCTCGAAGACCAGCAAGGCTCCGGCGTCGCCTCCGACGAACGGTCCCGACCCGCGCAGCTCGGAAAGGCTCCGCAGGTAGGCGTGGTGGTCCGGCCGGACGCGGTCGCGGGTCTGGTCGCTGTCCTCGGCGTAGGTGTATCGGACGGCATAGGTGGGCATGAGGCCATCCTGCCGGACTCGGATGGCAGAGTGTCGGGCATGGCACGCCTGCTGCGAACCCTGCTCACCGACGACCTCCTGGCTCGCGTCCACGACCGCGCCGCGGGCCACGACCGGGACAACTCCTTCCCGCACGACGATCTGGCGGACCTCGTTGCCGTGGGGTACCTGACGGCGTTCGTGCCGGAGCGCCTCGGCGGTGCTGGCCTGACCCTCGAAGAGGTCTCGCGCGAGCAGGTGCGCCTGGCGGCGGCTGCGCCGGCGACCGCCCTCGCGGTCAACATGCATCTGGTGGTGACCGGCCTGGCGGCGCTGCTGGCGGCGCGCGGCGACGACTCGGTCAAGTTCATCCTCGAGGACGCTGCCGCGGGGGAGATCTTTGCGTTCGGCAACTCCGAGGGCGGCAACGACCTCGTGATGTTCGGCAGCCGAACCCGCGCCGTGCGCCAGGAAGGCGGCGGCTACCGGTACTTCGGCACCAAGATCTTCACCTCGCTGTCGCCGGTGTGGACGCGGCTGGCGACGTTCGGGCTCGATGACTCCGACCTGCAGAACCCGCTGCTCGTGCACGGCGTCGTGTCGCGGGACGGCGGCGGGATCGAGACGCGCGACGACTGGGACACGCTCGGCATGCGTGCCACCCAGTCCGTCACCACGGTGCTCGACGGGGCCCTGGCGCCCGCCGACCGGGTGTACCGGCAGCTCCCGCCGGGTCCGAGCGGCGACCCGTTCATCTTCGCCCTCTTCGCCGTCTTCGAGGTGCTGCTCGCGGCGGTCTACACGGGGATCGGTCGCCGCGCGATCGAGCTCGGCGTCGCGGCGGCCCGCAGGCGGACGTCCATGAAGTACGACGGGCGGGCGTACGCGCAGGATCCCGACATCCGGTGGCGGATCGCCGACGCGGTCCTGGCGCAGGACGGCGCCGAGCTCCAGGTGTTCGCGCTGGCGCGCGACGTCGACGAGCAGGCGGACCACGGTGCGCGGTGGTTCGCGCAGCTGGTCGGGCTCAAGGTCCGGGCGACGGAGTCGGCACGGATGGTCGTCGACGCCGCCCTGCGGGTCTCCGGCGGAGGCTCCTACTTCAGCGGCAACGAGCTCGGCCGGCTCTACCGCGACGTGCTGGCGGGGATCTTCCATCCGTCCGACGACGAGTCGGCGCACGCGACCGTGGCCACCTCCGTGCTCGGGCCGCCCGAGGACTGACATGGAGCTGCCGGACGTCCTCGACCTGCCTGTCGGGCGGCTGCGCTCCGTGGAGCCGGCGGACTGGCGACTCGACCATGCCCTCTCCCGCGTACCCGATGTCCCCCAGTGGACGTACTACCCGGCCGAGGTGAGCGAGGCGGAGGCTCGGGCGCGGATCGCCCGGAGCATCGAGCAGCGTGTGGACGGGCGTGGTGGCCGCTTCGTGGCGGAGCTCGAGGGGCGCCCGGTGGGCACCATCGGCGTCTCCGTACGAGTCGACGGCCCACACCTGTACTACGCGTTCCTGCCCGAAGGACGGGGCCGCGGTCTGGCGACCTCCGCCGTCCGCGCGCTCACGTCCTGGGCCGTCGCGCACGGCGCACCCCGTGTCCACGCCCGGACGATGCTCGGCAACGCCGCCAGCGAGCGGGTGCTCGAACGGTCCTCGTTCGTCCCGGTCGGTGTCGAGGTCGAGCCGGGCGGGGTGACCCTCACCCGCTGGGTTACTCGTCCGTAACTTACGCGTCCGTAGGTTAGCGTGGGCGGATGACGACAGGGCAGCCGCCGAGCGAGGTCACCATCCCCGACGAACCGCTCGGCGCGGCGTTGGACCGGGCGGCGGCGCGGTGCCCCGACCGCGTAGCCGTGGACTTCCTGGGTGCCCAGACGACCTACGCCGAGCTGGCCGCCGCCGTCGACCGCGGCGCGAACGCGTTGCTCGATCTCGGCGTCCAGCCCGGTGACCGCGTGGCGCTGGCGATCCCGAACTGCACGTCCCACGTGATCGCCTTCTACGCGGTCCTGCGCATCGGCGCCGTCGTCGTCGAGCACAACCCGACGTACACCGCGTCGGAGCTCGCCCACCAGCTCACGGACTCCGGTGCCGTCGTGGCGCTCGTCTGGGAGAAGACGGTGCCGGCGGTCCTCTCGTCGCTGACCACGACCCGGCTCCGCGCCGTCGTCGCCGTCGACCTGACGGCGGACCTGCCGGCGTCGAGCCGCTGGAAGCTGCGCCTCCCGGTGCCTCGTGCGCGCCGGCTGCGGGCGGCGATGCGGGGGCCTCTGCCGCCCGCGTTCCCGCGGTGGCACCACCTGGTCGCCAGGACGGACCCGATCGACCCGTCCTACCCGCGCCCCGTGTCCGGCGACCTCGCTCTGCTCCAGTACACCGGCGGTACGACGGGGACGCCGAAGGGAGCGATGCTCACGCACCGCAACCTCGTCGCGAACGCCGTGCAGGGTCAGGCGTGGACCGCGGCCGAGCAGGACACGGAGGTGGTCTACGGCGTTCTTCCGTTCTTCCACGCCTTCGGGTTGACCTTGTGCCTGAGCTACGCGACGCGGGTGGGCGCCACCCTCGTCGCCTTCCCGAGCTTCGATCCCGCACTCGTCCTGACGGCCCAACGGCGACTCCCCGGCACGTTCCTGCCGGCTGTCCCGCCGATGCTCGACCGGCTCGCGGCGGCCGCCGAGCCTGGTGATCTCGCGTCCTTCCGGTACGCGATCTCCGGCGCCATGGCCCTGCCGATCGAGACCGCGCGTCGGTGGGAGGATGCGACCGGAGGGCTGGTGATCGAGGGGTACGGGATGACCGAGACGTCACCCGTGGCGCTGGGCAACCCGTTGACCGAGGGCCGGCGCCCCGGCACGCTCGGCCTGCCGTTCCCCAGCACGCAGATCCGGGTGGTCGACCCGACGGACGCGTCGCGCGACGTGCCTCAGGGCGAGCGCGGGGAGCTCCTCATCCGCGGGCCCCAGGTGTTCGCCGGCTACTGGCGGCGTCCCGACGAGACCGCCGAGCAGCTGCTGCCCGACGGGTGGCTGCGGACCGGCGACGTGGTGACCGTCGACGAGACGGGCTGGGTTGTCCTGGTCGACCGTCTCAAGGAGCTCATCGTCAGCGGCGGGTTCAAGGTCTACCCGTCGCAGGTCGAGGACGGGCTGCGGCAGATGCCGGGGATCGCCGACGTGGCGGTGGTGGGGGTCCCGGGAGGCGACCTGGGCGAGACCGTCGTGGCTGCGGTCGTGCTCGACGCGGGCGCCACGGGCATCGATCTGGAGTCCGTCCGGTCGTGGTGCGAGCAGCGCCTTGCGCGCTATGCGCTGCCGCGTCGGCTCGTGGTGCTCGACGAGCTGCCGCGGTCGCAGGTGGGCAAGGTCCTGCGGCGTCAGGTGCGCGACCTCGTGCTCGCGCAGTAAATCGCTGCCGGGGCCGGTCCGGACCCCGACATACTCCCGGGCATGGACACCACCCGCGAACGCCTGCGCGCCGGTTTCCGGTGGGTCGGCGACCGGTCGGGCTACGGGCGATACTCCGACGTCACCGGATGGTGGGCCGACGCCGCGACCCTGGATGCGCTCGGTCCCGAACTCGCGGGGCTGTTCGCCGACTCGGGCCCCACCGTCGTCCTTGGTCCGCAGTCGCGTGGGACCCTGCTGGGCGCGCTCGTCGCCCGCTCGATCGGGGTCGGCCTGGTCGAGGTGCGCAAGGATCCGGGCCGCGCCTGTGACAGCGACGCCTGGCGGGAAGCCACGACCCGGCCCGACTATCGCGACCGACACCTCCGGCTGGGCGTCCGACGGGACCTGCTCCGGTCGGGGGACCGTGTGCTCTTCGTGGATGACTGGGTGGCGACGGGCGGACAGGTCGAAGCCTGCCACCGACTGGTCCAGGCGAGCGGCGCCCACTGGATCGGCGCGGCGGTGATCGTCGACGCCCTGCCCGACCCCCGGCTGCGCCGCGACCTCGAGATCCGCGGGCTGGTGCGTGTCCGAGACCTCTCGTGACCGGCCGTCACCAGCCTCGGGCGCGCCACTCGTCGAGGTGGGGTCGTTCGGCGCCGAGCGTGGTGCCGCGTCCGTGGCCCGGGTGGACGCTCGTGTCGTCGTCGAACCGGTCGAAGACCCGTTCGGTCAGGTCGGCCATGAGGGACGCGAACGCCTCGGGCGTCGCCGTGGCGCCGGGTCCACCGGGGAACAGCGAGTCGCCGGTGAACAGGTTCACGCGACCGGCTGGCGTCCGGTAGACCACGGCGATCGAGCCGGCCGTGTGGCCGCGCAGCGCGACCACCTCGAGGCTCGCCGCCCCGAGCAGCAGCGTGTCGCCGTCGTGCAGGCGGCGGGCCACCGGGATGTCCGTCGCCTCGCCGATGGCGTCGGCGTCGTCGGCGCCCGCCCACGACGGAGCGCCCATGACCGCGACGACGGAGGCGAGCGCCCGGTGGTGGTCCGGGTGGCGGTGGGTGGTGACGACGGCGTCCAGCCGGCCGCCGCCCTCGGCGACCAGCGCGAGCAGCCGGTCCGGCTCGTCGGCCGCGTCGATCAGCAGCTGCGCGCCGCCTGCCGGTTCGTGCAGCAGGTAGGCGTTGTTGTCCATCGCTCCCACCGAGACGGATCGGATCTCGAGCTCGTCGTTCATGCCCGTCCCTCCCGACGCGCCACGGCCAGGTCGTGGCTGTGCACCGCGCGGACGAGGGCGAGGTGCGAGAGCGCCTGCGGCGTGTTTCCCGCCATCCGGCGGCCGACCGGGTCGTACTGCTCGGCCAGCAGCCCGACGTCGTTGGCGAGGCCCGTGAGGATGTCCAGCACCTCCGTCGAGGCGTCGACGTCGTCCACGCGGGCCAGGGCGTCGGCGAGCCAGAAGGAGCAGGCCAGGAATGCGTGCTCGTCGCCCGCGACACCGTCGTCCGTCTTCTCGGTCCGGTACCGGCGCAGCAGGCCCGGCGCCACCTCGAGCTCGTCGCGGATGGCGCGGACCGTGCCCGTGATCCGCGGGTCGTCGGACGGCAGGAACCCGACCTGAGCGAGCTGCAGGAGGGCGGCGTCGGTGTGCTCGGCGCCGTAGAACTGCACGAACGTCCCGCGCGCCGCGTCCCATCCGTGCGCCACGACGTCCGCGTGGATCGCGTCGCGCTCGGTGCGCCAGCGTTCCAGCGGCGCGTCGAAGCCGTGCCGTTCGGCGGCGCGGACACCCCGGTCCACGGCGGCCCACGCCATGACCTTGGAGTGCGTGAAGTGCTGCGGATCGCCCCGGACCTCCCAGATGCCGCGGTCGGGCTCGCGCCAGTGGTCGAGGAGGTGGTCGACGAGGTGCCGCTGCAGCGACCACGAGTCGTCGGTCTCGTCGAGCCCCGCGTCGCGCGCCTGCTCGAGCGCGCACATGACCTCACCGAGCACGTCGTTCTGCATCTGGTCGACCGCGGCGTTTCCCACCCGGACCGGCCTGCTGCCGGCGTATCCGGCGAGGTGGTCCAGCGTGCGTTCCGGCAGCTCTCGGCCGCCGTCCACCCGGTACATGATCTGCAGGTCGTCCGAGCTCCCGGCCACCGCGCGCAGCAGCCAGCCGCGCCAGTCCATGGCCTCCTCGTCGTACCCGTGCTCGAGCAGCGCCTCGAGCGTCAACGCGGCGTCCCTGAGCCACGAGAAGCGGTAGTCCCAGTTGCGCTCCCCGCCGAAGTCCTCCGGCAGCGACGTCGTCGGGGCCGCGACGATGCCGCCGGTCTCCCGGTCGGTGAGCAGACGCAGGACGAGCAGTGACCGGACGACAGCCTCGCGGTAGGAGCCCTGGTAGGCACAGCTGCGCGCCCACAGGCCCCACGCGACGCGCGACTCGTCCAGCCGCTCGAGGATGCCCAGCCGGGGCGGCACCGGGTCCCACGAACGCGTCCACGTGAGCGAGAGCTCGACCGATTCGCCGGCACCGAGCGTGAACCGGTCGGCGTGCCGCCGGCCGTCGGGGGTGGGCAGGCGGTCGCCGCGCAGCAGCAGCGAGTCCGGACCGGCGATCGCCCGGATGGTGTCGGCGCCGTCGGCGTCCGTGACGTGGTGCACCCACGGTTCGACCGCTCCGTACCCGAACCGCACGATCCACTCGTGCTCTACCTCGACGGTGCCGCGGGTGCACTCGATCCGCCGGACCAGGTCGGAGCGGCCGTCGTTGAGGGGCATCGTCTCGAGCACGACCGCGGCCCCGTGGGGTGACTCGTAGGTCGTCTCCAGGACGAACGAGTCGTCGAGGTAGCGGCGCGTGACCGCTGTGGCGTCGCGGACGGTGAGCAGCCAGCGGCCGTTCTCCGGCGTGCCGAGCAGGCGCGCGAAGCACGCGGCCGAGTCGTACGTCGGCAGGCACATCCAGTCGATCGAGCCACGCCGCGAGACGAGCGCGGCCGTGCTCCCGTCGCCGAGCACCGCGTACTCCTCGATCGGCACCGGATCAGGGTCGTGGTCGGCGTGCATGGGCCCGAGCATGATCCTGTCGGACAGGTCAGGCACGTCGAGCACCTGTGTGTTCACTCACGTCGAACAGATGTGCGATTGTCGGTGGCGGCACGTAGACTCCCGGGCGTGAACGATCGTCTGGTGGTGCAGGGCGCCCGCGAGCACAACCTCCGGAACGTCGACCTCGATCTCCCGCGCGACAAGCTCATCGTCTTCACGGGGCTGTCGGGGTCGGGCAAGTCGTCGTTGGCCTTCGACACCATCTTCGCGGAGGGGCAGCGCCGGTACGTCGAGTCGCTGTCGGCGTACGCGCGCCAGTTCCTCGGGCAGATGGACAAGCCGGACGTCGACTTCATCGAGGGCCTGTCGCCGGCCGTGTCGATCGACCAGAAGTCGACCAACCGGAACCCGCGGTCGACCGTCGGCACGATCACCGAGGTCTACGACTACCTGCGCCTGCTGTTCGCGCGGGCCGGCACGCAGTTCTGCCCGGTCTGCGGCGAGCGCGTCACCGCCCAGACGCCGCAGCAGATCGTGGACCGGTTGCTGGAGCTGCCCGAGGGCACGCGCTACCAGGTGCTGGCACCGGTCGTCCGCGGTCGCAAGGGCGAGTACGCGGACCTCTTCAAGGAGCTGCAGAGCAAGGGCTTCGCGCGCGCCCGGGTGGACGGCGAGGTCGTCCAGCTGACGGAGCCGCCGACGCTGGAGAAGAAGCTCAAGCACGACATCGAGGTGGTCATCGACCGGCTCGTGGCGCGCGACGGCGTGAAGCGACGGCTCACCGACTCGGTGGAGACCGCGCTCGGCCTGGCCGGCGGCCTGCTCGTGGTGGAGCTCGTCGACGCCGACATCGACGACCTCGAGCGCGAGCGCCGGTTCTCCGAGCACCGCGCCTGCCCGAACGACCACGTGCTGGCCCTCGACGAGATCGAGCCTCGGACGTTCTCGTTCAACGCGCCGTACGGCGCCTGCCCGGAGTGCACCGGCCTGGGCTCGAAGCTCGAGGTGGACCCCGACCTGGTGATCCCCGACGAGGACCTGTCGCTCGACGACGGCGCCGTCGCGCCCTGGTCGCAGATCTCGTCGGAGTACTTCAGCCGCGTGCTCAGCGCGCTGGCCTCGGACATGGGGTTCTCGACGTCGGTGCCGTGGCGCGCGCTCCCGCAGCGGGCCAAGGACGCCGTGCTGCACGGGCAGAACCACGAGGTGAAGGTCCGCTACAAGAACCGATGGGGCCGCGAGCGGCAGTACTCCACCGGGTTCGAGGGTGTCATCACATTCCTGGAGCGCCGGCACACCGAGACCGACTCGGACTGGAGCAAGGAGAAGTACGAGGCCTTCATGCGTGAGGTCCCGTGCCCGGTCTGCGGCGGTGCGCGGCTCAAGCCCGAGGTGCTGGCGGTGCGCGTGGGCGGTCGGTCGATCGCCGAGGTGTGCGCCCTGCCCATCCGCGAGGCGCGCGAGTTCCTGGACCACCTGGATCTCGGCGAGCGCGAGCGGGCTATCGCGACGCAGGTGCTCAAGGAGATCCAGGCGCGGCTCGGCTTCCTGCTGGACGTCGGCCTCGACTACCTGTCCCTGATGCGCCCCGCGGGCACGCTCTCCGGCGGCGAGGCGCAGCGCATCCGCCTGGCGACGCAGATCGGGTCCGGCCTGGTCGGCGTGCTCTACGTCCTGGACGAGCCGTCGATCGGCCTGCACCAGCGAGACAACCGTCGTCTGATCGAGACGCTGACCCGCCTGCGCGACCTGGGCAACACCCTCATCGTCGTCGAGCACGACGAGGACACCATCCGGACGGCCGACTGGATCGTCGACATCGGCCCGGGCGCGGGCGAGCACGGTGGTCGCGTCGTGCACTCGGGCGACCTGGACGGTCTGCTCGCGTCGTCCGAGTCGGTCACGGGCGCGTACCTGTCCGGGCGGCGGAGCATCCCGATGCCGCAGGTGCGCCGACCCATCGACAAGGCACGCCAGGTCACCGTGGTGGGTGCGCGGGAGAACAACCTGCAGGGGATCGACGTCTCGTTCCCGCTCGGGACGCTGATCGCCGTCACCGGGGTGTCGGGGTCGGGCAAGTCGACGCTCGTGAACCACATCCTGTACACGGTCATGGCCAACGAGCTGAACGGTGCGCGGCAGGTGGCGGGGCGGCACAAGCGCGTGACCGGCCTGGAGCACCTCGACAAGGTCGTGCACGTCGACCAGGGCCCGATCGGCCGGACGCCGCGGTCCAACCCGGCGACGTACACGGGCGTCTGGGACCACGTCCGCCGGCTGTTCGCCGAGACCACCGAGGCCAAGGTCCGGGGCTACACGCCCGGGCGGTTCTCGTTCAACGTCAAGGGCGGTCGCTGCGAGGCGTGCTCGGGCGACGGCACGCTGAAGATCGAGATGAACTTCCTGCCGGACGTCTACGTGCCGTGCGAGGTCTGCCACGGCGACCGGTACAACCGCGAGACGCTCGAGGTGCACTTCAAGGGCAAGACCGTGGCCGACGTGCTCGCAATGCCGATCGAGGAGGCCGCCGACTTCTTCGCCGCGGTGCCCGCGATCTCCCGTCACCTGCGGACGCTGGTCGACGTCGGGCTCGGCTACGTCCGGCTCGGGCAGCCCGCACCGACGCTGTCGGGCGGTGAGGCGCAGCGCGTGAAGCTGGCGGCGGAGCTGCAGCGCCGTTCCACCGGCCGGACCATCTACGTCCTGGACGAGCCCACCACCGGCCTGCACTTCGAGGACATCCGCAAGCTCCTCGGCGTCCTGCAGTCGCTGGTCGACAAGGGCAACTCCGTCATCGTCATCGAGCACAACCTCGACGTGATCAAGAACGCCGACTGGGTGATCGACATGGGCCCCGAGGGGGGCAGCGGCGGCGGTCTCGTGATCGCCGAGGGGACGCCGGAGCAGATCGCGATGTCGCCGGACAGCCACACGGGACGGTTCCTGGCCGAGGTCCTCGAGCCGGTCTCGGAGCGGGTCTCGGCCTGACGCGGGACGATCGGCCGGCGCCTTGGCGCGGGACCGCGGCGGGCGACGCCGGGGGCGCAGCCGTGCTCAGTCTGCGACGGCGGTCGTGCTCGCCGTCCGGACAGGCACCGGCTCGTGCCTCACCGGGAAGTTGACCGACCTCGAGATGAAGCAGTGCTCGTGCGCCAGCCGGTGCACGTCGCTGAGCAGGGCATCGGTGACCGGCGACCCGTCGGGAAGCCGACCGGCCTGGCCAACCACGACGCGGGGCCGCAGGACGACCTCCCGGAACTGGCCCTGCCCGGCGGCCTCGATGCGCATCGTCCCGACGGCCTGGTCCTCGTACCCGACCACCACGACCCCCGCGGAGGAAGCCAGGTGCAGGAACCACAGCATGTGGCACTGCGCGAGCGAGCTGACCAGCAGCTCCTCCGGGTTGAACCGCGACGGGTCGCCGCGGAACGCGGGGTCGGACGAGCCGAGAAGGGCGGGCTTGGTCCCGATGCGCACCTCGTGGTCGCGGCTGTACGACGTGTAGCTCGCGGTGCCGCTCGCGCCGGCGCCCGTCCAGGTCAGGTCGACGGAGTACGTGTGCAGGGGGCCCATCGCCCCACGGTAGCCGCGGCCGGGGTGCCGCGTCCGGTCCGCGACGTCAGTCGTCCGAACTAGGCTCGAACGCATGGCCGATCCCGCCACCTACCGACCAGCACCGGGGGAGATCCCGGACGAGCCGGGGGTCTACCGCTTCCGCGACGAGCACGGCCGCGTCATCTACGTCGGCAAGGCCAAGAGCCTGCGGCAGCGGCTGTCCAGCTACTTCCAGGACCTGTCGAACCTGCACACGCGCACGCGGCAGATGGTCACCACGGCGGCCTCCGTGCAGTGGACGGTCGTCGGCACCGAGGTCGAGGCCCTGGCGCTCGAGTACTCGTGGATCAAGGAGTTCGACCCGCGGTTCAACGTCAAGTACCGCGACGACAAGTCGTACCCGTACCTCGCGGTCACCATGGCGGACGAGTTCCCACGGGTGCAGGTGATGCGTGGCGCGAAGCGCAAGGGCACGCGGTACTTCGGGCCGTACGCGCATGCCTGGGCGATCCGCGAGACGGTCGACCTGCTGCTGCGCGTGTTCCCGGTCCGCACGTGCTCCGCCGGGGTGTTCCGACGCGCCAAGCAGCAGGGCCGGCCGTGCCTGCTGGGCTACATCGACAAGTGCTCGGCACCGTGCGTCGGGCGCATCTCGCCGGACGACCACCATGCTCTCGCGCAGGACTTCTGCGACTTCATGGCGGGGGACACCGCCAAGTTCACCCGCCGCCTGACCGCCCGGATGAAGGAGGCGGCCAGCGTCCTGGACTACGAGCAGGCGGCCCGGCTGCGCGACGACATCCAGACGCTCGAGAAGGCCACCGAGAAGAACGCGGTGGTGCTGGCGGACGGTACCGACGCGGACATCTTCGCGCTGTCCGGCGACGAGCTCGAGGCCGCCGTGCAGGTGTTCCACGTGCGCGACGGACGCATCCGCGGTCAGCGCGGCTGGGTGGTGGAGAAGGTCGAGGACGTCACGGACGGCGAGCTGGTGGAGCACCTGCTTCAGCAGATCTACGGCAGCGAGGCGTCGGGCGACGGTGGGGCGGGCTCGTCGGCCGTCCCACGCGAGGTCCTCGTGCCGGTGCTCCCTCCCGACGTCGAGCAGGTGCAGGCGTGGCTGACCGGGCTGCGGGGGAGCAGGGTCTCGGTCCGCATCCCGCAGCGCGGTGACAAGCGCGAGCTGGCGGCCACGGTCCTGCGCAACGCCGAGCACGCGCTGGTCCTGCACCGCACCCGGCGCGCGGGCGACCTGACCACACGCAGCCAGGCGCTGCAGGAGATCCAGGAGGCGCTGGACCTGGCGTCCGCGCCGTTGCGCATCGAGTGCTACGACGTCTCGCACAACCAGGGCACCTACCAGTCGGCGTCGATGGTCGTGTTCGAGGACGGCCTGGCGCGCAAGAGCGAGTACCGCATGTTCAACATCCGGGGCCCGGAGGGCCAGGGTGCGCGCGACGACACGGCGGCGATGCACGAGGTCATCACCCGCCGGTTCCGGCGTTACCTCGCCGACCGCGCCGACTCCCGAGATCTCGAGCTGGACACGGGTGGCGACGACGACGACCACCTCGTCCGGTCGGGACCGATCGACGAGGTCACCGGGCGACCGGTGCGGTTCGCCTACCCGCCCAACCTGGTCGTCGTCGATGGTGGGCCGCCCCAGGTCGCCGCCGCAGCGGCCGCGATGGCCGAGCTCGGGATCGACGACGTCGCTCTCTGCGGGCTGGCCAAGCGGCTCGAGGAGGTCTGGCTGCCCGGCGAGGAGTACCCGGTCATCCTGCAGCGGTCCTCCGAGGGCCTCTACCTGCTGCAGAGGCTCCGTGACGAGGCGCACCGGTTCGCCATCACGGCCCACCGCAAGCGGCGCAGCAAGGGCATGACCACGTCCGTGCTCGACGACGTGCCCGGCCTGGGCCCCGCTCGTCAGGCGGCACTCCTGCGGCACTTCGGGTCGGTCAAGCGGCTGCGCGCGGCATCGGCGGAAGAGATCGCCTCGGTGCAGGGGATGGGGGACCGGACGGCAGCCGCGGTGGTCGCGGCCCTCAATCCGGCTGCGGAACCAGCCGCCGAACCAGCCGCCGAACAAACCACAGCCCCGGGCGCGTCGGACCAGGTGAGCGCCGCGGCTGGCATGCTGGACGCATGAGCGACGAGCCTTCGCCGATCACTGTCCCTGCCGGCATCCCGGCGCTCGAGGCCGCGACCGGCGCCCCGCACCTCGTGCAGCCCCAGGTCCTGATCATCACGGGCATGTCGGGGGCCGGTCGGTCGCGGGCCGCCGCCGTGCTCGAGGACCTCGACTGGTACGTGATCGACAACCTCCCGGCGCAGATGCTCACGCACCTCGTCGGAATGCTGACGAGCGGAGCGGCCGGTGCACGCGCCCAGCGGCTCGCCGCCGTGATCGACGTCCGCGGACGTGAGTTCTTCCGTGACCTCGCCCCCGTGCTCGAGGGCCTGCGTGAGTCGGGCGTCGACTACCGGATCCTGTTCCTCGACGCGTCCGACGAGGTCCTGGTCCGCCGGTTCGAGCAGGTGCGCCGCCCTCACCCGTTGCAGGGTTCGGGTCGCATCCTGGACGGCATCGCTGCCGAGCGTGCCGCACTCGTCGACCTGCGCGAGCGTGCCGACACGCTCATCGACACGTCCGAGCTCAACGTGCACGACCTGGCCCGCGAGGTGCGCGCCGTGGTGACGAACGGCGGCGACGAAGCTCTGCAGGTCTCCGTGCTGTCGTTCGGGTTCAAGTACGGCCTGCCGCTGGACGCCGACCACGTGGTCGACGTGCGCTTCCTGGCCAACCCGTACTGGATCACCGAGCTGCGGCACCTGACGGGTCGGGACGCACCCGTCCGGGACTACGTGCTGGGTCTGCCGGGTGCCGTGACGTTCATCGACCGCTACGTCGCGGCGCTCGAGCCCGTGCTCGCCGGGTACCTCAACGAGGAGAAGCGGTACGTGACCATCGCGGTCGGCTGCACCGGCGGCAAGCACCGGTCGGTCGCCATCAGCGAGGCGATCGCCGCCCGACTGCGCGACCAGGGGCACCACGTCGCTGTGTCGGCGCGCGACCTCGGCAAGGAATGAGGGGCGTCCGAGCCAGCACGTCGCCCGCGGTCGTCGCACTCGGCGGGGGCCACGGGCTGTCCGCGTCGCTCTCGGCGTTGCGCCTGATGACCGACCGGATCACCGCGGTGGTCACGGTGGCCGACGACGGGGGCTCCTCCGGCCGCCTGCGCGAGGAGCTCGGCGTGCTTCCGCCGGGCGACCTGCGGATGGCGCTCGCCGCGCTGTGCGACGACTCCGAGTGGGGCCGCACGTGGCGTGACCTGCTCCAGCACCGGTTCCACTCGTCGGGCGACCTCGACCAGCACGCCGTCGGCAACCTGCTGATCGTCGCGCTGTGGGAGCAGCTGGGCGACACCGTCGAGGGTCTCGACTGGGTGGGGCGGCTGCTCGGCGCGCGTGGCCGGGTGCTGCCGATGGCGTCGGTCCCGTTGCGGATCGAGGCTGAGGTCGTGGACGAGGTCGGCATGCGTTCCCTCGTCGTCGGGCAGAGCGCGGTCGCCGTCACGAACGGCACGATCGAGCAGCTGCGGCTCGACCCCGCCGACCCGCCGGCCTGCCCGCAGGCCGTCGAGGCGATCGAGGCGGCGGACTGGATCGTGCTCGGTCCGGGCTCCTGGTACACGTCCGTGCTGCCGCACCTGCTGGTGCCCGGCCTGCGCGAGGCGCTGGGCAGGACGCACGCCCGCACGATCCTGACGCTCAACCTCGCGTCGGGTGAATCCGGGGAGACGGCGGGCATGCGCGCCGAGGACTACCTGGAGGTGCTGCGCGCGCACGCGCCCGAGCTGTCGATCGACGCCGTGGTCGCCGATCCGAGCGCGGTCGAGGACGTCTCCGCACTGGCGGCACGCACGGCCGACCTGGGGGCACGCCTGCTGCTGCGTCAGGTGAGCAGGGGCGACGGCACCCCGCGCCACGACCCGCTGCGACTGGCGAGCGCGTACTCCGACGTGGTCGACGGGTTCCTCGGCGACGTCGGAACCCGGTCGGACTAGCTGAGCGGAGCGGTCCCGGACAGCTGCCCTGGATGGCAGGATGCAGCCATGGCGTTGACGGCACAGGTGAAGGACGAGCTCGCCCGTCTGAAGGTGGACAAGACGTCCTCACGGAAGGCCGAGGTCTCGGCCACCCTGAGGTTCGCGGGCGGCTTGCACATCATCTCGGGTCGGATCGTGATCGAGGCGGAGCTCGACACGGGCATCGCTGCCCGTCGGCTGCGACAGGCGATCTCGGAGGTCTACGGGCACGAGAGCGAGATCATCGTCGTCTCCGGCGGTGGCCTGCGCCGCGGCAGCCGCTACGTCGTGCGCGTGGTGAAGGACGGGGAGTCGTTGGCCCGTCAGACCGGGCTGCTCGACAACCGTGGCCGGCCCGTTCGCGGTCTGCCGCCCCAGGTCGTGTCCGCGGGCGTCGCCGAGGCCGAGTCCGCATGGCGCGGCGCGTTCCTGGCGCACGGCTCGCTCACCGAGCCCGGGCGTTCGTCGGCCATGGAGGTCACGTGCCCCGGCCCGGAGGCCGCGCTGGCGCTCGTCGGCGCCGCCCGCCGGCTCGGCATCGCGGCCAAGGCCCGCGAGGTGCGCGGCGTGGACCGCGTGGTCATCCGCGACGGCGACGCGATCAGCGCGATGCTCGCGCGGCTCGGCGCGCACGAGACCATGCTGCTCTGGGAGGAGCGCCGGGTCCGGCGTGAGGTGCGAGGGACCGCCAACAGGCTGGCCAACTTCGACGACGCCAACCTGCGCCGCTCGGCCCGCGCGGCGGTCGCCGCGGGCGCTCGCGTCGAGCGGGCGTTCGAGATCCTCGGTGACGAGCTGCCTGAGCACCTGCGCGAGGCCGGCGAGCTGCGGCTCGCGCACAAGGAGGCGTCGCTCGAGGAGCTGGGCAAGCTGGCGGTCCCGCCGCTCACCAAGGACGCCGTGGCGGGCCGGATCCGACGTCTCCTGGCGACCGCGGACAAGCGGGCCGCTGACCTGGGCATCCCCGACACCGAGGCCGGACTGAGCCCGGACCTGCTCGACCTGTAGGCCCTCCCGCGGGGCCCGGACCGTGTCCGCGTGACCCGTGTCACGGGTATAGGCTTGGGTTATCCGATCGCCACGCGTTCTACTGAGTTGTGCCAAGGCATCGCGCCCGGGTATGGCCCGGCGGGGCGGGTTGACGGTCGGAACGCACAGCGGCGTGCGTAACCCATCATCAACATGTGTGCGCCGATCTCCTGTCGGCGCTGCCGAGGAGGGCAAGTGACCATCAAGGTCGGCATCAACGGCTTCGGCCGTATCGGTCGCAACTTCTACCGGGCCATCGTCGCGTCCGGTGCGGACATCGAGATCGTCGGCGTCAACGACCTGACGGACAACAAGACGCTCGCGCACCTGCTGAAGTACGACACGGTGCTCGGTCGTTTCCCGTTGAGCGTCGCGTTCGACGACGAGAACATCATCGTCGGCGGCAAGAAGATCCGTGCCCTCGAGGAGCGCGACCCCGCGAACCTGCCGTGGGCCGAGCTGGGTGCCGACATCGTCATCGAGTCCACCGGCTTCTTCACCAACGCCGAGAAGGCCAAGGCGCACCTCGCCGCGGGCGCCAAGAAGGTCATCATCTCCGCGCCGGCGTCCAACGAGGACGCGACGTTCGTCATGGGCGTCAACCACACGCTCTACGACCCCGCCGCGCACAACATCATCTCGAACGCGTCGTGCACCACGAACTGCCTGGCCCCGATTGCCAAGGCGCTCAACGACGCCATCGGCATCGAGCGTGGTCTCATGACCACGATCCACGCCTACACGGGTGACCAGAACCTCCAGGACGGTCCGCACAAGGACCTGCGCCGCGCCCGTGCGGCCGCGCAGAACATCGTCCCGACGTCGACCGGTGCGGCCAAGGCCGTGGCGCTCGTCCTCCCGGAGCTCAAGGGCAAGCTCGACGGCTTTGCCCTGCGCGTCCCCGTCATCACCGGCTCGGCCACCGACCTGACCTTCACCGCCTCGCGCGAGGTCACGGTCGACGAGGTCAACGCCGCGGTCAAGGCCGCCGCCGAGGGACCGCTCAAGGGCATCCTGGAGTACGTCGAGGACGAGATCGTCTCGAGCGACATCGTCACCAACCCGCACCAGAGCATCTTCGACTCCAAGCTCACCAAGGTGAGCGGCGACCTGGTCAAGATCATCGCCTGGTACGACAACGAGTGGGGCTACTCCAACAGCCTCGTGGCCCTCACCACGTACGTCGGCGAGCGTCTCTGACCTCGTCGATGCTTCACGACGGGCATCACGACTGATCGTCCAGCGTCCGCGTGCGCCCCACCCGGGTGCACGCGGACGCTGTCGTGTCTGAGCCACCCCCTTGCTCACAGAGGAGACCCCATGAAGACCATCGAGGACCTCGGAGACCTGCGCGGCAAGCGCGTCCTGGTCCGTTCCGACTTCAACGTGCCGCTGGACGGCACGACGATCACCGACGACGGCCGCGTCCGCGCGGCGCTCCCGACGCTGACGGCCCTGCTGTCCGCCGGGGCGCGCGTCGTCGTGACGGCCCACCTCGGCCGTCCGAAGGGCGCACCCGAGGACAAGTACTCGCTCAAGCCCGTCGCCGAGCGGCTGTCCGAGCTGCTGGGTCAGCCGGTCGCGCTGGCCGACGACGTCGTCGGCGAGTCGGCCAAGGCCACGGTCGCGGCGCTGCAGGACGGCGAGATCGCCCTGCTGGAGAACATCCGCTTCGACCCGCGCGAGACGTCCAAGGTCGACGAGGAGCGCGCATCGCTCGCCGCCGACCTGGCCGAGCTGGCCGAGGTCTACGTCTCCGACGGGTTCGGTGTGGTCCACCGCAAGCAGGCCTCGGTGTACGACGTCGCGCTCGTGCTCCCGCACGCCGTCGGCACGCTCGTGCTGAAGGAGGTCGCGTCCCTGCGCAGGGCGACGGACGACCCGGCCCGGCCCTACGTCGTCGTCCTGGGCGGCTCGAAGGTCTCCGACAAGCTCGGCGTCATCGCGAACCTGCTGACCAAGGCGGACCGCCTGCTCATCGGCGGCGGGATGCTCTTCACGTTCCTCGCGGCGAAGGGCTACTCGGTGGGCAACTCGCTCCTCGAGCAGGACCAGATCGAGACCGTCAAGGGCTACCTGGCGCAGGCCGAGGCGGCCGGCGTCGAGATCGTCCTGCCGACGGACATCGTGGTCGCGGACGAGTTCAAGGCCGACTCCCCGGCCCTCGTCGTCGCCGCGGACGCGATCCCTGACGGCAAGATCGGCCTGGACATCGGCCCCGACTCCGCCGCTCTCTTCGCGTCCAAGATCGTCGACGCCAAGACCGTGGTCTGGAACGGCCCGGCCGGCGTCTTCGAGTTCGAGGCGTTCTCGGGCGGCACGCGTGCGGTCGCACAGGCCCTCGTCGACGCCGGCACCAACGGCGGCTTCACCATCGTCGGCGGTGGCGACTCCGCCGCGGCCGTGCGCACGCTCGGCTTCGACGAGGCCGGGTTCGGACACATCTCGACCGG